>JAZLDW010000016.1:0-66108 GCA_045614945.1 Clostridia bacterium | reverse complement strand
TTTACGGGTGTAAGTGTGCGCACACTGCATTATTACGATGAAATAGGATTGTTGATGCCAGCCTTTGTTGACAAAACTACAGGCTATCGCTTTTACGACGAAAAATCTTTTCTTCGTATGCAAGAGATTCTCTTTTACCGTGAACTTGACTTTTCATTAAAGAGCATTGGAGAGATTTTGTCATCCCCGAATTATGACAAAAACAAAGCACTGAAAGAGCAAAAACACCTGCTTATGCTCAAAAAAGAAAGGTTGGAAAGATTGATTTCCGCCATTGACGGTGCCGTGAAAGGAGAAAATATTATGAGAGCATTTGATAACAGTGAATTTGAAAAACATAAGGCAGAAGCAAAAGAAAAATGGGGACAAACTCCTGCATATAAGGAACACGCAAAAAAAACAAAGCATTATTCAAAAGAAAAGTGGAATAATCTTGCTGAGCAAATGAATGATATTCTTGCAGAGTTTGCTTCTTGCATGAAGAGCGGCGATGAGCCTGAATCCACCAAAGCACAAAACCTTGTTAAAATGCTACAAAACCATATCACCCAAAATTACTATCTCTGTACAAACGAGATTTTGGCAGGTCTCGGTCAAATGTATGTTGCAGATGAACGTTTCAGAAATAACATTGATAAGAATGCCGACGGTACAGCGACGTTTATCTGTGAAGCAATTAAAGTCTATTGCCACAAGTAAATTTCAGTTTGTCAGTTCGCCAAATTCCAATTTGTCGATCAAGCAGAAAAGGTATACATTTTTACTTTTTTACCTCAATTCTGCTCCGTTTTGTCGTTCTTTCGCAAAAAGACTATTCTTAGGAATAGTCTTTTTTATTATATTGTGCTTAGCGTAATATACCCCCTTATTGACAATATACCCCCACTGGGTATATTATATATATGTGGAGGTTGACTATGGATAATAATTGTTGCAATAAGAAAACCAAAAGAAGTCCCGATGAGAAAAAACTAATAATTAATAGGCTGAACAGAATAGGCGGACAAATTAATGGAATAACTAAAATGATTGAGAATGATGCATACTGCAATGAAGTATTAATTCAATTATCTGCTGTTAAAAATTCTGTTAAAAGCTTGTCAACACATATTTTAGAAAACCATTTGTATATGTGTGTAACCAAAGACCTGGAAAATGGCGAATTGGATACTATTGACGAATTAATTAGTTTGTTCAAGAGATTTAATCAATAAGGAGGTGTAAATATGGATAAAATCGTGATTTGTGAAAAATGTGGTGCAATGGTAAAAGTATTAATCGATTGTACTTGTGAAAACTGCGGTATTAAATGCTGTGGCGAAACTATGAAAGAAATTTCGGCAGAAGAAGCGAATAAGATTTTAGAGAAAAAATAACAAATTCAATTTCAATTTATTTGCATCTATTATGTACACGAAAGCCACAAAAACCTCAGTAACCAAGCGGTTTCTGAGGTTTTTGCTTTGTATAAAAATATATGTTTTTTCAATTTGACCACATGTGTTTTGATTTAAATGTGGGACAAAGTCCTTTTTTTGTTAAATTTTGATTTTAACAACAATCTTTTTTATAGGCATAGGACTTTCAAATGCAATGCCGGGCTTATGTATATCGTTTGGCAGAAAAATTCCGTAATCACCGGATTCTATCACCAATTTACACGCCTTGTCTGTGTTTTCAAAGAAATCAACATCGTTTTCTTCGCTATAGCCGACATTTGATTTTGTTTTTTCTATATCAACAACCTCAATTGCTTCAATTCCGGAAACCATATATTGAATGTCAATATATCTTCTGTGACCTTCGAACTTACAATCTTCATTTTTTCTTGTTGTGTATGACTGAACCGAAGCAAAAAGATCGTCACCAATGATTTCATATTTGCCGTCAGGCAAATCTTCCTCAACAGCTTTTTTTATAAATTCAAAGGCCTTTTCATATTTATCGTTTGCTACAAAATACTTTTCGCAATTTGACACTTTATCAAATATCATAGTTACATCTCCTTATATATTTATTCTAAAATAAATTCGCCAAAATACTCACTTCTTTGGAAGTCAATTTCTACGGGATGAAGCGGATAGTACGAAAGATAATGCTCCTGTTCACACTGTTCGCCACACTTGTAGAGATTTCCATACATTGTTTTGGTGTGGGTTCCGAAAATTCGATCGATAAACTCAAATGGAACAACAAACTGAAGTTTCCAACTTTTGTCATCAACATAAGTTTTGGTTTCAAAGTATGATTTGTCCTCAGTAGGATAAACGGGGTCAAACCTTGTTGTTCTTACAGCAAGGTACATTGTGCCAAATGGGTTAAACTCAAAATTGATATATCTCATATCGTTTTCGTTTGGTCTGAAAAAGAACTCCATACAACTGTCTTCGCATACGAATGTATTTTGTTCTGTTCGTCTTGCCAGAAGCGGTTTTTCCTCGCTCTCAAGCTGAACATGGATTCCATAGTCGCTATATAGTATTTTGGCAGTTGTTTTTGGCGCATATGGAAACTGAGACCAGTTTTTGCAGTTTATATCTGCAACATTTGCCATCTCCCACACTTTGTCATTGATGCATGTGATTTTTGCGTCTGTTTTTTTGATAATATACATTTTAGTGCACCTCCGGCATTTGGTTGGCATTTACGATGGTGTAGCCGTATATTATTGAAATCTGTTACCTACCATCTTGATTTATTTTTAACTATATGATATAATAAAAACAAAAGATTTGGAATGTTTTTTTTTGTTCTAAAAGTACACTTTTGAAAACAGGGGATTAATATGAAATTAAATTATGTAAAACATAAGATAACAAATCTTATCAGCATAAACAAAATTGTAACGATTCATTATTATGAACTTGACAAGAACTTTTATTTTGATGGCGAGAGTCATAACTTCTGGGAAATGGTTTTCATTGATTCAGGTAGCGTTGAAATTAAATCAAACAACAATACATATCATTTAACTCAGGGGGATATTATCTTCCATAAACCAAATGAATTTCATACTCTCAAAGCAGATAGAAACAGCGCATCTAATGTTTTTGTTATTTCTTTTGTTTGTTCATCAGAGGCGATGAATTTCTTTAAAGGAAAGACAATGTGCGTTCCATCAAAACTGAAAAAATACATTTGTACATTGATAGAAGAGTACAGTCAGACCTTTAATCCAATGTCGGTAGAAGATACAAAGCTTGAGTTAAGAGAGGATTCTCCGATTGGCGGTCAGCAAATGATAAGAACACACTTAGAACAGTTTTTGATAATGCTTATAAGAAACGAAGATACAAATCATAATTCAAGAATGTTTATGTCTAAAGAGAGTATGGAAAATCATCTTGTATCGCAGATGATGAGTCAGATAGAAGAGCGTGTATATGAGAAAATCTCGGTAGAGCATGTTTGCAAAATGTTTAACTATTCAAGAACCTACTTATCAAAAATATTCAAAAGTTATTCGGGATATACAATTCTTGAGTATATTCTTATGAATAAAATTCGCGTAGCTAAGAAGCTGATAAGAGAAGGTAATTACAACTTTACTCAGATTTCTGAGCTTCTTGCTTTTGATAATCCTCACTATTTTTCAAGGGTTTTTAAAAGAATAACAAATATGACCCCTAAGGATTATAAAAATTCTTCAAAAAGACCATAGCCTAGCAATAATAAAAAGACCTCCAAAAAATTGGAGGTCTTTTTATTATTATTAAAGTTTTGCAACGGAATCAGCTATATTGTTGAAATAACTGCTAAGTGCAATAACATCTGCACCGATGGCAATAAAGTTGTAACCCATTTCAATAAGATCGCTTGCGTTTTCAAGACTGCCTGTTGTACCTGCCATTTTGTTATACTTGCGAGCAGTTTTTGCAATAAGCTTTCTTGCTGATATAAGCTCTTCGTCTAACATTTGACAGGGTTTTCCGATTCCCTGACTGAAGTCAGCTGGACCAAAGAAAATCATATCAATTCCAGGTAATGCACAGATTTCCTCAAGCTCTGCAAGTGGCTCTGGATCTTCAATCTGAACTACATTAAAACGCTCTTCATTTGCTTGTGTCATATATTTAACAGGATCAACCAAGCAGAACTTTGCATCTGCGTTTCCGCCATCGAGAGGTCTTCTGCCAATTGGATGGAACTTAGTAAAGTAAACAATTTCTTTAGCTTCTTCAAGACTCATAAGATGAGGAATCATTATCCCTGTAGAGTCTGCCTCAAAAGGACGAATTAAGTTTGAATAACTACCCTTTGATACTCTGGTAAGTACATCACAATCATGGAGCTTTGCCGCTCTGATAATATTTTCGAGTTCCGTAAAGTCGGAAGGTGTATGCTCCATATCAACCCATAAGCAGTCTATGCCTGACATTGCAGCAATTTCTGCAACTCTTGGGTCACACACATTCAGTTTTGTACAGAATGCAGGCTTGCCACTTCTGATTTTTTCAAGTACCTTACTTTTTCTCATATCCATTTTAAATCAGCTCCTTATATATGTGTAGCTTATTATAAGCTTTTTATTTATCAGTCAAGGCTAAAAGAAATCCTTTTAGCCTTGATAGAATAACCTAGTATATTTTACCATGCAGTCCAGCCGCCGTCAACAGTAATATTGCTGCCGGTCATAAAGGTTGATGCATCAGATGCTAAAAGAACAATTGCACCGCCGATTTCATCGCTTGTACCAACTCTCTTTAGCATTGTTTTGTCAGCAAGTTTCTGTGAAAATTCTACATTTGCCAGAGTTCTATCATTCGGAAATGGACCAGGAGTTATAGCATTAACTCTGATAGCGTATTTAGCGAGGTGAGCAGCCGCATATCTTGTCATCTGTAATACACCTGCTTTTGATACACCATAAGTTACAGGGCTGTTGTTTCCGCTGTCACCGTATATTGCAGGATCAGGAGATACAACGCCATACATCGATGCAATATTAATGATGCTACCGCCGTTTTCCTTCATGAAAGGAATTGCAGCTCTAATGTTGCGGAATGTAAGACCAAGATTACCTTCAATGCCTGATGACCACGCTTCATCATCAAAGTTTTCGATTTCAAGGCTCAAGCCTTTGCCGCCACTTCCGCCGCCGTATGCAGCGTTGTTTATAAGAACATCAATTTTTCCGTATTTGTTGGCAATTTCTTCAAATACTGCTTTGTACTCTGCAGGATCTGCAAAGTTTGCTTCTATATGAACTACATTAGAACGTGTTTCATTAGCCGCCTGTTCATCAGCGAGATGAACGCTAAGTACTGTTGCGCCAAAAGATGCAAGAGCATTTACTTCTGCGGTTCCAAGATTGCCAGAACCACCCATAACCAGAATAACTTTTCCGGTCAAATCAAAAATGTTATTCATAACTTATCACCTTGTTTTAAAATTTATTTGATTGTTAATACTGTTTGTTTATCTTCCCTTTTTTCGACTCCGCACTTTAAGCGATATTCACGAGGAGACACGCCGAACTGTATTTTAAATCCTTTATAAAATGAGGGGGCAGACTGATATCCGACAGAATCGCATATCATCTCAACAGACATGTTGGTAGTTCGCAAAAGCCATTCTGCCCTATCCATTCTTGCCTGGCGAAGTTTATCGCGAAAACTCATTCCGTAATGAATTTTTATAACGCGGTTAAGTTGACGCCTTGACAGATTTACAAGTGATGATAGCGTCTCCATTGTTGAGTTTTCTGTAAGGTTTTTTTCAAAAAAATCGTCTATTATCATAAGTCGTCTATCATCTTTTATCGGGTCGTTTTCATCCTCGTCTGTAATGCGGTGCGACAGAGCCCGAAGCACTGTCGAAATTATTAATGTATACAGAGAACAAACATTTTCGTACCAGAAGGTTCTTTGTTCTTTAATTTCAGCCTCAATCATATTGCAAAGGAGCAAGTCGAAATCAGAGAGCTGAATCAAAGAGCATGGATAAACTTGATTATAAAATGTATCCGCTGCTTCCTTATCGCACTGTATCATAAATGGGATAACAAGGCGATGTGTAGAATCGCACAAACCTTGGGTAAAATGGTACTGACCCGGAGCAATCAACAAAGCCTGTCTTTTTGAAAGATTGTAGGATTCTCTTTCGACATCTATGATGTAATTGCCCTGAAGAGAAATATGAAGCTCATATTGTGCATTAGAGTGACGATTGTTTTCGGACTGCGCAGGTTGATGGGCAGAATTAGTATTAACACTGATTATATACTTATTTTTACCAAAACCAATCGACACTTTTTGCACAAAATCACTTCCTATAAATCATTTAAATTATTTAAGAAGTCTCTTAAAGCCTGTCTGACAAACTTTGCCGTCTAATGCTTCGAGAACTGTTTCAACGCCACCCTTTTTGAGAATGTCTGCAATCTTGCCGAACACACGGTCGATTGCTTCGCAGTAGAGTTTAACTACCTTGTCGTCATGCGCAAGTGTAGGATAGATTGAAACATTTCCGAGGAAGCCTTCCTCGAGCATCAAGACTGTATAGAGAGTCTTAAGTTCAAGCTTGTGTTCCTTAAAGTCAAAGTGAGCAAGACAAGGAACGCCTGAACAGTTGATGTCAATTCCATTGCGTGCTGCAGACTCTGCCCAGTAATTCTTAAGGGTTGTACCGATGCCTGCAACGTATTCTGAAACATTGCTCTTTTCCATCTTGTCTATTGTCGCCAAAGCAGCAACAGGGCCAACTGCCTCTGTCCAGTATGTACTGCTGATAAATGAATCCTGTGTACCGCTCATAGCCTCTTTTGTACCGATAACAGCTGCGATTGGGTGACCATTACCAAGAGCTTTTGCAAACACAGCCATATCAGGATTTACACCTAACTGCAAGTGGCTTCCACCAAAGTTTAATCTCCAGCCGATTGTAATTTCGTCAAAAATTAAGAGTGCACCTACTTTGTGTGCTGCATCGCGTACATATTCAAGATAACCTTCTTCAGGGATTTCGTTTCTCAAAGGCTCCATAATGATGCAGGCAAGTTCATCGCCGTGTTCTGCTATCAATTTATCAAACGACTCTCTGTCATTGCCGATAAATGTATAAGAGGTGCCTGTAAGCTGTTCGGGAACACCAGCGGGCTTAAGGCCTGGCAAATGTACACCGTTTAAAGCTTTGTCATCAGAAAGGTTAGCTGCGAGATACCAGTCTGACCAGCCGTGATATCCGCTGATAGCAACAAGGTTTCTGCCAGTTGTTGCACGAGCAATTCTGACAGCAATTGCACAAATCTCACCACCTGTACGAGCAAGGCGAACAGAGTCTGCCCAAGGATGTATCTCGCAAAGACGGTCAGCAAGATATACTTCCTCAGGAGCACACAGAGAGGTCATAGAACCCATTTCAACGCGTTTTACAACTGCCGCAGTTACATCGGGGTCTGCATATCCGAGAAGACAAGCACCGATACCATTTGTAGTCATATCATAATAAATGTTACCGTCCATATCTTCGATTTCGTAACCCTTAGCTCTTACAGCATATGGGGGCCATTTGTCAGGTGCAAACATTTCAGGTCTCTTTGAGAGCAGGTTTACACCACCCGGTATACGCTGTTTTGCGTGTGTGTACAAGGCTTGGCTTTTTGTAGTATTCATTTTTAGTTCCTCCCTTAATTTATTAAAAAAAATAAAATTTTTATAAGTATAGCATAAACCACTGATGCTTCCCATTATTTAATGCGACTATTTTCGTTCAAAAATGTCCCAACAAGATATTTTGTTGCACTTGTCACATACAAATATATTTTTAAACTGCAGAAGCATCTTATTTTTTACATATTATAACATATATCAATATAAAAATCAATCTATTTTGGCAAGATATATGCAAATTAATATCTTTTAATATTTGGTTGTACAAACTATATTAAGGTTTTAAAATTTCCTTGACGATTATCAAAATATGTGATAAAATTAAGGGCAGAGAAAAGGTAGAAAATTACAAAAATTTTACTACCTGTTTTTTAACAATTAAGGAGAAGAATACATATGAATTTATTACCAAAACCGCAAAAAATTGAGATTAAAGATGGTTTTTTAAGAACAAAGAATGTTAAAATTCAGAATTTATGTCAGGATGAGAGAATAGCAAAGGCGTTGAAGGTTTTTAACGTTAGAGAAGATGGCGCCAATCTCATTGTAAAGTGTGAAAACGGTAGCGGAGAGGGATATACTCTTGATATATTTGAAGATGAGATTGTTATATCCGGTCAAAGTTGTGCAGGTGCTTTTTATGGCATTCAGACACTTAGACAGATTTTTGAAAACGAGGAAGTTCCGCTTTTGCACATTGATGATGCGCCAAGTATGAGCTTTAGAGGTATTTATCAGGATGTAACAAGAGGTAGGGTTCCTACTCTTGAAACACTGAAAAAGCTTATAGACACAATTGCATATTATAAGGCAAATTCACTTCAGCTTTATGTTGAACATGCATTTCCTTTTAAAGAGCTTGGAGACGCAGTTGAAAAGCTTGGATACATAACCCCGGAAGAGATAAAAGAACTGGATGATTACTGCTACGATAGATTTATTGACTTTATTCCATCTCTTGCAACATTCGGACATCTTTATGAGCTTCTTGAGAGAGAGGACTACAAGCACTTACAAGAGCTTGATGAGTACATAGTGAAGGATATTAGATGGATTGAACGCATGTATCACCATACAATTGACCCTGAAAACCCCGAGAGCTTTGAGGTTATAAAAAGCATTATAGATCAGTATATGCCGCTCTTTAGAACAGATAAATTTAATATCTGCTGTGACGAAACCTTTGATCTTAAAAAGGGAAGACACAAGGATAAGGATGCAGGTCGTCTATATGTTGAGTTTGTTAAGAAAATCATAGAATATGTTAAATCAAAAGGCAAGAAGGTTATGATGTGGGGTGACATCGTGCTTCAGCATCCGGAGGTTATAGACGATCTTCCGGAGGACATATGTCTGTTGCATTGGTTCTACAATGAACAACCAAAAGAAGAAGATTTCAAGACTTTGAGAGACTCGGGTCGTACACAGTATGTGTGTCCTGGCACAAGTTCGTGGCTTGGCTTTGTTGAGGCAATGGACAAGAGTACACAGAACATAACCAACATGCTTGATCTTGGAAACAAGTATGGTGCAGAAGGCGCACTTACTACCAACTGGGGTGACTGTGGCGATGTTTGCCCTCTTGAACTGGCGCTTCATGGTCTTATTTTAGGAGCATCTAAATCATGGAATATAACAACTGTTCCTGATGAGGAATTCACAAAATGTATCAATAGCTTGCAGTTTAAGAACGACAGGGCGGTTGAGTATATAAAGAGACTTGACGAAGCCAGCAGACATGTTATGTGGTACTATTTTGCCTTTTGCTATTCAGATTGTATATATCATACAAGACATGAGTTGTTATATACCGAGAGTCATGTTCAGGATCCTCCAAAGGAACAGCTTATTGACTGCGCAAAACAATGTAAACAGATAATCAAAGAGCTTGAGAACGAGAAGTGGGAGATAGACATATATCGCAGAGCGCTTGTTATATGTGCAGAGGCAGTAATGATGACAGCAGACTTTTATGCTAAGGCATCGGGATACGATTTAGAGCCAAATGTTGATACCGAAGCGTGGTTTGAAAAATACAGAGAACTCTGGCTTGAATCAAGTAAAGAGAGCGAACTTTATCAAATTAAAGAGGTTATTGATTACTTTAATGCAATTAATTAAATAATAAAAAAGCCAAAGTCTATAGGTTGAGACTTTGGCTTTTTGATATAAAAACAGAAAAACTATTGACAAACCGCGATAATTGTGATAAAATGACTACAATTTCATAAAAACGCAGTGATACGGAATAGTATGCAAAAACTTTCGCCCTGAGAGAGATGTCGGTTGGTGAGAGGCATTGGGAAAGATTTGCAGAACTCGCCGCGGAGCGGCTGTCGTGAACTTAAGTAGGGACAGACGGGAACTCCCGTTACAGAGTTAAGATGTGATTGCATCTGAGGGCATCCAATACGGATGAAGAAGAGTGGTACCGCGGAAGGTTAGTTTATAACGTTTTCGTCTCTTTGAATCAGCAAGGGGGCGGGGGCGTGTTTTTTATTTAGTGCATGCGTCCTCACTACACGATTAAAATTGTAGATTTTGTGAAAGGGGTTTTCAAAATGAAGAGGGTAAACATTACGGATATTACGCTTAAAAAGCTTTGTAAAAACAGAGAGGTTACTCTCTTGTTCCGTGAGAAGACGGCGATTGCCGCGTGTGCTGACTCTATTGGTGTTGATGCGGTTGAACTTGCGCCCGTAAAAAATCTTCGAGAGGATACTATTATTTATAAAACTATTGCGCAAAAGGTTAAAAATGCAAAGGTTTCAATCCCTGTTGGTTTTACTGCAGAGGATGTAAATAATGCATGGGAATGTATAAAAGAGGCTCAAAAACCTCGTTTACAGATTGAACTTCCTGTATCTACTGTGCAGATGGAGTACACACATCATATAAAAGCTGAAAAAATGCTTGAAAAAATTGTTGAGCTTACAAAGGTAGCAAAAGGACTTTGTGATGATATAGAATTCTCTGCCATTGATGCAACAAGGGCGGATATAGATTTTCTTATTTCGGCAGTAAAAGCCGCTCAGGAGAATGGCGCAAATATAGTTACACTTTGTGATGATGCAGGAGTATCTATGCCCGGCGAAATTGCTCAGCTTGTGGCACAAGTAAAGGAGCAGGTAAATATACCCGTATACCTTCAGGTGTCTGACCGAATAAATATGGCAGTTGCATCTGCTGTGTCTGCAATCGAAAATGGCGTTGATGGTCTCAAGTGTGCAATGGCAGGAGAGGATGTTCTTCTTGCCGGAGAAATATGTGATGCAATCACTGTATGTTCATCCCAGCTCAGCGCTGAGACAGGACTTGAAAATACAAAGATACATACATGCATTGATGATATGCTTTCAAGTATAAATCATGAAGCCTACGAGGCAGAAACAGAAGTCAGCGAAAAGAAGAAAATTCTTCTTGATTCTGATTCAACCCTTGATCAGGTCAGTCAGGCTGCACAGATTTTAGGTTATGATCTGTCAAGTTCGGATTGCGGAAACGTATACAAGGCGTTGATGCAGGTGTGCGAAAAGAAGGGGGCAGTTGGAGCAAAGGAACTCGATGCGCTTATCGCGAGTTCTGCAATGCAGGCACCATCTACATACCATCTTGAAAATTACACCACAAGCAGCAGCAACCTTACAAGCTCTATGTCACAGGTTACTCTCAAGTGCAACGACGAAATTATGTGTGGCGTAAGCGCGGGTGATGGTCCTATTGATTCTGCTTTCCGTGCTATAGAGCAATGCATAGGCCATCATTATGAACTTGATGATTTTCAGGTTCAGGCAGTAACCGAGGGTAAAGAGGCGCTCGGCTCTGCAATAGTTAAACTTCGCAATAATGGAAAGTTATATTCGGGCAACGGAATATCAACAGATATTGTTGCGGCAAGCATCAGAGCGTACATAAACGCACTTAACAAAATAGTATTTGAGGAGGAATAAAGTGAAGATTATATTTTCGACTAAGAATGTAAATCGCATCACCTTTCTCGATACTTGCAGATACGCTTATGATTACGGATTTTCAGGGTTTGAGATTTACGACGCAATTAAAGAACGTAGTGCCCATCACGACAGCATCCTTCGCCGCGACCGTATTGCAGATGCAAAGAGAAAACTTATAAATCGTAACTTATCCGTTCCTGCACTCAGATACCCATACTCAATCGAAACAGAAGAGGCAAACGCTGATACGATACTAAAGTATGTTGATATGGCGGTAAATTCAGGTATATCTTATGTGATCGTGCGTGTTGAGGAGAAGACAGCCTTTGATGTTTTAAGTGATAAACTAAAAACTGCAATTGAGAGAGCAGAAGAATCCGATGTGGAAATTTTGTTTGAGACAGTAGGCTATCTGTCTAAAACCGAGAATGTGATTGATATTATAAACTATTTTTCATCGGCGGCAATTGGTGCTTCGTGGAATGTGCGTGGAACATACTTTGGTGCAGGTGAAACGGCAGAGACTACAATCAAGACACTTGGCGCATATATCAAGTATGTTCGTCTTGGAGATATGAAGGATGGCAAAACTGTTTTAATTGGTGAGGGCGAGTTACCTGTCAAAGAACTTATCAACGCACTATCATCACTTAATTTTGATGGATTTATATGTGTGGCATGGAATGAGGAAATCAACGATGCAGATATAGTTTTGACCCACTTTGCAAACTATATTTCGTCTATTGGGCGAGAGAAAAAGTGTTTTGAACACGCATACTATAACAGAGCAAAGACAGGTACATTTGTATGGAAGAAGTATGATGTTATTGATGCTACATTCTCGGATGTACTTGACATAATGGTAGAGAAGTATCCGGATCAGTATGCCTTTAAATATACTACGCTTGATTACACAAGGACTTACGAGCAGTTCCGTAGAGATGTTGACGAATGTGCGGCAGCACTTATTTCTCTTGGCGTAAAGGCAGGAGACCACGTTGCCGTATGGGCAACAAATGTACCTGAATGGTTTATCACATTCTGGGCTACAACAAAGATTGGTGCAGTGCTTGTAACAGTCAACACAGCATATAAAATAAGTGAGATTGAGTATCTGCTTCGTCAGTCAGACACTCATACACTTGTTATGATAGAGGATTGCAAGGATATAAACTATAAAGAAATTGTGCAAAAGCTTTGCCCCGAGCTTGATGAGCTGACTCCAGGTGAGCCACTCTATTCTAAAAATCTGCCGTTTTTGCGCAATGTTGTAACTGTTGGATTTTCAATGAATGGATGTCTCACATGGGAACAGATGCTGTCGCGTTCTTCAATGGTGCCGAGAGAGGAAGTAAGAAGACGCGCATCTTTAGTTAAGCCTGATGATGTATGTAACATGCAGTACACATCAGGTACTACGGGTTTCCCTAAAGGTGTTATGCTTACACACCGTAATATAGTAAATAACGGCAAAACAATCGGTGACAGAATGGATTTATCAACTGCTGACCGTATGATGATTCAGGTGCCCATGTTCCACTGTTTTGGTATGGTTTTGTCTATGACATCAATGATGACTCACGGAGGTACATTGTGCCCGATCCCGTATTTTTCGCCAAAGTCGTCCCTTGCTTGTGTAAATGATGAGCATATAACATGCTTTAATGGTGTGCCGACAATGTTTATCGCTATGTTTAATCATCCCGACTTTGCAAAGACGGATTTCTCTTACATCAGAACAGGCATTATGGCGGGCGCAAACTGTCCTGCAGATTTGATGCGTCGTGCAGCTGATGAAATGAATATGAAGGAAATAATCTCTGTTTATGGACAGACTGAGGCGTCTCCCGGATGTACAATGGGAGAGGTTAATGAGGATATTGACCATAGAGTTGAAACTGTTGGAAGCGCCTTCCCTGGAGTTGAGTGTAAGATAATAGACCCTGAAACCGGCGAAGAGTTACCTGACGGCGAGAGTGGGGAGTTTGTTGCGCGTGGCTTTAATATCATGAAGGGTTACTATAAGATGCCCGAGGCAACGGCTCAGGCAATCGATGCTGACGGATGGCTTCATTCAGGAGATATATGCTGCCGTACTGAAGATGGCTACTATAAGGTAACAGGCCGTCTTAAGGATATGATTATTCGTGGTGGTGAGAATCTTTATCCGAGGGAAATCGAAGAGTTTTATCTCACCAATCCCAAAGTCAGGGATGTTCAGGTTGTTGGCGTACCTGATGAGAGATATGGTGAGGAATGTTGTGCATGGATTATTCTTCATAAAGGGGAAACTGCAGACGAGAATGAAATGCGCGAATTTGGTAATGCATCAATTGCAAGACACAAGGTGCCGAGGTATTTTGTGTTTGTAGATGAGTTCCCGATGAATGCTGCAGGCAAAATCTTAAAGTATAAGATGAGGGATGAGTCTGTGGAGATATTAGGACTTAAAAAGTAATTTTTAAAAAAGTATTGACAAAATAAAAAATAGCCATTATAATATGAAATAATTTGAATATCACAAACAACTATGACGAAGACGGTCGGATTGCCGAGCCTCGAGAGAGTTGGCGGTTGCTGCGAGCCAATGGCATAGCTTTCCAATGACCCATCACTTCTGAGTTGGAGGACCGAAAGGTAAACCTGAGTAGACTCCTTCCGTAATGCTGCGTTAAAGCAAAGGACTTGATAGAGTCCGGTAAGTGGCGGAAGTTTTCCGCAATTTGAGTGGTACCGCGAGTTGATACAACCCGTCTCAAAATTCTATTTTGAGACGGTTTTTTTTGTTTTATTCAAATCTGTTAACACCTAAAAAGGAAAGGAGCAGAATTATGGATTACAATTTGAAAGAGGTTGCAGGCAGAATCAAAGATCTGCGCGAGGCAAAAGGCTATACTCCTGAAGAACTTGCAAAGCTTACAGGCGTATCGGTAGAGGATTACAAGCTTCTCGAAGAAGGCGAAACAGATTTTAGCTTTACCTTCATCTATAAGTGTGCAAAAGCATGTAATGTTGAGGTTGTCGATATTTTAGAGGGTACAAGTACAACACTTACATCTTTTGCGATTACCAGAAAGGGAGAGGGACTTAAGATTATCAAAAAGCAAGGTGTTGTATATAACAACCTTGCACCAAAGTTTAAAGATAAACTTGCAGAGCCGTTTCTTGTTAAGTTCCCTTATCTTGCAGAAGAACAGAATGAACCTATCAAACTCAGCTCTCATAACGGCCAGGAGTTTGATGTAATCGTAAAGGGTTCTTTGAAGATTCAGGTAGGCAACCATGTTGATATTTTAAACGAGGGTGACTCAATCTTTTATAACAGTATAATCCCCCATGGTATGATTGCTGCAAGTGAGGGTGGATGCGAGTTCCATGCAGTTGTTTTAAACCCTCAGGACGGACATTTCAGCGAGGAATATCCTGAGGCACCTTTTATTGCTGCAAAGGCTGCAGCTGCAGAGAAAAAGGCAGACAAAACAGTTGCTGACAAATTTATTGAGTCTTCTTATGACGAAAACGGAGTTTTCAACGGTATTACATTTAAAAATGATGATAAGTTTAACTTTGCCTTTGATTGCGTTGATGAAATCGCAAAGAAAAATCCTGATAAACTTGCTATGATGTGGGTTGCAAATGATATGAGCGACCGTAAGTTTACCTTCAGCGATATGAAGAAATATTCTGCAAAGACAGCAAACTATTTCGAATCACTTGGTATAAAGCGCGGCGACACAGTTATGCTTGTCCTTAAGCGTCACTATCAGTTTTGGTTCTGTATGCTTGCTCTTCATAAGATTGGTGCTATTGCAATACCTGCTACAAATCAGCTTGTTGAGCATGATTTTGAGTACAGATACAAGGCAGCGGGTGTAAAAGCAATTGTCTGTACAGCCGATGGAGATGTATCAGCAGAGGCAGAAAAAGCGGCAGCAAACTTCCCCGGAATGCTTAAAGTTCTTGTTGGAGGACATAGAGATGGCTGGAATGACTACGATGTAGAGATGGAGCGTTTCAGCACCCACTTTGATCGCAAAGATGATTCGCCATGTGGTGATGATCCAATGCTTATGATCTTTACCTCAGGCACAACAGGATATCCGCGTATTGCAACGCATTCATATAAGTATGCGCTTGGTCACTATCCCACAGCAAAGCATTGGCATAATGTAAACCCTGACGGACTTCACTTTACCATATCCGATACGGGATGGGGTAAGGCACTTTGGGGTAAACTTTACGGACAATGGCTTTGTGAGGCAGGTATATTTACATATGACTTTGACAGATTTAATTCAGAGGATATTCTGCCATTGTTTAAAAAGTATAATATTACCACATTCTGTGCACCGCCTACAATGTATCGTTTCTTTATAAAAGAAGATTTGTCAAAGTATGACTTGTCTTCAATAGAGTATGCCACAACTGCGGGTGAGGCACTTAACCCTGAGGTGTATAATCAGTTCTACAAGGCGACAGGTCTTAAAATAATGGAAGGTTTTGGGCAGACAGAGACAACATTATCAATTGCAAACTTTGTTGGCTCAACACCAAAAATCGGCTCTATGGGCAGACCAAGTCCCCTTTATGATGTTGTCCTTCTGGACGCCGATGGCAACGAATGTCAAACAGGTGACACAGGTGAGATCTGTATACGCACAAAAGATAACACTCCTTGCGGACTCTTTGTTGGATACTATCAGGATGAAGAGAAGACCAAGGATGTGTGGTATGATGGTTTCTATCATACAGGAGACCAGGCGACAATGGATGAGGATGGTTACCTTTGGTATGTAGGCCGTATTGATGATGTTATCAAATCATCAGGCTATCGTATCGGACCTTTTGAGATAGAAAGTGTTATTATGGAACTTCCGTACGTTCTTGAGTGCGCAATCACTGCGGTACCAGATGAGGTACGCGGACAGATTGTAAAGGCTACAATCGTACTGACCAAAGGAACAACCGGCACAGACGAGCTTAAAAAGGAAATTCAGGAATATGTAAAGAGTCATACAGCGCCTTACAAATATCCGAGAATTGTTGAGTTTGTCGATGAGCTTCCTAAAACCATAAGTGGTAAGGTAAGACGCGTCGAGATAAGAAATAACGACATGGAAAAAGCGAATAAATAATATAAAAGTAATATAAAAGGCATCCAACGGATGCCTTTTATATGGTGTGTCATATATAAGAATATCTTTGTATTTTCGCAGATAATGAACGATGATTGCATTGTAAGATGATTGCATTGTAATAAGAAAAATTATATAATATATCAAAGGTGATTATTATGGAAAAACTCACTCAAAAATATGGTTTATTGACAGCTGTCTGTATGGTGGTAGGCACTGTAATTGGTTCGGGTGTTTTCTTTAAAGCACAGAATGTTCTTGCTGCAACAGATGGTAATATACCTATTGGTATTGCCGCATGGGTTATATCGGGATTGATAATGATAATTTGCTCATTACAATTTGCGACTATGGCAACAAAATACGAAAAGGTAAGCGGTGTTGTTGACTATGCAGAGGCAACTTGTGGAAAAGGCTATGGATATTATCTTGCGTGGTTTATGGTAAACATTTATTATCCGGGGATGACATCGGTTCTCGCGTGGGTTTCAGCCAGATACTTAGGGGTGCTATTTGGATGGAGTATGATAGGACCTGAGGTTATGGCAATGGCGGGTTTTTTGCTTATTTCTTTATATACCGTAAATGCCCTTTCTCCAAAACTTGCTGGCAAGTTTCAGATTAGTGCTACAATTATTAAGTTGTTACCGATTGTTTTAATGGCGATTGTTGGTACTATTTCAGGCTTTGCAAACGGAACGCTTGCCAATAATTTTACATCAGTTGTTTCGGAAACTGTTGGTGGCACTGCAAGCAGTGGTCTTCTTGCTGCAATTATTGCTACGGTTTTTGCTTATGAGGGATGGATTGTTACAACATCAATCAATGCGGAACTTAAAGATCCAAAGAAAAATTTACCTATTGCACTTGTTCTGGGTTCTTTAGTTGTTGTTAGTGCATATGTGTTGTACTTTATCGGTGTTGCCGGAGGTGCAAGTACTGAAATACTTATTAGTGAAGGGGCAACAACTGCCTTTATCAATATTTTTGGCGTCGTGGGCGGAGCATTACTTAATATCTGCATTGTTATTTCTTGTCTTGGCACATTGAATGGTCTTATGGTTGGGGTAACACGAGGTATGTATGCAATAGCCGTTCGTAATGTTGGACCTAAGCCGCAAATGTTTTCTCAGATTGACAAGGCTACAAATATGACAACAAACTCATCAATATGGGGATTGTTTATATGTGCTGTCTGGCTTATATATTTCTATGGTGCAAATCTGACGGACGGATGGTTTGGTTTATTCAATTTTGATTCATCAGAGCTTCCCATTGTTACTGTTTATGCGATGTATATACCCATATTTTTTGCATGGATGAAAAAAGAGAAGGATATAGGTGTGTTTAAAAGATTTGTACTTCCGATAATATCTATATTTGCATGTGCGTTTATGGTATTTGCTGCATTTTATGCACATGGTATTTCACCCTATTTAACCGCAAAAGCTAATGGGATGTTCTCCTTCCCTGTCTTATTCTATTTTATTATTTTTGCAATAGTTATGATTATAGGTGCTATTTTAAAAAAATCAGAAAGTAAAGCTCAAGATTAGTAGCGTTTTAAATTCTATAAGTGGTCATCCGCATTTTGCGAATAACCACTTTTTTTGTGTTGATTATTTTTATTATATATGCTATAATTTTAATGATTGTGAACTTATAAAAGAATATATAAAAATTTAAAGGAATTCCTAAATGGGTGTTGTATAAGGTAAATTCAGTATATGGTTTATATTATTATGAAAGGTGATGCATCTGTATGAGAGAAATTGTAAACATTCTCGGCGTTAATATAGATAAAATTACAGCAGGGGATGCTGTTGATAAGGCTATAGAGTTTTTAAAATCTGATGGTGTTTCGGTTATTTATACTCCAAATCCAGAGATTGTTATGGTAGCATATAATGATGAAGAGTTTTGCGAGGTATTAAATTCTTCTGATATGTGTGTTCCTGATGGAATAGGCGTGGTATATGGTTCCAGAATGATAGGAGACCCTGTGCCTGAGAGGGTTCCGGGATTTGAACTGTGTTGCAAAATTTTAGAGCGAATGGCCGAAAGTGGTGACGGCGTATTTCTTTTTGGATCAAAGCCTGGAGTTGCTGAAAAAGCAGCAGAAAACCTTACAAAGAAGTATAGCGGGCTTAATATTTGCGGAACACGGGACGGATACTTCAAAGAAGAAGAAACACAGCAGATTATCAATGAAATAAACGACTCGGCTGCAAAGTTCCTTATGGTATGCCTTGGGGCGCCAAAACAAGAAGAGTGGATATATACCAACAAGGATAAGCTTTGTGTTAATCTCTGTATTGGTGCTGGAGGCTCGCTTGATGTCTTCGCAGGCGATGTTAAAAGAGCACCAAAGATATTTATAAAACTTAATCTTGAGTGGTTTTACAGATTTTTAAAACAACCAAGCCGAATTGGCAGATTTGCTGCGTTGCCAAAATTTATAATAACAGTAAAAAAACATTGTAAAAAGGAAAGATAAGTATGATATATGTTTTGCTTGCGCAGGGGTTTGAAGAAATTGAAGCTATTGCTCCTGTGGATATTATGAGAAGAAATGGACTTGATGTTGCCATTGCAGGTGTTGATTCAGACATAGTTTGCGGATCGCACTCAATGATGATTTCAACAGACTTAAATGTTGATGATATTAAATTTGAAGATGTAGAGGGCATAATTCTTCCAGGTGGTATGCCGGGCACACTAAACCTTAAGAAAAACGATAAAGTAAACTTGTTGATTGAATATTGCGTACAGAATGAGCTTTTAATAGCAGCGATCTGTGCGGCTCCAATGATTTTGGGTGAACTTGACATATTAAATGGCAAGGATGCGGTTTGTTATCCGGGCTTTGAGGAGCATCTGCATGGTGCATCGATATGCGATTGTCCTGTTGTTGTCAGTGACAATATTATTACAGCTAAAGGTGCAGGTGCAGCACTTGAGTTTGGCTCTGCAATAGTTGACTATTTTTCAGGGGAGAGCGGCGTCGGTGACGAAATACTCTCACAGATGCAGTACAATTTGTAGTGAGTACAAAAGAAATTCTGCGTAAATCATTTGCGCAAATAAGAAATTCAATTGACAAAAATACTAGATATAAAGAGAGCGCAGAGATTTCAGATATAATTACAAGTAGCCTGGTATACAAAAGTGCAAAAACCGTGTTTATATATGTGTCATTTGGCAGTGAGGTAGAAACTCATACTCTGATAGACAAGGCGATACAAGATGGTAAGAGAGTTGTTGTTCCCCTTTGCGACCGAGATGCCAGAACTATGAATGCATACGAGATAAAAAGCAGAGCTATGTTAGAGAGAGGCACATACAATATTTTAGAGCCCAAAAAAAATCTTATTAAAAACGGTGATATAAGAAGAGTTGTGCCTTCAGAAATTGACCTTGCGATAGTTCCTGCATATGTGTATGATAAAAAAGGTGCGCGTATCGGTTATGGCGGCGGATATTATGACAGATTTTTATCGCGATTTTGCGGTGTTTCGCTTGGTGTAGCTTTTTCGCAATGTATTGTAGATGCATTACAGACTGAAGAACATGATGTTTTGGTCGATAAAATTGTATGTCCTGAAGGGATGATAGAAGATGGCGAGTTTATATGTAAAAGATAAACAAAGGCTAAGAGGGATAAGGTATATGCTTCTTGCAATTGCAGTGCTAAACGGAGTATTAAATCTTATTCTTAATATTATTTCCGGTTTTTTTGAAACCCCGCTTTCTGTTTATATAAATGCGTTGATAATAGGAATTATAGCATACATAGTGCCTATCTATATATATGCAAAAACAAATTCTGTAACTGCAAAAACTGCAGCAGAAAGGTTTAGGCTTAAAAGGTGTGAGCCATCAATACTTATATTTTCTGCACTTCTTGGTGTTTCGTGGCAGTTTGTTATGATTGTTATAAATCTGCCTATAAATTTAATTATAGGCGTGTCAGAACCATATGTTTTTGATGGCATATGGGAACTTCTTGTATCAATTGCTGTAATTGCAGTTATTCCGTCGTTCTTTGAAGAATTCTTGTTTAGAGGAATTGTAGATGGTTCCATGGAGGAGATGAATACAGAAGCTGCAACGATATTTTCCTCGGTTATGTTTGCGATATTACATGGTGATATGTATGGTTTTTTGGGGTATCTTATAATGGGCGTTGTTTTATCGGTTATTGCTCGTCGTACCGATTGTATTTATGCGGCGATGGTATTTCATCTTGCAAACAACACAACCGCCCTGCTCCTTGGATATTTTAATTCGGAGCTTAATTATGCACCTGCATTGACGATTGGTTTGTTTGTTGGTGGAATAATATGTTTTGCGGCATTGTTTATATTGTTTGTAAAGGCAACCAAGGTTACAAAGCGAGAGACAAAAATAAGAACCACACATCTTCTTGGTCAGAGCTTTGTAAACATTCCAATTTTAATATGTATTGCAGTTGTTATTTTAACAAGAATTATAGCGGAGATGTTATAGAAAACAGGTGGTATGTATGTATAACAAAAAACAAATGATAAAGTATGCCGCAGTGTCGGTAGTTTTGTTGATTGTTATTATTGTCATGTTCTCTGATATGTGGGGAATTGGCGGCGGCAAGGCAACTATTGACATTAAGGTGCATGAGGGCGCAGGTCTGTCAGTAATTACAGACAGCTTGTCAAGATTCGGAATTATTAAAAATAAGTTTGCTTTTAAGGTTTATGCAAGGCTCACAGGGGAACATGTTTATCAGAAAGGAATCCATCGATTTAATCCGTCGATGAGTTATAGACAGATAATCAAAGAGCTTGAAAAGATGCCGGAGTCAGAGGCGTATACTGTTTTAATACCTGAGGGATATGAAATCAGGCAGATTGCAGATACACTTGCTGAAAAAGGCCTGATAAACCGTGAGGTATTTCTGCGTGAGGCAGAAGTTGGAAACTTTGACTATGATTTTGTTTTAGACATTCCCGATAGAGAAAATCGTCTTGAGGGATATCTCTATCCTGATACTTATTCATTCTCGAACGATATGACTGAGAGGGAAATTATAGGCGTTATGCTTGATAATTTTGAGAAAAAGGTTATGCCTGTATATAGGGAATCTCATAGTGAGAAAAGTCTTGATGAGATAATAAAGCTTGCATCTGTTATAGAGAGAGAAGCGGCAAATGATAACGAGCGTGGGCGAGTGGCATCTGTATTTGTAAACAGACTTAACAAAGGAATGAGACTTGAGTCTTGTGCTACAGTTCAGTACATTTTAAAAGAGAGAAAAAGTGTGCTTAGCAATGAAGATACAATGATAGATTCTCCATATAACACCTATCGAAACAGCGGACTTCCATATGGTCCGATTGCCTCGCCGGGACTTAAATCTATTGAGGCAGCGATCTATCCTGAAGAGACAAATTATTATTACTTTATGGCAGTAGCAGACGGAAGCGAAAGTCGTTTTGCAACAACATTTGAAGAGCATATACAAAATCAGAAAAGAATTCAGGGAAACTGATTGGAGATAAATATGATTGATGATAATATAAATTACGAGTATATAATAAGATATATACGACGATCTCTTAAACAAAGCGAGGGACTTGTTGAGGAGATGGAGAGTTTTGCAAGAGAGTATGATGTGCCTATTTCTCAACCCGAGACGATAAAAATGATAGAGATTTTAATAAGATTTGGCAAGGTAGACAGAGTTCTTGAGGTTGGTA
The DNA here is from genome assembly GCA_045614945.1 of Clostridia bacterium. Classification (GTDB taxonomy): domain Bacteria; phylum Bacillota; class Clostridia; order Monoglobales; family Monoglobaceae; genus UMGS1820. The sequence continues at coordinate 43,675 of JAZLDW010000016.1, read as the reverse complement.
CAGCTATTGGATATTCTGCAATACGAATGGCAAATGCAGGGGCCGGGAAGATAGATACAATAGAGATAAATGCTGATGCAGCGCGTGTTGCGGCAGACAATATAAAACGCGCAGGCTATGACGATAAAATAAATATTATAAAAGGCGATGCAAAAGAAGTGTTACCCACATTATCTGGCAAATACGATATGATATTTATTGATGCTGCAAAAGGACAATATTGTGAGTTTTTTGACAATTGTATGAGGATGCTTAAAGTAGGTGGTATGCTTGTGTCAGATAATGTATTATACAAAGGTATGACTGCAACGGATGAGCTTGTTCAGCACAGAAAGATTACGATAGTCAGAAGACTTCGGGAATACATTGATATGTTGTGCTCTCATCCAGAGCTTGAGACGGATATACTTCCAATTGGTGACGGAGTCGCACTTAGTATAAAAGTATGATAAATTTGAGAGGAAGAAACTATGTTTAGAGGATCGGGCGGATTACGCGGATTTATGAGAAATATGGATTTCTGGCTTGTTGCACTCACAATTGTTGCATCTGTATATGGGATAATTATGATTTCAAGCGCAGGTGGCGAAAATTCAGTCAGATATGTAATTGTTCAGTCAGCGGCACTTTTCCTTGGATTTATAGGAATATGTGCATTTATGATTCTCGATTACGAATATCTTGCCGGAATTTCGACCCATTTGTCGATTGCATGCCTTGTTCTTTTGATATTTGTGCTTGTTCCGGGGATTGGTGTCGAAGAAAACGGCGCAAGAAGTTGGTTTGTGCTTGGGCCTCTCAGTCTTCAGCCTGCGGAGTTTGCAAAAATAATATTTATTATTGGTTTTGCAAAACAATTGTCAGAAAATGATTTGATAATAAACGATTTTAAGACCGTCCTAAAGCTTTTGGGCTATGCGCTTATCCCAATTGCTCTCGTTTTGCTACAGCCTGATTTCGGCACGGCATCTGTATTTATGTTTATATTTGTAATAATGTTTTTTGCTGCAGGAATAGGCATAAAGTATATAATAGGTGGAGTATGCGCTCTAGCGGCAATCTGTCCCATTGCATGGTTCTTCTTGCTTCAGGACTATCAGAAAAATAGAATTATCAATGTTTTTAATCCCGAGAATGACCCCAGTGGCTCTGGTTATCATGTATTGCAGTCAAAACTTGCAGTTGGTTCGGGTAGAATTTTTGGCTCGGGATTATATAAAGGCTCAAGTCAGCTCAACAATATCCTGCCTGAGCGACACACAGATTTTATATACTCGGTTGTATGTGAAGAACTTGGAATAATAGGCGGCGTACTTGTAATTATATTAATGAGCGCAATCATTATAAGGTGCATATATATTGGAATGAATGCAAGAAATTCTCTTGGCACATATATTTGTACAGGTGTTGCGGCAATGCTGCTTTTCCAAACATTTGAGAATATCGGTATGTGCATTGGATTGTTTCCCGTCACGGGGATAACCCTTCCGTTTTTCAGTTACGGTGGGTCGTCGTTACTTACGACGCTTCTTGCGGTCGGACTTGTTATAAATGTAAAGTATCGATGCAGAATGATTAATTTCTAAAATATGGAGAGTGTGCTATGATCAGATTTTTAATTAAAAAGTTTGTATCAAACAGCGACAATATAAATGACTTGAGAGTAAGAAAATGTTACGGAATGCTCTGCGGAATTCTTGGCGTAGTTTTAAACCTATGTCTTTTTGCAACCAAAATAGTTATCGGCATAATTATAAACAGTCTAGCGGTAATATCAGATGCATTTAATAACTTGTCTGATATTGGATCATCTTTAATATCAGTAAGTGGTGCGTGGCTCAGTGGTAAGATGGCGGATGAGGAGCATCCTTATGGACATGGCAGAGCAGAATATATATCGGCATTGATTATTGCGATGATTATTTTTATCTTCGGAATCGAACTTTTGAAAACTTCTGTTATGGGGATTTTTCAACCAACCCAGGTAAGATTTAATGTGCCTGCGATGGCTATTTTGATGTTATCAGTACTTGTAAAGCTATGGATGTGGCGTTATAACAAGTTTGTTGGCAAAAAGATAGAATCTTCAATGTTAATTGCTGCATCAAAAGATAGCTTATTTGATACAGTATCTACATCAGTTGTAATATTATCTGCGTTTATCTCGTCGTATACGAGTTTTCCAATAGATGAACTTGTCGGTCTTTGCGTATCTGCAATGATAATATGGACAGGAGTTTCAACCGCGCGTGATACGATTGACAGACTTATGGGTAAGGCGCCGTCTAAAGAACTAATAGAAAGAATTGAAAAAATGGTCACTGGCAGAGAACAAATACGCGGTTTGCATGATCTTATGGTACACGATTATGGTCCGGGAAGAAAAATTGCATCTGTACATGCAGAGTTTTCGAGTAAACTGACTGTAAATGAGATTCATTCAATTATTGATGATATCGAACATAAAATAATGGAAGAACTTGGCGTGGATATGGTTATTCATATGGATCCGGTAGATGACATTGACTAAGTAACATTTTAACTTATTTATCTGCTAAAGATTTTATGGGGGTTATACTATGAGTAGCGAAAGAAAAGACATAGAAGTAAAAAAAGACAGAAAAAAATTAGCTATAGTTTGTGGCATGGTCTGTCTTGTCCTTCTGTTTGTCTTTGCGATAAAAACAACCGTAGAAAATGTGCAAGATAGAGATGCGACCATTGCGCAAGCAAAAATGGAGGAAGAAGCTGCGGCAAAAAAGAAAGAGTATAATTTGCCCCCTGCAGAGACAGAGAACGACCTTTTAAAACTTGCAACAGGCGCACAGGGGACAAGCAATAAAATATGTTACCTTACATTTGACGATGGGCCAACTAAAGAAAACACCACGAGAATACTTGATGTTCTCTCTCAGTATAATATCAAGGCTACATTTTTTGTGCTTGGAAGAATGCTTGAGAAAAATCCTGATATAGCAAAACGCGCCCACGATGAAGGGCATCTTATAGCCAATCATTCTTACTATCACCAGTATGATGAGCTTTATGCGTCTGCTGACAGTTTTATAACAGAGATAGAAAAGACACACAATTTGATTTATGATATTACGGGTGAAGAGCCCTTTAAACTTATACGCTTTCCCGGTGGCGGTCATAATGCAGGTAAGTATGGCGAGGTAAAACAGCAGTATAAGGAAGTGCTAAAACAAAATGGATATTATTTTGCAGACTGGAACTGCCTCAACGGTGATGCCGAGACATCGGCTCTGAGAAGTCCTGATGGGCTTCTTGCAAGAATCAGAGAGACAGCAGTTGGCAAAAATATAGTTGTGCTTATGCATGATGCGGCGGCAAAGAAGACAACTCCTGATGCGCTTGGTAGCATTATAGAATATCTGCAGAGCAAGGGATATGAGTTTAAAAGACTTGACGAGGTCGAGTATTATGCACCCCCCGAAATTGAAGAATCTACATTAGTTTTATAAAATAAAATAGTATTGCGATGCAATACTATTTTATTTATATTTAATTGTTTTTAGAATATCTTTTCTCTCGAGCATCTCATCAATTCGCTCGATATAGTCTTTTGGTTCTTTAACATTAAAAATACGCTCAATCTTGTCAAGGCTTTTGTCAACTGTTTTGGTTACACCACCACAACCAAGAGATATAATGGATTGAATTTCTTCCATTATGTAGATGTTATAAAGGCTGTCATAGCCTTTTTTTGCATAGCCTACATTTTCTAAATTACCAAGCTGATTTTTCTGTCTGTACATATAGTATGGGTGATTACCGTTTTTTAACAGATAATTATATGCAAAATCTACCATTTCAGACACTGTATCGCCGCTTGGCAAGGTGTATCCGCTTAGGTACTCATGAAGCCTTGAAGAGCGTTTTATACTCATAACATGAACTGTTGTATTTTCAGGGGAGAGTGCGGTAACATCGCCAAGAGTCTTTTCAAACATTTCCAGAGTCTCTCCGGGCAGTCCTGCGATAATATCCATATTTATATTATCAAAGCCAGAGTCTCTTGCAAGACGAAAGGCTTGAATAATATCATCAGGAGTATGTGCTCTGCCTATAATTTTTAAAGTATCTTCATTCATGCTTTGAGGATTTATGCTTATTCGGCTAACATTGTGGGATTTTAAAACATAGAGTTTATCTGTTGTAATTGTATCTGGTCTTCCAGCTTCTACTGTGTACTCGCGGAGATATGATAAGTCAAACTCATTATCAATATGACAGAGCAGGTCATCGAGAAGAAATGCATCAAGGGTGGTAGGTGTTCCGCCGCCTATGTATAAGGTTTCTATTTTGTCATTATTATCTTTTAAAATTTTGGCAGTATAAGATATTTCTTTTTTAAGGTTTTTAACATACTCACCCATAAGTTTTTTTGCCTGACGAGTGCCACATGTAACAAAAGAACAATATAGACATCGTGTCGGACAAAATGGTATGCCGATATATATGCTGACACCATCATCATACATAGCCTTTCTAATCGGAAGTTCAGCCATAGCAACAGAGACAGCAAGTTCAGCTTTTTTAATGTCTGTGCCATATTCATGCACAAAAAACTCGGTGGCAGATTTTTCGTCCATACCGCCAAGCAGAAGTTTTGTTGCAATTTTGGAAGGACGAATTCCGGTGAGAATTCCCCAGGGTTTTTTTTCGTCGTTTATCATAGCAGATAGGGATTACCCTGACGCTCCTTTCCGATGGTGGTTGAAAATCCATGTCCCGGATACACCCGTGTATCATCAGGAAGTACCATTAGTTTATTTATAATAGAGGATAGTTCATCATCAAGGCTGCCTGTTTCAAAATCTGTTCTGCCGACACTCATATTAAATAGTGTGTCCCCACTTATTAAGACATTGTCGTGCAAAAGGCAAATGCTGTCTGCAGTGTGTCCCGGTGTGTGTATAACGGTGATTTTGTTTCCAAAAAAATCAATTACATCACCATCTTTAAGCAGTGCATCAGCAGTTGCTGGTATATATGGAGAGGTAGAGTGTATGGACAGATTAAGGTTGTCATTATTTAAAAATTCTACGGTTTTTTCAAAGACAGAGAGCTTTGCGCCCGTTTTTTGTTTTAAATCAAAAAGACCAAGCATATGGTCAAAATGACCGTGAGTAATGATAATATCAGTAATTTTAAGATCTCGTTTTGTAGCGGCTTCGATTATTTTATCAGCACAGTCAGGTGCGTCAATAACGATGGCGTTACCGGTTGACTCATCTGCCCAAAGGTAGCAGTTTGTCTGTAACTCGCCTATTATGAGTCTGTGAATTTTCATAAACTTTCTCCTTTTACTGTCTGCGTCTGATAATAGAGATAACACCCTCAACAGAGTTAATGTGTTTTATTGCACGCTCTAGCTGCTCTGTGTTAGAAATCTCAAGAGTAAGCTCGATAATAGCAAGATTACTTTTAGAGGTTCTTGCGTTTACATTGGTAAGTGGAATTTTAAGGTCTGACACCTTTGTCATAATATCAAGTAATAGATTTGCTCTGTCGCTTGCGGTAACATTAATGCCTGACTGAAAGCTTGAGTGTGTATCCTCTGCCCAATGAACAGGTATAAAGCGTGTGCTTTCTGTCTCGTTGTTCATCGCTTGAATCATATTTATACAGTCAAAACGATGGATAGCAACGCCTCTGCCTCTGGTTACATATCCAACAATCTTATCGCCGGGGACAGGATTACAACAGTGAGAAAATCTTGTCAGACAGTTGTCGATGCCTTCGACAACTACGCCACTGTTGTTTGACCTTGATGTAGTCTTTACAACAAGAGGCAAAATTTCTGCGGGGGAGAGAGTCTCGTCGTTGGCAATAATCTTTTTGCACTCGGTTTTAAATCTTGTTACAAACCTTGCAGCATTTGTGCTTCCGTAGCCAATTGCGGCAAAAAGGTCATCGATATTATTAAAACCATATTTGCGAATAAGACCTGAAATAAGATTTTTGTCATCAATAAAGGTAAGAGGAATTGAACTTTTCTTAAGCTCACGCTCTAAAATCTCGTGACCTTTTTCAATATTTTCCTCACGATTTACCTTTTTAAACCATTGATTTATCTTGTTGCGAGCCTGAGTTGTTTTACAGATTTTAATCCAATCAAGATTTGGACCTGAACTTGTGCCCGAGGTGATAATACTTACTATATCACCATTTTTAAGTGTGTAATCAAGTGTAACAATCTTACCGTTGACCTTTGCCCCTGTCATACGATTGCCAACCGCACTGTGTATAGAGTATGCAAAGTCAATAGGCGTTGCGTTGACAGGTAGGCTTATAACATCACCCTTTGGGGTAAATACAAAAACCTCATCGCTGAACATATCAATCTTAAGGGCATTCATAAATTCTTCGGGGTTTGTCTCTCTCTGCAGGTCAAGGAATTGCTTAATCCATTCAAGCTTTTCATCCATGTCGCTTACACCGCTTATACCCTCTTTGTACTTCCAATGGGCTGCAATTCCGTTCTCTGCTGTGTGATGCATATCCCATGTTCTAATCTGGATTTCAAACGGAGTACCCCCTGGGCCTATAAGTGTTGAGTGAAGTGACTGATACATGTTTGGTTTTGGCATAGCAATATAGTCCTTGAACCTGCCTGGAATTGGCTTAAACAATTCGTGAACTGTTCCAAGAACGGCATAACATTCAGAAAGAGAGTCAACAATAACGCGTACTGCAAATAAATCGTAGAGCTCGTCTATTGTTTTGTTTTGCATAAACATTTTTCTGTATATGCTGTAAAAATGCTTTGCTCTGCCTTCGATATGCGGTGTAATATCTAGAGTTTCGCTAAGTCGAGCTTTTAGAGTTTCCTGAATATCTGATATAAAGTTTTCTCTCTCGCTGCGCTTTTGTGAAATCTTGTCAACAATTTCATAATATCCGACAGGGTCAATATAACGAAGGGCTGTATCTTCAAGTTCCCATTTGATTTTAGACATACCAAGTCTGTGTGCAAGAGGTGCATAAACCTCTAATGTTTCTCTTGCAATGCGACGTTGTTTATCTTCTCGGACATATTTAAGCGTTTGAATGTTGTGAAGTCTGTCGGCAAGTTTGATAAGAATTACCCTGACATCCTTTGCCATTGCAAAGAACATCTTTCTCAGATTTTCTATTTGTTGTTCTTCTTGAGAGTGAGTAGGAATTTTACCAAGTTTTGTAACACCATCAACTAGCATCGCAATTGTCTCGCCAAATTCTGCTACAATATCTTCGTGGGTAGCTTCAGTGTCTTCAACAACATCGTGAAGAAGTGCCGCACATATTGATTGGAGGTCAAGTTCCATTTCTGCGATTGTGTGTGCAACATTTATAGGGTGAATAAAGTAAGGCTCACCTGAGTGCCTTACCTGATCATTATGAAGCGCGGAGGCATAATTATATGCTTTTTCAACTATTTGTAAATCGTCTGATTTGTAGTAAGTGCGAATTTTTTCGAGCAAGGTGTCTAGATTTTTTTCTGTGGTGTCAGTCATATAAATACCTCCTTAAATAATATACTTTATTTTTAAATTAAAATTTCAATTAATGAATAAAGCCGGCAATACACCGGCTTTTTATACTTACTCGTCTGCTTTTTTGATGTCTTTTAGTATAAGCTGTGCGTTCTGAAACCCCTTGTAATCGTTAATGTCAAGTGCAAATGCAACATCTATAAAATCACCTTCTTCAAGGTGGTTATAATACTCACCCATTCCAAAACCAACAGAGTCTAAGTATTTTCCATCCTTAAAGAGGGTCATACGCAAGTGCTTACCCTCACTCATTACGCTTATTTTATGAATTTTAATGTTTTTAACTGCAAAAGAAGGAGTTGGATTATCAACACCAAATGGCTGAAGACGATTAATATCGTTAACAGTCTCTATGGTTATGTAAGGAACCTTTATTGCAGCATCAAGAGCAATAGTTGGAACAAGCATTGCCTCGCTAATGCCATCTTTTGAGTAGTCATTTATTTTCTTGCGGAATTCTTCGATATTCTCAGCCTTTATGGTAAGACCTGCGGCAAGTTCGTGACCGCCAAATTTCTCAAGCAAATCAGAACAATTTTCAAGTGCACCAAAAAGGTTAAATCCTGAGACGCTTCTGCCTGAACCCTTTGCCTCGTTACCATCTATAGCAAAGAGAATAGATGGTTTATAGAACTTTTCGGTAATTTTTGAAGAAACTATACCGACAATTCCATGGTGCCAATTTTCGTGAGGAATAACGATAACCTTATCGTCTTTGATTTCTGGGTGGTTTTCGATATATTCAAGCGCTTCCTTAAACATTTTCTGTTCTGTCTGTTGTCTGAGAGTATTTTCTTCACACAGAGAGTCTGCGAGATTTTTTGCATTCTCTATATCGTCTGTAAGGAAAAGCTCAACACTTCTTGATGCACAACCAAGTCTGCCACTTGCGTTGATTCTTGGTGCAATAATGTATCCAATAGTAGAAGTAGTAATTGCCTTTCCGTTTGTTGATACATCTATAAGAGCCTTTAAACCAATATTTTTTGTTGATTTAAAGCGTTTGAGACCCTCTTTTACAATTATGCGGTTTTCGTCAACCAGGGGAGAGATGTCTGCAACTGTACCAAGACACATAAGATCTGCGTATTTATTCATAAGATCAGGAAGAGACTTGTTCTCGTCAAGGGCTTGTATAAGTTTAAACACAACACCAACACCTGCAAGGCTCTTGAAGGGGTATCCGCAGTCTTTGCGTTTTGGGTCTATTGCTGCGTATACATCCGGAATAACTTCTTTGCACTCATGATGGTCTGTAACAATAATATCAAGACCAATAGAATGGGCATATTCACACTCTTCAACAGCAGTAATACCTGTATCCACAGTAATAATTAAAGAACTACCTTCGGTTTTAATTTTATCAAGGGCATCACGGTTTATACCGTAACCTTCCTGCATTCTGTCAGGAACATAGTAGTCAACAGGAATTCCCATTTCGCTGAGGTGCTTGTATAAAATTGCAATTGCAGTAATACCATCTACATCATAGTCGCCATAGATAGTGATTTTTTCACCATTTTTCTTAGCAGAAAGTATACGCTCTACGGCCTTGTCCATATCACGCATTAAAAATGGGTCATACATAATATCAAGGTCGTTTGACAAAAATCTTCTGATCTCGTCGTCTCCTTTGATGCCACGATTGAAAAGAATTATAGATGTAAGGGGAGAAATACCGAAGTTCTTGGAGATTTCAAGAACTCTTGATTTATCAAATTCCTTAAGCAACCACTTTTTCTTTAACATAATAACTTCTCCTGAATAAATAAGTTTATACCAAAATCCGTCGTTGACAAATATCGGCTATTTGCTATATAAATCTGCAAATATCATAAAATTTATTGTAACACTTTTTTTGAAAAAATACAATAGTTTTTTAAAAGTTTTTATCCATTAAATAATAAAACTGTATATTTCTTAATAATATATAATTATTTTAACTCAACAATGGTTACGCCGTCTTCTCCCTCGCCGTATTTTCCAAGGCGGAAGCTCTTTGCATGTGGGTGGCGCCTGAGCATTGATTGAATACCTGAGCGCAGAGTTCCTGTACCCTTGCCATGGATTATGCTGACGGTTGTAAGCCCTGAGAGAGCACACTCGTCAAGGAATTTATCTGCTGCATATTCTGCTTCCTGAAGCATCATGCCACGAAGGTCAATTTCGTTTTTGACAGCATCCCTGCGCAGAACGCTTGTGCCACCACCGCCACCTGAGCGTTGTTTGCTCTGTGGATTGCTGTCGTTCTCTGCAAGGATAAGGTTTTCTGCCTTTGCAGTTATCTTCATAATACCAACCTGAACAACAGCTGTATTCTCTTTTTTGTTTATAGAGAGGACGCTGCCCTTATCACCAAGGTCAAGGAGCATAACGCTTGCTCCGAGCTTTAATGTATTAAGGTTTACAGCCTTGCCTTTTGGAACAGGCTTTGTTTTGTTCTTGGGTGATTTGTTTTTCTTTAACTTAAGACCAAGTTCTTTGCGCATTTCCTGGACAAGACGCAAGGCTTCTTCTTCGTTACGGGCCTTTTGTGCGGCTTTGATTTGCTCGTACATTTCGTCTATATCTGTCTGAATATTTGTAATTATTTTTTCTGCCTTTTCTCTTGCGCGGTCATAGATTTTATCTTTTTGCTTTTCAATCTTTTCTCTCTCTGCGGCAAGTTCAGCCTTTAATCTTTCTGTCTCGCGACGAAGCTTTTCGGCCTCCTCAAAGTTGTGCTCTGCAGAAAGACGGTTGTCTTCGATTGTTGATAGAACATCCTCAAATTTAATATTCTCATCAGAGAGCATTTCTTTAGAGCGGTCAATTATATACTTTGGTAGACCGAGCTTTTCGGAAATAGCAAAGGCGTTACTGCGCCCGGGAATTCCAACAAGCAACCTGTAAGTCGGAGAGAGTGTGTTTACATCAAACTCGCAGGAGGCGTTTTCCACCCCTTGAGTTGACAGTGCATAGAGCTTAAGCTCGCTGTAATGAGTCGTTGCGGCAATTTTTGCCCCCATAGAGCGAAAACTCTCTATAATTGCAGTTGCAAGTGCCGCACCCTCGGTTGGGTCTGTGCCTGCACCAAGCTCGTCAAACAAAACAAGACATCCGTCTGTCGCTTTTTTAAAAATTTCGACAATGTTTTTCATATGGGAGGAGAAGGTAGAGAGGCTTTGCTCTATACTTTGCTCGTCACCAATATCTGCAAAAATATCGGGGCAGACAGGCATAGTTGTACTGTCTGCGGCAGGCAGATGTAGCCCAGCCTGTGTCATAAGACAAAAAAGACCTATTGTTTTAAGCACAACGGTTTTGCCGCCTGTATTTGGTCCTGTAACAATAAGACTATCAAAGCGGTCACCAAGTTCAACATCGGTCGGGACAACTGTTTTTCTGTCAATTAGTGGATGACGGCCCTGCTTGATTTTTATTATTCCATCTTTGTTCAAGATTGGATTTGATGCTTTCATATCAAGAGAAAGCTTTGCTTTTGCAAAGATAAAGTCAAGGTGAATAAGAGAATCATAGTCATTTTTTATATCTTCGATAATCTCTGCTGCCTCGCCAGAGATTTCGAGAAGAATGCGTTCAATTTCTGCTTTTTCGCGTATGGAAAGCTCGTGGAGTTCGTTATTTGCGTTTACAACACTGTCAGGCTCTATAAAAACAGTCGAACCTGATGCTGATATATCGTGTGTTATACCACGGACTTCACCTCTGTACTCGGCCTTTACAGGCACAACATATCTGTTGTTGCGTACTGTTACAATTGTATCTTGAAGCATCTTGCGATAGCTTTGCGAACGAATCATGGAATCAAGTGTGTCTTTAATTTTTGCAGAGGCATTTTTAATTTTACGCCTGATTGTTGCAAGTTCGCTGCTTGCGTGGTCAGCCATTTCATTTTCGGAAATAATTGATGTCGCTATCCTGTCTTCAAGCGGTTTAGCAGATACAAGTTCTTCGATATATCCCGACAGAATCCCTGTTTGGTCGGGGGTGTATCTCTTCATTGTACGCGCACCTTTGAGAATACACGCAATGTTTAAAAGTTCAGGCATAGATAGTCCTCCGCCTACCTTGAGGCGTTTTGCAGACTCATCTATATTGTTTATCCTGACTATCTCGGGGGAGCCGTATTTAAGTATCAATGTTACTGCCGCGTCAGTCTCTTCAAGAGTTTGTTCAACAACTCTGAATACAGATGATGGCACTAGTGATAATGCCTTTGCTTTTGCATCATCATTCTTTGCAAAATCAGCAAGCATGTGAAGAACTTTGTCAAATTCCAGTGTTTTAAAGGTCTTACTTTCCATATAGGTTACACCTTTCTAAAGGGCATTGCCCTGAAGTAATCATAATTATTTATATAATAGCACAATATTGATATAAAATCAATAACAAAGGGACGAGTATTACATATTATATAAACAGGGGTAAATTTATTTTAAATCTACCCTTAAAACAGTTGAAAAAGGATTTTTGTTATGTTAAAATAATAAAAGCTTTAAGAATGTTTTATAATCGAAAGGATTTGATTATATATGGAAATTTACCTTGACAACAGCGCAACGACCCGCCCGTATAAGCGGGTTAGCGATAAGGTCATGGATGTTATGCAAAACATATATGGCAATCCGTCGTCACTTCACAGACTTGGGATTGCGGCAGAAAAAGAGATTAAGTTATCAAAAGAAATATTGGCAGAGACTTTGGGTGTCAGAGCGGATGAAATTTATTTTACCTCAGGTGGCACAGAAGCGAACAACCTTGCAATAACTGGTGTATGTGCTTCTGCAAGAGGCAATCATGTTATCAGTACACCAATAGAGCATCCTGCGACCTTGAACACATTAAACGAGCTTGAAAAAAAGGGCAACCGTATAGATTATATTCCTGTTGATAATAACGGAATCGTTAAACTTGCAGAATTCGAGGAGATGATTACCCCTGACACATGTCTTGTCAGTGTAATGCTTGTAAATAATGAAATTGGCTCTCTTGAGCCGGTCGAGAAAGTAGCGAAAATATTAAAAAAGCGAAATCCAAACGCATATCTGCATGTTGATGCGGTTCAGGGATTTTGTAAGATACCCTTTAATCAAAAGGATTTGGGTGCAGATTTAATTAGTATTAGTGGACACAAAATTCATGGTCCAAAAGGGATAGGCGCACTTTATGTCAAAAAAGGAACAAAACTCTCGCCGATTATTTTTGGTGGCGGCCAGCAAAATGGAGTCCGTCCGGGCACAGAAAATGTACCTGCGATTGCAGGTCTTGGCGTTGCTGCAAAGCATTGCGCATCTAAAATGACAGACTCTATTCCAATGATGATTTCGCTTAGGAACAGATTGAGAGACGGTATATGTGACAATATAGATAATGTGATTGTAAATACTCCGCAGCAGTGTGCTCCGCATATACTCAATATTTCGTTTGCTGGCGTAAAGTCAGAGGTTATCCTTCACACTCTTGAGAGTGAGGGGATATATGTATCAAGCGGTTCTGCTTGTTCGAGCCACAAGAGAGAACCCAGCTATGTACTAACATCTATTGGACTTGACAGAGGTATGATTGACGGAAGTATACGCTTTAGTTTGTCTGAATTTAATACTAAAGAAGAAATAGACAAGGTTGTGTCTGTGTTGACGACAATTATACCCAGACTTAGAAAATTAAACAGATAAAAAGGGGCGTATAGCCCCTTGAAAATTGATATAAGGAGATACACAAATGAAAACAGATATAATTCTTTTAAAATATGGTGAGATTGCACTGAAAGGTCTTAACCGACCTGTTTTTGAAAAAAAACTTGTTGACAATGTAGCAAGTGCGGTTTCGTCACTTGGCAGGTTCTCTGTTAGAAGGTCACAATCTACTATATATGTAGAGCCGCTTGAAGACGGAATAGATATGGAGGCGGCAATAAACAGATTATCTAAGGTATTTGGTATAGTTAATATCTGCCCGGCGGTAAAGTGTGAAAAGACCATGGAGGCAATTGAAAAGACCACAGTTGACTGTCTTAATCAAATGGATTTAACGGGTAAGACATTTAAGGTCGAGGCAAAGCGAGAGGACAAGCTGTTTCCTATGAACTCTCCACAGATATGCAGACATATGGGCGGAGTGATTCTTAAAAATACCGAGGGTTTATCTGTAGATGTACATAATCCTGATATCCTTGTGCAGATAGAGATAAGAAATCAGGCATTTATTATAACCCAGAAGTTTAGCGGTGCAGGCGGAATGCCGGTAGGTACTGCAGGCAGGGCAGCACTCTTGCTTAGTGGCGGTATTGACAGCCCTGTTGCAGGATGGATGATTTCAAAGCGTGGTGTTATTCTTGATGCAGTCTATTTTCACAGTCATCCGTACACATCTGACAGAGCAAAAGAAAAGGTAATAGACTTGGCAAAAATTATTTCTGTTTACACAGGGCCTATAAACCTACATATTGTTCCATTTACAGATATTCAGCTTGATATTATAGAAAAATGTCCTAAGGAGTACCTTACAATTATTATGCGCCGCATTATGATGCAGATTGCACAAAGAATAGCAAAGTCTCGCGGTGCAAAGGCGCTTATCACTGGTGAAAGCATAGGACAGGTGGCAAGTCAGACTATGGAAAGCTTATCTGTTACTGACAACGCGGTAGATATGCCTGTTTTCCGTCCGTGTATTGGAATGGATAAGGAAGAAATTGTAAGAATTTCAAAGAAGATTGATACTTACGAAACATCAATTTTACCGTACGAGGATTGCTGCACAATATTTGTACCAAAGCATCCTAAAACCAAGCCTAACCTTGATGAAATAGTAGAAGCAGAAAAACTCCTCACCGACATTGAAGGAATGATAGCAAAGGCAATAGAAGAGACTGAGGTAGTTGTAGCAAAATCAAACTAATTAAAATCATAATGGAGAAATACTAAAGCTGCCTGAATGTATGGAAAATATGATGCCGTATGTGAAGGTACCTTCTGTATAATGATGATATGAAATTATAAAAAGGAGAAGATTATGAAAAGATTATGTTTGATTGCTGTGGTGTTATTGATGGCAACGGCATTGATTTCTTGCGGTAGTGTCGAGACTGTTGAAACAGAGGCAAACACAGATATAATATCAAATGATTTAAAAATAGGTGATGCTTTTACAATAACAGGAGAGGTAGGTTACTCTGAACAGCCAAGTGATATAGGAGAGACATATTGCTATATAACCACCGAAAGAGAGATAAATTATTATTATACCGATATATACGGCGAGGAATCAAACTGGAAGACGGTTGTATTCTTTACTAAAGAAAACGACACCGATATACTAAAAGAATACATTGGACAAACTGTCACTGTAAGCGGAACCTTTGATTCAGAAGTTCATGGGATTCCGTATATAACAAATGTAGATGTCAAATAATGTTTGTTCCCGTTGTATGAAGATTTGAATTACAGAGAAACAAGATTGCGAGATATTATGGAGGAAGATATGAAAGCGTTGATTACGGGCGCAAGTTCGGGACTTGGCAGAGAGATGGCTGCGATATTGTCAGAGAGAGGCTATGATATCATTGCAGTTGCCAGAAGAGAAGACCGCCTTGCAGAACTTAAAAATAGTCTAAACACCAATGTTGAGTCACTTTGTCTGGATGTAACAAAGGCTGAGGATATTGAAAAAATTGCATCCTGTCTTGATGATGTGGATGTGTTTATAAACAACGCAGGTTTTGGTGTGTTTGGTGATTTGTGCTCATCTGATTTAGAAGATGAGCTTAATATGATTGAGACCAATGTCAAGGCGGTACATATTTTAACAAAGCTTGTTGCAAAAAAATTTAAAGAAAAAAATCACGGATATATTATGAATGTATCATCAATTGCTGCATTTTTTCCCGGCCCGCTTTTCTCTGCATATTATGCATCCAAGGCCTATGTTTTTAGACTGACACAGGCGTTATATGAAGAATTGAGGCGCGAGAAATCAAAAGTAGTGGTGAGCGTGCTCTGCCCGGGGCCTGTCAAAACTGAGTTCGAGCAGGTTGCAGGGGTAAGTTTTGGCAATGGCAATGAGAAAGGCAAAGATTTAATAATTGCTGACAAGAGAATGGTGTGTCGTTACGCAATTGACAAGATGTTTAAAGGTAAGCATATAATTATCCCAACTGCAGTTATGAAGATAGCGGTATTTTTCAGACGAATACTTTCTGAAAAAACCATGTGCAAGGTATTGTATTTGCTACAAAGCAAAAAATTTGTTCAGAACAAATAATATGGGAAAATAAACTGCAAAAGATGGTATATAAAATGGAAATTATAAAAAATGAGAGAAAGGAATTCTGGAAGCTTTTGCTTAAACTTGCGCTTCCGATTGCCTTTCAACATCTTCTTATCAACTCACTTACATTTGTAGACACCCTGTTTATGAGTCAGCTTGGCGATGTTGTTTTATCAGCATCAGGAATGGCTTTTCAGTGGAATTGGCTTTTGAACATGATAACCTTTGGACTTTGTTCGGGGTCTGCCTTGTTTATTGCACAATATTGGGGTGCCGAACAAATCGATAATATCAGAAGAATATGCAAAATTGCGGTTGTTACGGCGTTTGGGGTAGCCTTGTTGTTTATGACAGGGGCGATGTGTTTCCCTTCGACGATTATGAGAGTTTTTAATGGCAATCCAAATGTAATAAAGACAGGGTCTGACTATCTGCGCATTCTTGCATGTGCATATCCGGCAACAGCTATGACATCGGTGCTAAGTACTGTTCTTCGCTCGACAGAGAGGGTTAAACTTCCGATGATTGTATCGGGTGTATCTACTTTTTTGAATATATTTCTTGATTATGTAATGATTTTTGGCAAATTTGGTTTTGCACCAATGGGCGTAAAGGGGGCTGCAATTGCTACAGCCATATCTGCGTGGATAGGTTTTGGACTGCTTGTGTGTATATCCATCTATCAGAAAAACATAATTATAATGCCGATAAAAAGTTATTTTAAATTTAATTTTTGTGATTATAAATATTTTATGTTAAAGGCTTCTCCCGTTATTGTAAACGAGCTTTTATGGGGACTTGGAACTGTATGCAACAATGCTATTTATTCTAACACAGGTTATGAGAATTTTGCCGCATGCACAATACTTAGAACAGTAGAAAGTCTTTCTATGATATTGTTTATAGGCTTAAACGACGGCGGAGCGGTAATTGTAGGCAAAACAATAGGTGAGGGGGACTATAACAAGGCGTACAGAAGTTCAAAACGACTTGTGCTTACTACCCCTATAATTAGTGTGCTACTTGCTATTTTTATTATAGTATTCCGTGAAAGGGTTGTATATCTTTTTAATATAAGCGGCAATATCACTCCGCAGACTGTCAGTGTTGCGCTTAGTATAATCGTTATATATGCGCTTGAACTTTGGTTCAGAAACATTCCATATACTATGATATGTGCAATATTTCGCTCGGGCGGAGATTCGCTTACAGGGGCAAAATATGATATAGTGTGTCTGTGGATACTTGCGATTCCAACAACTTTTATTGCAGCGTTTATTCTTCGGCTGCCATTCCCGATTATAATGTTAGTTGGTTATATAGTAGAGGATATACCAAAGAGTATAATGTGCTTGCGCCACTTTAAAAGTCGCAAGTGGATAAAGCCTGTCGTAGTAAAGAGCGGTAACTAGATATCAGTAAAGTTATAGACGGAGGTAGTTTTCACATGGCGCATATATTAGGTGTGTTGGCAGTTGCGACGTTTATTTTAAGTTTTCAGTTCAAAACAAGAAGAAACATAATTGCCGTAAATTTAACTTCAAGACTACTATACATTCTTCAATATATTTTTTTAGGAGCCTTTGAAGGCGCAGTTTTAGATTTTATGGGACTTTTGCTCTCCTTGCTTGCAGGATACAAGGAAAAAGAATTTATGGTAAAAAATTTTGTAAGTATTATAGTGTGTATAAACTTGATTTTACTGGCGATAGGACTTGCCATGTATGAAAACATTTTCAGTATATTTGCTATTTTAGGAATCATCTTTGAAATTATGGCGCTGTGGTTGACAAGAGAAAAGAATATAAGAATACTATCTTTGTGCGCAGCACCATTCTGGCTTGTTTATAATTTGGCAAACTCGGCATATGGCTCTGTGGTCGGGAATGTTTTTGTGATTATCTCTATAGGAATCGCGATGGCAAGACTTGATTTTAATAATGAGTCTGGTAGTATCTAAATCGTTTAGTGATTTTGATATTTACACATCGTAACACAACTGAACGGTTCTCTTGTCTTCAATATGAACTTTTTCTTATAATCGGTTGTATCTAAACCTTATGCTTTGCAATAAAGGAGAAAAACATTTTTAAAATAATTATAGAAGAAAATCTTACGAAAAGTTTTACAGGAGGAAAAAATGAACGAAAAAAGAGGTAACTTTACTGGGAAGATAGGCTTTGTTCTTGCGGCGGCAGGTTCAGCGGTAGGGCTTGGCAATCTATGGAGATTTCCGTATCTTGCGGCAAAATACGGCGGTGGTATATTTTTGCTTGTATACTTGATTTTGGCTGTTACGTTTGGAGCTACTCTTATGACAACAGAAATAGCAATCGGAAGAAAAACAGGCCTTAGTGCTATAAGAGCATTTGGACAACTTGACAAAAAATATAACTTTATAGGCTACATTGCGTCAATAGTCCCAATGATTATTCTTCCTTACTACTGTGTTATAGGTGGTTGGGTAACAAAATATTTTGCAGTTTTTATAATGGGAAATGGTTTGCAGGCAGCTGGAGAGTCTTTCTTTAACAGCTTTATTTCTCAGCCAGCAGAACCGATTTTATGGTTTGCAGCTTATCTTGGAATCACTGCCACAGTTGTATTTTTAGGTGTTGAAAAGGGAATCGAAAAGGTGAGTAAAATGATGATGCCTGTGCTTTTGATTCTTTCGGTTATAATTGCAATATATTCAATTACAAGACCAGGAGCAATGGCGGGTGTTAAATACTACTTTGTGCCTAACTTTGAAGCTTTTTCAATAACTACTGTACTTGCGGCACTTGGGCAACTTTTTTATTCAATGTCACTTGCTATGGGTATTATGATTACATACGGTTCATATATGAAAAAAGATGTTAAAATAGAATCTGCTGTTCATAATATAGAACTGTTTGACACGGGAATTGCATTTCTTGCGGGTCTTATGATTGTGCCGTCCGTATTTGCGTTTTCAGGAGGTGACCCTGCTGCACTGGGAAAAGGTCCTGGACTTATGTTTGCAACATTACCAAAAGTATTCGAGAGTATGTGGGGTGGAAATGTTATAGGTACGCTCTTTTTCCTTCTTGTTCTTTTTGCGGCGTTGACATCCTCTATTTCACTTATGGAAACTATAGTTTCTATTTTCTGTGATAAATTTAAATTAAGCCGACCGGTAGCTTGTATCGTTGTATTTTTTATATCGGTTGTTCTTGGTGTGCCGTCGTCTTTGGGTAATGGTATCTGGGCAAATATAAAGGTTATAGGGATGGACTTTCTCACATTCTTTGATTTCATCAGTAACAGCGTTATTATGCCGATAGTTGCTATTTTAATGTGTCTTTTTGTTGGACATATTATAAAACCGAAAACTATTATTGAAGAAATTGAACTTACGGGATCTTTTAAATCGAAAAAAATGTTTTTAGTTATGGTTAAATATATTGCGCCCGTATGTATTTTGCTTATTCTCATATCTTCGGTTTTAGAAGGACTTGGATACTTGGCTATATGATTTTGATAATAAAAACATATACCTTTGTGATAAAATGAATTTTCGACTCTTGATATGAAATTTTGCAAAAAAACTTGGTATACAGATTTGCTTTTAACTGTTTTTATTGTTAGAGTTAGAGGAGCGTTTAACGTATGGGAAGAACTTTATTAACAGAAAGACAACTAATAACACAACTTGAGAAATTTCAACATATTAGGGGGAAAATTGTTACTGTACATACCTCGCTTAAATCTGTGGGGGAAATAGAAGGTGGTGGAGAAACTCTTTTATCTGTGCTGATTGATTTTTTTACGCAAGATGGAGGTCTTTTGTGCGTGCCAACACATACATGGGACAGTGATGTGTATGACAGAAGAACAACATATAGCTGTCTTGGTGTCCTGCCAAAGCTTGCGGCAGCACATCCTGATGCTACAAGAACTTTGCACCCCACACATTCTATGGCGGTATTTGGAGATAGTGACAAGGTGAATGATTTTATAAATTTTGAGGCAATTACTGATACGCCTGCAAATCCTATGGGGTGTTATGGTAAACTTTTTGCTGCGGATGGATATGTTCTTTTGATTGGTGTAGGACATGATAAAAACACATATCTACACTATGTTGAGGAGTCTCTTGGAACCCCCCATCGTTTGACGGATTGTATGGTAGAAAAAAAGATTATTCACAAAGACGGAACGGAAGAAAAGCGGCTTTTATATTGGTTTGATGATAAAATTCCTGATGTTTCGGTATATTTTCCGAAGTTTGAAGAGCCTTTTCGATATTATGGTTGTATTGAGGATGGGTATATAGGGGAGGCTAAAGTACAATTGTGCAGTGCAAGAAAAATGTATTCTGTGATTGAAAGAATATATAAAAACAACTCTTTTGGTGAGCTGCTCGATAATGATATGCCAATAGACAAAAAGCTCTACTTGTAAAATAAAAATTGCAAGATTTAGACCGTTTAGCTTATAAATTTTATTATAATGAGAAGGAGACCAACTATGATTTGTCAATAGAAAAATAAAAAGTCCACAGTGTTTTATTGATTATATCATAAAGGTTTAAAAGAAAGGAGAGTATTGATATATTTAGGACTAAATATATCATACAAGAATATTTATGAATAAATACATAGGTAACCCAATACAAATTTACGGCGTAGAAGAAATGCGGCTTTCTGGAGGGAAAGGCGAAGGTATGCGTATGTTATATGTGAGAAACGGAAAGGGTCTTGAATTTTGGGTTTCGCTTGACCGCTGTGCAGACATCACAAGACTTAGCTTAAAAGGAGATAATTTTAGTTTTATTTCGGCTTGTGGATATGTTTCTCCAAAATACTATGACAAGGACGGAGTTGGATTTTTAAAATCCTTTACAGCCGGATTTTGTACCACCTGCGGACTAACCGCGGTAGGAAGTCCTTGTGTTGATGATGGTGAGCAGCTTCCTCTTCATGGAACCATATCAAACACCCCTTGTGAAAATTTTTCTTACCGAATTGATGATAACAACATTTATATTACGGCGACAGTGCGCGATGCACGCATCTTTTCTCATAAGCTTGTTATGGAAAGAGAATATGTGGTGTCACTTGATGAAAACAAATTTACAATGACGGATACTGTTAAAAACATAGGTTCATCTAAGGCGCCGTATGAAATTTTGTACCATTGCAATATGGGATATCCACTTCTGTGTGAAGATACTGAAATAAAAATACCATCAGGAGAAATTGTTGCCCGAAACGAACATTCTATGACAGGATTGGCCGACTGTCTGAAGGTAGAAAGTCCACAAGCAGACTATGAAGAAATGTGTTTTTATCATAAATTTTCAGAAAAAGCGGAAGTTAGTATATATAATCCACAAATAAAAAAGGGCATGAAGATGACTTTTGATACAAATGAGCTTATGTACTTTACTCAATGGAAAATGTTAGGAGAGTATGACTATGTCATGGGGCTTGAACCGGGAAACTGCACTCCTGATGGAAGAGATGTAATGAGGGAAAAGGGAATGCTGGAATTTATAAAACCGGGTGAATCAAAAAAACAGACATTAAACTTTGAGTTTGTTGGTTAAACCAGACACAATAAATTGATGAATATAAGGAGTAAAAATTCTTCCCTTGACATGAGCCTAGCAGAGATGTCGAAATTTGACTAAGTAAAATAGCCTGAGATAGAAAAGGTTGGATAGATGAGATGTGTAGTATAAAAGAGTTTGTAGAAAAAGAGCAAAAAGAAACTAAAGTCTTGTTGAGGTGTATTCCGGCATCAATTGTTGCACTTTTTGTTGTAAGTGTAATATGTATGAACCTACTTGCAAACAAAACACTTATACAGCTTGACTGGATAGCGCTTGATGGCGGAATTTTAATATCGTGGTTGTCATTTATGTGTATGGATGTTATAACAAAACATTTTGGCCCAAAGGCATCAAACAAAATATCTGTAATGGCAGCAATGATAAACCTTTTGACATGTCTTATATTTTATGTTGCAAGTATTATTCCATCAAATGCAAAGGATTATCACGCATTTGACGACATTTTTGGTGGCACATGGTTTATATTACTTGGCAGCACAGTTGCGTTTTTGCTCTCTGCGTGCATCAACAATATGCTTAATTGGTCGACTGGGCAATTGTTCAAGAAAAATCCTGATGGAAAATTTGCGTATGCAGTACAGACATATGTTTCAACATTTATCGGTCAGTTTTTTGACAACTTTATATTTTCGCTGATTGTATTTGTAGGCTTTGCGCCAATCTTCTGGGATGGCTTTTGCTGGACGGTTGTGCAGTGTACGATGTGTGCTGTTACAGGAGCCGTTGCAGAGCTTATTATGGAGGTGATTTTCTCGCCTGTTGGGTATAAGATTGTAACTAACTGGAAGAAGAATAATATAGGTAGAGAATATCTTGACTATATTTCAATGGAAAGGAAATAAACCAAAATGAAAGTTTTAATTACAGGCACATCAAGAGGAATTGGCAAGGCGATTGCAGAGCTGTTTTTGATGCAAGCACATACTGTTATAGGAATTGACAGGAATACATCTGAAATAACACACGCAAACTATACTCATTACATATGTGATATCCGCGATTATGATTCCCTGCCGGAAATTGATGATGTAAACATCTTGATTAACAATGCAGGCACGCAGAACGAAGCAGACATTGATACAAATTTAAAGGCACTGATTCACATAACTGAAAAATATGCATTTTGTGATAAAATTAAGTCTGTGCTAAACATTGGTTCTGCAAGTGGACATACAGGGTCGGAGTTTCCTGAATACTGCGCAAGCAAAGGCGGTGTAATGGCGTATACAAAGAATGTGGCGCTTCGTATTTCAAAATTTGGTGCTACATGTAACAGCCTTGATCCTGGTGGAGTCCTTACACCTCTTAATGATTGTGTTATAAACGATAAAAAACTATGGTCGCAGATAATGGAAGAAACACCGCTTAAGAGATGGGCAACACCAGAAGAAATTGCTGAGTGGGCGTACTTTTTGACAGTTACAAATACATTTTGCACAGGACAAAACATACTCGTCGATGGCGGCGAGTCTATAAATTTTAAATTTGTATGGAAGGATGATGCAACTTTTTAATAAAAGTGGCATCTAAAATATAATGCAAGGAGAGGAAAAAATGACATTTAAAAGAGCGGATATTATTTTGCCGAGGTTCTCGGCAGACAATGAAAAAATGAAAAAGTGGAGCGTGGTTGCCTGCGATCAGTATACATCAGAGCCTGAATATTGGGAAGGTGTATCTGCGTGTGTTGGAGAAAGTCCGTCAACATTTAAACTGACAGTGCCTGAAATTTACTTAAATGATGCAAATATAGAAGACAGAATAAAAAACACAAATGCAGTTATGAAAAACTATGATAATGATGATATTTTTATCGAACATAAAAACACCTATATCTATGTAGAGAGAATCCTTGCAAATGGTGCGAAGCGACTTGGTGTTGTAGGTGTGGTTGACCTTGAGGACTATGATTACACAAGTGGAGCACAAACAAAAATCAGGGCAACAGAGGGCACAGTTATTTCAAGAATTCCACCTCGCCTTAGGGTGCGTTGTGATGCGTTGATTGAGCTTCCGCACATTATGCTTCTTATTGATGATAATATGTGTGAAATCATTGAATCAAATAGTGATATAAAAGAGAGTTTTGAAAAACTTTATGATTTTGATCTAATGCAAAATTCGGGTCACATAACTGGCTATAAGATGTCGGAGGAGGCAAGTAAAAGACTTGAAGAGAGACTTTTGGCACTTGAGGATATTGATCTTTTTGAACAAAAGTATGGTGTAAAAACGAAAACCCCTCTTGTTTTTGCTATGGGAGATGGGAACCATTCTCTTGCAACAGCAAAAACGCATTATGAGAACTTAAAATCACATATAGGCGCAGATGCTGCTATGAACTCTCCTGCAAGGTTTGCCCTTTGTGAGCTTGTGAACCTTCATGATAAATCACTTGTGTTTGAGGCGATTCACAGAGTTATTTTTGATACAGACGGGGATAAATTTCTGCAAAAACTCGAAGAAAAATTTGATGTAAGTTATAACGAAGACGGAATGGGTCAAAGTTTTGTTCTTGTATATAAAGGGCAGAGAAAAAAGATTACTATAAAAAATCCTGAGGATTATCTGACGGTTGCAACTATACAGAAGTTTATTGATAACTATGTTGAAGAAAACGGCGGAGAAGTTGACTATATTCATGGCGAGGATGTTGTGGATAAACTTTGTGCCGATGGATCAAATGTTGGCGTTATTCTTGACGCTATGGACAAATCAGATTTGTATAAATCCGTTATTTTGGATGGTGCCCTGCCAAGAAAAACATTTTCTATGGGCGATGCATGTGATAAAAGATTTTATATTGAGGCAAGACGGATTAAATAAACAAAAATAGTACAAAATTTATTATAAAAAAAGATTGAAAATCATATCCTTGTATGATATAATGTTTTGGTGATAAAAACATATAAACCTTCCTGCCATATATGACGGGATAAATTTTATAGGAGTGAAGTGGTTTAAGATGGCAAATAACGAAAGAAGAGTTGGTACTGTTTCAAGAGGTATTCGTTGTCCTATAATCAGAGAAGGAGACAACCTTGCAGAAATTGTTACAACAAGTGTTTTAGAAGCTGCAGAGTATGAAGGGTTTGAACTTCGCGACAGAGATGTTATCTCTATTACAGAGTCTATCGTCGCAAGAGCCCAGGGCAACTACGCAACTGTTGACAATATTGCATCAGATGTAAAGAAAAAGTTTGGTTGTGATACCATTGGTGTTATATTCCCGATTTTCTCTCGTAATCGTTTTGCAATCTGCCTAAAGGGTATTGCAAAAGCTGCAAAAAAGATTGTTCTTATGATGAACTACCCATCAGATGAAGTTGGAAACACGCTTGTAAGTCTTGATGATATAGATGCATCAGGAGTTAACCCATATTCAGATATTCTGACATTAGAAAAATATAGAGAGCTCTTTGGCAGAACCGAGCTTGAGTTTACAGGTGTTGACTATGTTGAATATTATGGAGACTTAATCCGTGAATGTGGTGCAGAGGTTGAAATTGTGTTTGCAAATCAGCCAAAGGCTATTCTTGGCTACACAGATTGTATTATAAACTGTGATATTCACACACGCGAACGCACAAAGAGAATACTTCAAGAATCAGGTGCAAAAGCGGTTTATAGCCTTAGCGATATTATGACATCCTCGGTTGATGGTAGTGGTTATAATGAAAAATATGGGCTTCTTGGCTCAAACAAGTCTACAGAAGATAAGGTTAAACTTTTTCCACAGGAATGTCGTGACCTTGTTCTTGATATTCAGCAAAAAGTTCTTGATAGAACCGGCAAACATGTAGAGGTTATGGTATATGGCGATGGTGCCTTCAAAGATCCAAGAGGTAAGATATGGGAACTTGCTGATCCTGTCGTATCACCTGCATTTACAGACGGTCTCGTTGGTACCCCGAACGAACTTAAGCTTAAATATCTTGCGGATAATGATTTTAAAGATTTATCAGGCGAAGAACTTAAAAATGCAATTTCTGACAGCATCAGGGCAAAGAGTGACAACCTTGTCGGCAATATGGCGGCACAGGGAACAACACCTCGTCAGCTTACCGACCTTATCGGATCGCTTTGCGACCTTACAAGTGGCTCGGGCGATAAGGGTACTCCTGTTGTTCTTGTTCAGGGTTACTTTGATAATTATACAAACTAATATGACAACAAAAAGACCTGTTATCAGGTCTTTTTGTTTCTATGGCTGGCAAAATAAAAAGTAGGCGTAGAATTTATGAGTGATAGAATATATTTGTGTATTGATTTAAATAATGCCGAATTATAAGTAATGCCGAGAAATTTATATATTTCTGCTTAAAAGGAGGGAGATAATGAGACGACAATATGTGGCGATTGATGCTAAAGCTTTTTTTGCATCGGTCGAATGTAGAGAACGAAATCTTGATCCTCTTAATACTAACCTTGTTGTTGCCGATACGAGTAGGACAGAAAAAACAATTTGTCTTGCTGTTACTCCTTCGCTTAAGTCATATGGAATATCCGGGCGAGCGAGACTTTTTGAAGTCATTCAAAAAGTTAAGGAAATTAATGCGTTACGCAAAAAAAATTGTCAAAACCATATTTTCAATGGTAAATCTTATTTAGATGACGAACTAAAAGCAGATAATACATTAGAATTAGATTATATAGTTGCACCTCCTCGAATGGCTCTTTACATTGATTACAGCACAAAGATACATGAGGTGTATTTGAAATATGTAGCACCTGAAGATATAATCACGTACTCTATAGATGAAGTGTTTATCGACTTAACGAACTACTTGAACACTTATCATATGACAGCATATGAATTGACAATGACGATGATTAAGGATGTTCTTGCTACTACTGGTATTACTGCAACCGCAGGAATTGGCACTAATCTGTATCTTGCCAAGGTTGCGATGGATATAACAGCTAAAAAGATGCGACCAGACAAAGACGGTGTGCGTATTGCCGAACTTGACGAAATGAGTTACCGCAAAGAACTGTGGGAGCATAAACCCCTTACCGACTTTTGGAGAGTCGGCAAAGGCTACTCAAAGAAGCTCGAAGATAACCGTATGTTTACTATGGGCGATATTGCAAGAACTTCTACCACTTCCTACGGCAGAAAAACACTAAAAAAGCTGTTTGGAATAAACTCGAAAATGCTTGTTGACCACGCTTGGGGGTATGAACCGACAACTATTGAAGAAGCAAAGGCATATACACCCGAAGCAAAAAGTATGAGTACAGGACAAGTTCTAAAAGAGCCATACACCTTTGAAAAAGCAAGAATGATCGTATGGGAAATGTTAGAGCTTTTATCTCTTGACTTGGTTGAAAAGCGGCTTGTAACAAATCAGATAGTCTTGACAATCGGATATGACATTGAAAACATCACTAATCCCGAAATTGCAAAGCATTATACGGGTGAAATCAAAACCGATATGTACGGACGGAAAACACCGAAACACGCACACGGAACAGTAAACCTTGACAGGCAGACTTCGTCAACAAGACTGATAATTGACGCAACGTTGAAACTTTATGATAAAATCGTAGATGAAAAACTGCTTATACGCAGAGTAACAATATCAGCAAATAATCTTATTTCCGAAAGCTCTGTTGAAAATAAGCCGTACTATGAGCAAATAGACCTTTTTACAGATTATGAAGCCTTGACTGCTCAAAGGGAAAAGGAACAAAAGGAACTGCAAAAAGAAAGAAAAATACAGGAAACTATGATTGATATAAAACAACGCTACGGCAAAAATGCAATCATTAAGGGTACAAATCTACAAGACAGTGCTACATCTATCGAGCGTAATCAGCAAATCGGAGGGCATAAGGCATAAGGAGGTGCAAATATGAGCGAATTTCAGTATGACGATATTCTAAATTATCAATATCCCAATCCCGAAATTGAGAAAGATTTTCCCGACAAAATACTTCGTGCCGCACAATTTGCACCATTTGCAGCACTTACAGGACATGAAGAAGCCATTTGCGAAACAGCCAGATTGACAGAAAACAGCCCAGATTTGAGTGACAATGATGTAGAAATTCTCGATGTAAAGTTGCAGCAGCTTCGAGAAAGAGTGCGTGATAATATAAGAATAAAGATAACGCATTTTGTTCCTGATAAGAGGAAAGACGGCGGCGCCTATGAGACATATGATGGAGTAATACGCAAATTTGATATGGACAGGCGCAGAATTATTTTTCTAGATAATAAAGAAGTTTTAATTGATATGATTGTAGATATTGAAAGTGAAATATTTAATGATATTATTAAATAAAAAACACAACCTCATTTGAGGTTGTGTTTTTTATTCCGCGTTTAGGAAAGACTTTTCGGTTTCGTGTTTTTTTTCTCGATTCATTAGGTTAGAGATAGCATCCGATGCAGGCATTCCCTCAAAAAGAACTTTATACGCCTCGTTTACAATCGGCATTTCAACACCAAGCTTGTCGGAGAGTTCTTTTGCTGCTTTGCATGTGTTTACACCCTCTACAACCATTTTTACCTCTTTGATTGCCTCGTCGCAAGACTTGCCTTCGCCTATTAAGATGCCTGCTCTGCGATTTCGGGAATGCATGCTTGTACAGGTTACAATCAAATCACCAACGCCCGATAAACCATTAAATGTGTTGGGGTCTGCGCCCATGGCAATACCAAGACGGGAAATTTCAACAATTCCTCTGGTCATTAGCGCTGCCTTTGTATTATCACCAAGTTTAAGGCCGTCAAGGACGCCTGCGCACAGGGCAATAACATTTTTTAAGGAGCCGCCAAGTTCTACACCAAGCATATCAAGGTTTGTATATATCCTGAAAGTAGGATTCATAATTATGTCCTGAATATAGTTTGCAATTTCCTCTGTTCTTGCAGCTACAACATTTGTTGTGGGAATCTTGCGAGAGACTTCTTCTGCATGGCTTGGCCCCGACATAATTGATATCTCACAATTTGGAAGCTCTTCTTTAAGAACTTGCGATAATGTTAAATGCGTACCCTCCTCAAGACCTTTTGATATATTGAGGATAATCTGACCATCCTTTGTATATGGGGCAAGTGATGAGGCGGTGTTGCGTACTGCGTGTGAAGGCACAGCAATAATAATAATGTCAGCTTCGCCACACTTTGAGATATCAGAAGTAAAATCAATTGAATCAGGAATTTTTATTCCTGGTAAAAAGTGTTTGTTCTCTCTGCATCTTGATAATTCAGCGCTTTCTGTTTCAAAGTAGGACCAGAGCAAAACCTTGTGTCCGTTTTCTGCGAGCATAACTGCGACCGCAGTACCCCAGCTTCCTGAGCCAATAACATTAATTTTAGCCATTGTATCGGTCCTTTCTATTTTACTTTCTTATCTGTAATTTTACTTTCTGTACCTTTGATTAGTCTTGATATATTCATCTTATGACGATATATAGCAATGCTGCCAAGCAAGGTAGTAAACACAACATAAGGGACATTGTCATTAAGCTTAAATATAAATGCAAAAACAATAAAAAGTGAAGCTCCAATAACACTGCCAAGGGAAACATACTTGGTAATTGCCATAATTGCTAAGGATATTATGGTAACAGCAAGGGCAATTTGCCAGTTTGCAAAGAAGAGAGCAGTAACAGAAACTAAAATACCCTTTCCACCTCTAAATTTAAAGTACAAAGGAAAGTTATGTCCAATAACAGCACCAAAACCTGCGCAGTAAACTGCAATATCAGTATTTTCAATACCAAGAGGTGTAAGACGCGCAATAAGAATTGCCATAACGCAAGATATTGCAGACTTTAAACAATCACCCAAGGTAACAAAAGCCGCAGCCGCTTTACCATAAGTGCGAAGCGCATTTGTAGCTCCTGCGTTTCCGCTTCCATGAGTTCTGATATCATCGCCAGAGATGATTTTGCCAACTAAAATTGCGGTGCTTATGCTTCCGATAAGATAAGAAGCGATAGTAATTGAAACAAAGTAAATTATATCCATACAAGGTCATCACCTTTCTATAAAATCAAAATGTTATTTGTTGCCTTTTTCGCGGATAATAAACTTAATGGGTGTACCCTCGAATCCAAATTTTGCCCTTAGTTGGTTTTCAAGGTAACGCACATATGAATAATGTGCAAGTTCGGTATTGTTGACAAATAACACAAATGTTGGCGGTTTAATAGATGCCTGAGTTGCATAGTATATCTTAAGCCTTTTACCCTTGTCAGACGGTGGCTGTACCATAGCAATAGCCTCGTTTATAACATCGTTTAATAGACCGGTTGAAATTCGTTTGGTGTTTTGCTCAACTGTTGAGTTAATCATCTCAAATAGAGAGTCAACTCTCTGCCCTGTCTTTGCTGAGATAAAAACAGACGGAGCATACATCATAAAATTAAAGCCCTCTTTAATTTTATTTTTAAAGTTGTTCATTGTATTTGTTTCTTTCTCAACGATGTCCCACTTGTTTACAACTATAATGCTGGCTTTGCCTTGCTCGTGGGCGTATCCTGCAATTTTTGTGTCCTGCTCAGTTACTCCCTCGGTGGCGTCCACCATGATAAGACAAACATCGGCACGGTCAACTGCCGCCAGCGCACGAACTACGCTATAGCGCTCAACATTTTCGTTTATCTTGCCACGCTTTCTCATTCCTGCTGTGTCAATAAAAATGTAATTTTGGTCATTGTGTGTGTAGGAACTGTCGATCGCATCACGGGTTGTACCTGCTATATTGCTTACTATAACGCGTTCTTCGCCTAAAATTCTGTTTATAAGAGATGATTTGCCCGCGTTTGGTTTGCCAATAACTGCAACCTTTATCGCATTGTCTGGTTCACTCTCGCTTATATCCTCAGGAAAGTAAGATATAACCTTGTCAAGCAAATCACCAACGCCAAGACCATGAACCGACGATATGGGCATTGGCTCGCCAACACCAAGATTGTAGAATTCGTATAATTCCATCGGTGGATTTCCAGGGGCATCAACCTTGTTGCAAACTAAAATAACGGGTTTGCCGCATTTTTGCAACATTGCAGATACATCCTTGTCTGCGGCAGTCATACCTTCCTTGATGTTTACCATAAATAGAATAACATCCGCCATGTCTATTGCAAGATTTGCCTGATTGCGCATCTGAGAGAGAATCTCATCCTTGCTTGATGGCTCGATTCCGCCTGTATCTATCAGAGTAAACTCTCTGCCTGTCCATTCAGCGTCTGCGTATATTCTGTCGCGTGTAATACCTGGGGTATCCTCAACAATGGATATCCTCTTTCCGGTAATTTTATTAAAAAGTGTAGACTTGCCGACATTTGGTCTGCCTACAACTGCAACAATCGGTTTCATTGGTTTCCTCCTGTTTATCTCAGCAGTGCATCAAGAAGTTCATATCCGTTATTTGCCACTGTTTCTATTTTGATGTTAAGCTCTCTTTCAATATCTTTAAGTGTAATATCATCGAGCAAAACTTGTTCATCGTGCTTTAGCAAGGAAGAGGGAAGCAAAAGTATATCTCCTAAATTCTTGCTTTTTAATTGATTTATTATATCATTGCCCGTCAAAAGCCCTGATACTGTAATTTTTTCCCCAAAGAAATTATTCTTAATAGGGATTATCTCAATAAGCTCGCCCTCTAGCTTTTCAACAAGACTTTTTATAACGGGGTATGAGCTATACCCTGTTGCAATAGTTTTGCGAATTTTTGGTGTTGTGGTATTTGACAGAGAGAGAGCATCATCAAATTCATATATGAGTGAGGCACAAAGACCGACACCGTTTTCTATCTGCGCAAATCCGTCATAATCATCATAAGATGGGAAAGGCTTATTTGCCATAAGGTAAAACTCATCTGCAAGGTAGACAAGGTTTATTCCGCGTTCTTTCTTAAACTTTTTCTGCCAAGTTTCAACCTGACTGATAACAGAGTCAGAGGATGTAGCGTCAAAGCCTTTTAAGTCTGCAAGACCGTGTCTGTGAGCGGTAATCCCGACAGGAACAACCGAAACGCTCTCTACGCTATCACCAAGATTTGCAATATCTGATATTGTTTTGTCTAGTTCATCCTTGTCGTTGTATCCCGGGCACAGAACAATCTGTGCGTTTATACAAAGTCCCCCGTCTGCAAATAGTTTTAAGTAATCAAGGACTTGTCCTGCATTTTTGTTGGAGAGCATTTTGCATCGAAGCTCCGGATTGGTGGTGTGGACAGATATATTTATCCTTGGAATGTTATAGCGCAGAATTCTATCTACATCGCAATCTGTCATATTGGTCATTGATACATAGTTGCCCTGAAGAAATGACAGTCTGTAATCATCGTCTTTAAAGTAGCAGGTTTGTCTCATACCTTTTGGGAGTTGGTCGATAAAGCAAAACACACACTTATTCCTGCAAGACATGGGTTTATCAATCAAAAGTGTATTAAAATTTATGCCAAGAGGCTTGAAGTCAAAATTATCAATTGTAATTATTCTGTCGGACAGTTCAATAATAACCTCATCATTACAGGAGGCGTACATATAATCAAGATAGTCTTTTATCTCGATGTCGTTTATGCTTAAAATTACATCACCGTCTTTAATTCCAGCAATTGCTGCAAGACTATCAGGCGATACATTTGAAACCCTGACCGACATGCTTTTAGCCTCCTTTTTTTATCTACTGTACACATACCATAAGTATAACACAAATGGGTTTTTTTTACAAGTATTAAAATACAAAAACAACTGCAACTAGTGTTGCAGTTGTTTTGCACATAATAAGTAGTGGTTACGCTTCTACAGATATAACCTCTTTGCCTTTGTAAGAGCCACAAGCCTTGCAAACTCTGTGAGGCTTATTTAACTCTCCACAATTTGGACAAGCAACCAAACCTGGAACTGTAAGCTTCCAGTTAGCTCTTCTCTTATCTCTTCTTGCTTTTGATGTTTTTCTCTTTGGAACTGCCATAATGTATACACCTCTTTCTCGTATTTACTAAAATATAGGGGTAAACCCAAAACAAAGATTACCTTTGCATATTCTACATAATTTCATATTTTACAACAATTTGTCCAAAATGTCAAATCTCGGGTCTGTATCTTTTGTGTCGCAGCTGCAACTGCCTGTGTTGAGGTTCATTCCGCAGACAGGACAAATGCCTTTGCAATCGTGCCTACAAAGTGATTTTGACGGAAGCGCCATAAAAAGATTGGTATATAAAACTTCTCCAAAGTCGATGGAAGAACCAGAAAAAATAATAATGTCAGGGTTTTCCTCGTCGTTTGAATAGGTGTCCTCTTTTTTTAGCTTTTCGTTAATATCAAAAGAAATTTCCTCAGTATAAATCTCTGCACATCGGTCACACGACATCTCAAGTGTAGTGTTTGCCTTGCCGCAAAGTTCAATTGTGCCAGAGACATTTGTTGCACATCCTTCAAAATGAACAGGAGCAACTATCTCAAATGCATCGTTGTCGGAAGAACTGAGCATAACATCTTCTGAAATCTGCATTTTTTTACCGTCATAATTTAAAACGGATAAAAGATTAAGCTCCATAAGATAACCTCCATTCCGATAAATTGATGCTACAAAAATGTAATAAACAGACGGCAATTATTATATTACACATACGCCCATTTGTCAAGCAATTTTTATCATTTTTATTGGTTTTATGAAATTTTTATTTAGATGCAAGATATGCGTTGATTTTTTCAACCAAAGCATCTGCGTCAACACCATGAACAGCAGCGGCTTGCTCTATGCTCTCGCCAGAGGCTGAAGGACAACCCAGACAATGCATACCAATTTCCAAAAAGAACTGTGCGGTTCCAGGATCAAGTTGAAGTGCATCTAAAATAATAGTATCTTTTGTTACCTGTGCCATATTATATTATTCCTTTCAAGTTTAGCATTATTTTTACATATGGTAGTATACCTTATTTTTCGGAAAAATTCAAGTCTTTTTATAAATTTATTTAATATATTTAATATAATAAAGATTATTAAGTTTAAAAACAAGAACTCCCGATATTTTCGAAATATCGGGAGATAATTGCTAAAGATATTTTAAATGCAATATCTGTATTAGTAGTTTTCTTTTCTAACCTCAAAATAGCTTTGTGGATGGTTGCAGACAGGACAAATCTGAGGAGCCTTCTTACCCATTACAAGATGACCGCAGTTGCGGCATTCCCACATTGTTTCGTCTGCTTTTTCAAATACCTTGTTCATTTCAACATTGTTTAAAAGTGCGCGATAACGCTCTTCATGTGATTTTTCAATCTGCGCAACCATTCTGAACTGTGCTGCAAGAGCAGTAAAACCTTCTTCTTCGGCATCTTTTGCAAAGCGGTCATACATATCTGTCCATTCATAGTTTTCGCCCTCTGCGGCACTAAGGAGATTTTCTGCAGTATCAGAGAGTGCACCAAGAGCCTTAAACCAAAGCTTTGCGTGTTCTTTTTCGTTGTTCGCGGTCTGCTCAAAGATTGCCGCTATCTGCTGATAGCCTTCCTTTTTTGCAACGGATGCAAAGTACGTATATTTGTTTCTTGCCTGGCTTTCACCTGCGAAAGCTTCCCTAAGATTTTTTTCTGTTTTTGTTCCTTTGAGATTCATAATTATACCTCCTTAAGTTTTTATAAAATTTTACCATATCCTATATTATATGTCAATTATTTTATTGCTATTCTGATTTATATTTCAGTTGTAGTACTTTTGGTGGGATGTTATACATCTTTTTAAATTTCATTGAAAAATAGTTGCTGTCATTAAAACCGCACATTGATGCAACTTCGGAAACGGATAAACCACCTTGTTTTAAAAGGCTTTCTGCCTTTTTAAGCCTGATGAGGTTGACAAACTGGTTAAAGCCAAACCCCGTCTCTTTTTTAAAAGCCCTTGAAAAATGTTCGCTACTGACCGAAAAGAGTGCAGCGGTTTCAGAAAGAGAGATATCAGACGACAGATTGTTCTGGATATATTCAACTGCCTGCTCTATATAACTACTGTTATAGCGTTGGTCGGTATAGTCATTTTTATTCCTTGCAATCAAGAAAAAAAGAGAATGCATAAGGCATACTATCGATTCTTCTGTATATATATCAGGGTTTATATATTCAGACTCAATTTTTTTGAGAAGCACATGTATTTCGTGTTGAATATTGTGGTTTCTGTATAGATAGTTGTTTCCTGATATAAGTGTAAAGACAGAGGAGGGAATATACCTGCGTGTGCAGTTAACTAAAAGTCTTGTCGGCTTGTCGTTAGTATATATTGTGTGATGAATTACTCCCTTTGGGATAATAGCAACATCTCCTTTTGTCATGTGATAGGCTTTGTTATCAATAAAATAATTGCAAGAACCGTTTTCAATGTAGTAAATTTCAAAAAAATTGTGATAATGCTCTTCTATGTATATGTTGGCGGGGGTTTTAGCGTGGTTGCTGCGTTCAAAATAAAAAGGGGTGTCTTCGGGGAATTTACGATAGTTCACAAGTGTCGCATCCTTTCAGTTTTTTGTTCTATAATTATACCAAATCAAATCAAAAAAATCAAGAAAAAACACCGAAATATGTCAAAAAAATCAAGGTATACATAAAAAAATTGATATATAATTTGAAATATACTATGAAATGATGCGGAGGTATAATTATGAAAAACAAAATAATACAGTTTGGTGAAGGTGGATTTCTGCGAGGTTTTGTAGATTGGATGATACAGATTGTAAACGAGAAAACAGGTGCGGATATGGGCGTTACGGTTGTTCAGCCTATTAAAGACGGAATGTGTGATATGCTTACTGATCAAAACTGTGTATATACACACATTTGCCGCGGCAAAGAGGGTGTAGACACAAAGAAGATTGAGGTCATTACCGGATGCGTAAAGCCATACGACGAATATGATAAATATATCGCGCTTGCCAGCAATCCTGATTATCGTTTTATAGTTTCAAACACTACAGAGGCAGGTATCTGCTTTGATGACAGAGATAAGATAGAGGATAAGCCTGCTAAGACCTTCCCAGCAAAACTGACACAGTTGCTTATAGAGAGATTTAATAAAAAACTCCCTGGTTTTGTCTTCCTCCCGTGTGAGCTTATTGACAAAAACGGAGATAATCTGCGCGAGTGCATATTAAAATATGCCGATTTGTGGAATCTTGGCGAAGATTTTAAGACATGGATAAAAGAAGAAAACATTTTCTGTAATACATTGGTTGATAGAATTAACACTGGGTTTCCGAGAGAAGAAGCGGCACAACTTGCACCTGATGACAAAATGCTAAATACATCAGAGTATTTTCATTTATGGGTTATTGAAGGATATGATCGCTTGTGTGATGAAATTCCATTTGATAAATGCGGATTGAATGTTATTATAACTGATAAGCTTGAAAGCTATAGGACCAGAAAGGTTCGCATTCTCAATGGTGCCCATACATCTATGGTGGCATATGGTTTGCTTGAGGGGTTTGAGACGGTAAGAGAGTTTGTGTGTGACGAAGAAATGCGCAAATTTTTAAACAAGTGTATTTTTGATGAGATTATACCAACCCTTGATTTATCAAAGGATGAGCTGCTCAACTACGCTGAAAGCGTTCTTGAGAGATTTGAAAATCCCTATATCAAGCATGCACTTGCATCTATTGCTCTAAACTCAGTAAGTAAGTTTAAGGTGCGCGTTCTTCCTTCAATTATTGAGTACAAAAAGAGGTTTTCAAAGCTTCCTGAAAATTTGGTTTTTGCATTTGCAAAGCTTATTAAATTCTACAAGAGTGATATGGCAAATGACGACGCCGAGGTTGTTGATTTTATGAAGACTGCAACAATTTCGCAGATACTTAAAAATGAAAAGCTTTGGGGAGAGGATATTTCGTTCCTCGAAGGCGAGGTAGAAAAATATGTTGATTAATAAAAGAGACAATGTAGAAGTAAATCCTAAAAACGGACACAAATATGCAATTTGTGACATAAAGATGGGTGAAAATATTATAAAGTATGGAAACCCCATCGGCCATGCCACTTGCGATATTTCAAAGGGAGAGCATGTGCATACACATAATTTAAAGACAAATTTGTCTGGAAAGCTTGAGTATACATACACTCCTGAAAAAATAGCAGCAGAAAAATGCGAGACAGACAGAACATTTATGGGATACATAAGGGATAACGGAGATGTCGGAATAAGAAATGATATCTGGATTATTAATACTGTGGGTTGTGTCAACAAGATTGCAGAGAGACTTGCAAAGCTCACAGGGGCAAAACATTTTCCGCATCCGTTTGGATGCTCTCAGCTTGGTGAAGACCAGGAGGTTACGCAGAAAATCCTGGCTGGTATGGTAAATCATCCAAATTGCGGTGGCGCACTTGTGCTCGGGCTTGGTTGCGAGAATAACAATATTGATGTTTTTAAAAAAGTGCTTGGCAACATTGACGAAAACCGCGTAAGATTCTTAAATGCTCAAGATTTTAATGACGAGATTGAAGAAGGCGTACGATTGATAGAAGAACTTAAACAAAATGCCAACAAGACAAAGCGCGTTGAAATTTCTGTTTCAAAGCTTAGAATTGGTCTTAAGTGCGGTGGTAGCGATGGTTTCTCGGGAATCACTGCAAATCCGCTTGTTGGTAAATTTTGCGAGACTCATACCGGATGGGGTGGCTCTTGTGTTCTGACAGAAGTCCCTGAAATGTTTGGCGCAGAGCATCTATTAATGAACAGAGCAGAAAATAAGGAGATTTTTGATAAGACCGTAAAGCTAATTAATGATTTTAAAGAATATTACGAAAGACACAATCAGGTTATATACGAAAATCCGTCTCCCGGCAACAAGGCAGGAGGAATAACAACACTCGAAGAAAAATCGCTCGGTTGCGTACAAAAGGGAGGTCTTGCAACAGTTACCGATGTTCTTGACTATGGTGACAAAATCACAAAGAGTGGACTTTCCCTTCTCAATGGTCCTGGAAATGATATGGTGGCAGTTACCAACCTTATGGCTGCAGGGGTGCACATGATACTTTTTACAACAGGCAGAGGTACACCGCTTGGTGGACCAGTGCCGACAATAAAGATTTCAACAAATACCGCACTTTATGAGAAGAAAAAAGGTTGGATTGATTTTAATGCAGGGCCTGAAATAGATGGTGAGGATTTGACTGGTCAACTGATTGATTATATTATTGAAGTTGCAAGTGGTAAGTTGACCAATAACGAGGAAAATGGTTATGAAGAAATTTCTATTTTTAAGGATGGGGTTACATTATGAGATTTATGGATAAAAACTTTATGCTCAAAAACAAAACAGCAAGAAAGCTCTACAGTGCAGTGAAGGACCTTCCGATTATTGACTATCATTGTCATATCAGTCCAAAAATGATTGCCGAAAACTACAAGTTTAAAAATGCTTTTGAGCTTTTTCTTGGTGGTGACCATTACAAGTGGAGACAGATGCGCACCAATGGTGTTGACGAGAGATTTATTACAGGTGATGCAGATGATTATGATAAATGGGTTGAGTTTGCAAAGACAATGCCGCTGCTTATCGGCAATCCTCTTTACCATTGGACACATCTTGAACTTAAACGCTATTTTGGCATTGATGAACCCTTGTGTGAGAGTAATGCCAAAAAGGTGTGGGACAAGGTAAATGAGTGTCTTCGAAAAGAAGAATATCGTGTCAGAGGTCTGATAGAGAAATCAAATGTAGAGGTTATCTGCACAACAGACGGTCCGTATGACACCCTTGAATATCACAAACAGTTAAAGGATTACGGCGTAAAGGTTATACCGGCATTTAGACCTGATCTTGATAATATAAAAGAAGATATAACCGAGCGCATGGATTATTTTCATGAAAATGGTTGTCGACTTTCTGACCATGCAATTGACAAAATGGATGATGAGATTATCGATAAGCTCATTTTTCTGGGTGAAGAATACGCCAAGAGAGGATGGGTGTGGCAACTCCATATTGGTGCTCTTCGCAACAATAACTCAAGAATGTTTGAAAAACTTGGTCCTGATACCGGATTCGACTCTGTAAATGATTTTCAGATAGCAGAGGGCTTATCAAGACTACTTGATGCGCTTGACAAAAAGGATATGCTTCCTAAGACAATTCTCTACACATTAAATCCCAAAGACAATTATGTTCTCGGTACAATGCTTGGAAATTTCCAGGGTGGTGGAATTCCCGGTAAAATTCAGTTTGGCTCTGGTTGGTGGTTTAATGATCAGAGAGATGGAATGGAAAGCCAGATGCGTGCACTCTCTAATCTTGGGATGCTTTCAAGATTTGTTGGTATGCTGACAGATTCAAGAAGTTTTGTTTCTTACAC
Organism: Clostridia bacterium; assembly: GCA_045614945.1. Lineage (GTDB taxonomy): Bacteria > Bacillota > Clostridia > Monoglobales > Monoglobaceae > UMGS1820. Next base: position 4,924 of record JAZLDW010000016.1, on the reverse strand, counting down.
ACGCCACGAGTATTTCAGAAGAATTCTCTGTAATCTTCTTGGCAAGTGGGCAGAAGAGGGAGAGTATCCAATGGATATTAAGCAGCTTTCAAGGATTGCACAGGATATATGCTATTATAATGCAAAAGAATATTTTGATTTTTTATAAGTATACCATAAGAACAATACAGATAAAAAACCTCGTTCAATTTGAACGAGGTTTTTTGATAGGAAAGGCACAGTGGTATGCTAAAAATAATATAATAAAATTTTAACTGATATCACATAATAAGGAAAAAAGGAAGTGATTTATAGTTGGAATTTATTAATGTCATATTAACTTCTTTACTTTCAGTAGTGTCGCTGTTTGTAATTGCAAAAATAATGGGACACAAACAAATTGCTCAGCTTGATTTTTTTGATTATATTACAGGCATTACCATAGGCTCAATAGCAGCTGAAGTTGCAACAGAATTGGAATCACCATGGAAACCTCTTATTGCAATGATAATATATGGACTTGTTGCGATTGGATTAACGACACTTGCACATAAATTTTCTAGAGCCCGTAAATATGTTAACGGAACCCCAACCATTGTTATGGATAATGGAAAGCTATATCGTGAGAATATGAAAAAGGCAAAGCTCGAACTTTCTGAATTTATGGTTTTATGCAGACAGGAAGGGTATTTTAATTTAAATGATATTCAAACAGCAGTATTTGAATATAATGGTAGGATTACCATTTTGCCAAAAAGTGAAAAAAGACCTATTACTCCGGAGGATATGAAGATAACTCCGGAGAAGGCAGAAATTTGCACAGAGATTATTATGGATGGTCGTATTTTACACGAAAACATAAAAAGGCTTGGGCTTGATTTGATATGGCTTGATAAAGAATTGAAGAAACAAAAATATAACAATGCAAAAGAGATATATTTAGGAGTATGCGATAAAAATAATAAGCTTACATTATTCCCGGTAGATTAGTTTTTGCATTTATCATATTTTGCCTCGCATATTGCTCTTTGTGTAACGATAGTTGCCAATGTGTCGCCTAATTGGACGAAAACGCTCGCAAGTAGAGTTATTTCTTCAACACTGTACTTATTTGAAAGTGCATTGGCTACTGCGGTTATAGATGTAGTTAGCTGACAAGAATTCATTATACTACCCTCCTTGTAAATTGCCTAAAAACTATATTCAGTATATAGTATGAAATAAACAATATATCAGTTACTGAAGAATAATCACATTACTATATATAACCGCATAACAATATAGCTTGCATAAAAGCAAACATAACAAAAAAGCACTTCGTAAGAAGTGCTTTTTTTGGCAGGGGCAGAGCTCTGCCTTTTATATACACAATATACTCTTATCCCCTATAAATACTGTAGTTCCAACTATGATAAATAGGAAGCACCTAATTCTTAGGAGGCAAACCTGCTATCCTACTGAGGTACTGGGACATATGTGATTTTTGCCCAAAACATAAAGGCTCGTTTGGACATTTTATAAGCCTCTTTTTTATATTTGCCTATGGCACGCTATGTCACTCCTTTTTGTGTTAGGATAAAATAAAAAACAAAAAAGGAGAAATCAAAATGTCAAAAGAAAATCAAAGCAAAACGTATGATGGACAAAACAGATGCAAGAGATGCGATAGACCGTTAAAAGACCCAACCGCCAATTACGGATGGTGGTGTGCACAAATTGTGGGTTTTGATAAGTATAATGAGATAGCATCTATACTTGACGATGATACATTAAAAGGGTATACTGCTTATGTAACGAAGTATTTATCAAACGACACAAATGGAGTTGATGAGAATTTTACTGCGACAACCTACAATTACAATGTCGGCACGAGAGTGAATTCGAATGAAATTTTAAATATGGGATATGATTCAGCAGGTGTATGGCATGATTGGGATGCCGAAAAATATGGGGTCGATTCGCCGGTCTATAAAATGCTTTCCGGACTCGACACAGCATATGAAAGGGCAAATACTTATGGGCATTGGTCAGGTGATAAAGAAAGGATAGCCGATATAGCTGCTACACTAAAAGTCACCGACACAAACATTACCGATGTTATCGTGATGAACAATCGCCAAGGCGCAGCCAAGAATGGACATAATGCACTTTTGCTTATGAATTCAAGCGGGCAGGGCTTCTATTTCAGTTATTCTTCTGCAAATGGGTATATTGATGACATAGGAGAAATGAGATTTTCCATTTTAAATGCAGATGAAGTGAACGAGGTCAAGGACAGAAGCGGAGAGATTTATGAGTCTGTAACTATATACGGAGACAGGCGCTGGGAAAAAGGCAAAGACGCATATGACAGATTTGTGTGGTATGATGTGCCCGACAGTAATGCAGGAAAGCGTATGTTTAATTATGCTGCCGATATATTTTCTAATCCGGGTCATTATAATGCTTTACTAAAGGCACGAGGAAAGCAATGTGATTATGTTGTTTCGTTAATTTTATCAGCCGGTGGAATTGAATATGAACAGAAACTTAAGCCTAATGATTCGTACGAATTGTTTAAAAACAATAAAACATATTGGGAAAATCTATCATGGAGCGATTAGAAATACGGATAGATTTGCAATGTCAGAATACAACTTGAAAGTATTACCGTTTTATGATACACTTTACCTGAGGTGAATTTATGAAAAAGATAAATATCATTGCAAATATGTTAATACCTGTTTTATGGCTTATAGTATTTTTTATCACTAATGTGGTATGGGATTTAGATTATGGATCGATATCTATTTTCCTGTGGTTTGCGATACCGATCGTTATGTTTGTTTTTAACACATTTACGGAATCGCGATTAAAAAGACTTGTATTGTTGTATCTCATATCTGCTGGAATGCAAGTATTAGGTGTATTGATAGATGCATTGCTTTATTGCAACTTTATAGGTACTGATCCGGAAAGTTCTGCAGTAGGGCAGTTGGCTATTCTGATTACTGCTGTTTTAAATATGGTTCTTTCTTTAATTGGAATAGCAATAAAAAGCCTTATATTATACTGCCATTATCAACGAACTAAATCAAAGAGGATTTAAAACCAAACGCGGAAAAGATTTTGGTAAAAACAGTTTGTATGAAATCTTACGCAACGAAAAATACTCAGGTGTTTATGTATATAACAAGGCTGTATCTGTAGCCGCTAACGGCAAACGGAATCGACATCAAACAAGAAACGAAGATGAAATTATCCGTATAGAGGATGGTATTCCTCAAATTATATCAAAAGAGGACTTTCAAAAAGTTCAAGAAAAGATGGCGGAGCGAAAGCATAAAAGTGCTTCATTTAAGGCAAGGCAAGACTATCTTTTATCAGGTAAAATTAAATGAGGAGAATGTGGAAGCACATATGCAGGAAACTCACGTAAAGCAACAGACAAAAATCCATTGTATATTTCATATAATTGTGTTAAAAGGAATGGAAGTATTAAGTGTAAAAACCACGGCATAAGAAGAGATGATTTGGGAAAATTAGTTTTGGAAAGGCTTTCCTCAGCAGTATTCAGTGAAAATGTTTTGCCAATCATATTAGCACAATATAATGAATACGCTCTAAGTAGAAATGCAGAATATATTACTATAATGCAAGAACTCAAGCATAAGCTTTCCGATACAGAAAAAGGTATTTCTAATATTGTCAATGTGGTCGTTTAACAGGTTCGGCAGCTCTAACTGATAAGCTGACGGAACTTGAAGAAGAGAAAGAAAAAATCACACAATCTATAGCAGAAGCAGAGCGCCAAATATCAAAGCTGACAATTGATGAAAAAAGAATTAAAGCTGCATTTTATAAGGCAAAGCAGATGCTTAAAAGCGTTACATTAAAAAATAGAAAAGCTATTGTAGAAAAGTATGTAAAACAGATTGTTATGTATAGGGATAAAATAGAAATTGAATATATTATTTCTGATGCATATAGCTTCAAAGAAACGATTAGCAGACAATAAAAAACCACAGTGAATTTTCACTGTGGTTTTTGCATACCCATTGTGGATATGAGTGGCAGGGGCAGTAGGACTTGAACCCACGACTTACAGTTTTGGAGACTGTCGCTCTACCAACTGAACTATACCCCTATGTTTTAACAACCTAATTATTTTAGCATATTATCAAGTGTTTGTCAAGGTTATATACTAAATTTATAAAAATAATTTGTCATCTTAAAAGCAGAGATGGTAGAAAGTTTAAATAGTCACAAGATACAAGTTTTAGTTCTATTCCTGAGTAGTTTCCTGTTGGTGCAAACGCGTGTGCTTGAGCATGAAGATGACCAAATATACATGTTTTAACGCCGTATGCAGACATAATATCAAGAAAGTCAGAATTATCATTTGCATTATCGATGGGGGGATAGTGCATAGCGACGACAATTTCCTTTGATTTTTTTGATTTTGCATCCTCTAGTGATAAAATTAGTCTTTGTTTTTCTCGTTCAAAAATTTTTCTGTCCTCAGACATTGCAGAGGAAGTAGGGATTGTCCATCCACGGGTTCCGCAAATTGCGGTATCGTTATACATTATCGCATTATTTTGTATTATCTCTATTGTATCGAAATTATTTTCGTTCAAAAAGTTGTTCATTTTATTGACGGTCGTGCACCAATAATCATGGTTGCCTTTAAGGATTAACTTTTTGCCGTTGAGAGAATTAAGGTATGAAAAATCAGCAACCGCATCTTCGATATAGGTTGCCCAGGAAATATCACCCGGAACAATGACTATATCATCGTCGGTTACGATACTGTTCCAGTTTTTCATCATTCGCTCTGTGTAGTTATCCCACTTGCCGCCAAAAACATCCATAGGCTTATCGCCATTTAGGGAGAGGTGCAAATCGGATATTGCAAAAATAGACATATAATCAATCCTTGTATTATTAAGGCTGCCCAAATCAA
>JAZLDW010000015.1:0-33326 GCA_045614945.1 Clostridia bacterium | reverse complement strand
CAATCAAACAAAGTTTCTGACATCAAGTTGAAGTCTACCGTTCCGCCATTTTTCAAATCAAGAAATGTATCAACGATAACCCTTTCATCATTTGAAACAATATTCCGCAATTCACTTTGATGTTTTATGTATTTGGCTGTTTGCTTAAAGACAATTGCCTGTACAACAAAAGAAGCCGATTTATATAACCCTCTTAAAATATCGTCACTCTTTTCGTGGAGCATATTGTGAACGCAGCCATGATAGATGTTGCAGGCACCGATTTTGATTGCTCTGTTTATAGCGTTTTCGTCAACAACAGCCATAACTTCATCAAGGCTTCCCTTGATTGGCGTGGTGTCATGGCAAAACTGGAACAGGTCAGATGGCTCCCAGTTCATGATATCGTCTTTACCTGAGAGAAAACCACAAATCAGTTCTCTATGAGGAAGGGTATCTAGCATGTTATTATAGTTCTGAATATCCATAGCAGACAATTCATCTAGAATTACAACAACATCAATATCGCTTGTTTCTGTTGCTTCGCCACGGGCGAAACTTCCTTGCAAACCAACAAACCACACACGGTCGCCGAACTGGTCATTTAAAGCACTCAAAAATGTATTCGTCCAATCAGTAATTTCTATCATTTTTATTTCCTCGTTAAATTCAGTTTTTCTTAAAGTCATAAAGCCCTGCTGTTTCTTTATTTCTATATTCGTGTTTTTCATAATATCCAATTAAAGTGCCGTCATCATCACGAAGAGCGACCATATACACATCTTTATTTTCCTCATCATTGCAATAGGTGTATATGATGTTGTTATCCTTGCTTTCTTTAAACCACGCAACCACCTTGTCAATCATTTCATTTGCCTTTGGTGGATGGCATTCTTTAATGCTTTTGCCCGTCAAATCCTTGTGATATCGTTCTATTGCTGACGGATTCATATATACAATAATATCGTCTATATCGCAAACAACGACAGGTGCCGTATCTTGCTCAAGTATGCTTTTTAATAATTTATTTAACATATCAGTTCGTAATTTCGCCTCCATCATCATTACTATTCTTCAAAGTCTTCTTTTGTCTTAAGCACTTCCGGTACATCCTCACATGACGGCACCAGCTTTTTTATCAACTGAAAGTATTCAGCAAAAAATTCACTCGGACAAAAATAATTTACAGACTCTTTGTGTTTATCCTCAAAAGTCGCTGTTATAATCGTGGGTCCTATGTCACATGCAAGCAGTATTTCGTCATTATACAAATACTCCGGTGTTTTGGTTGCTATCTCTTTAAAAATGCATTTGAACAAAGGATTGTCTGTTTTGTATGACCATTTTCGAGGAACATTAAATTCTGATTCGCTCATAGGATGTGGTGTATATTCGTAACTTATAGACGAATCGGTTAGTGTAACTTTATCCTCGTATGCATCATCCACAGAGCCATAACCCGACGCACCTTTAATCACAATTCTAATTATATCCATTTTCTCTCCTGCTTTGTTTCTATTTTTCTTTATTATACTACATCATCTTAAAATTTTCAATGACGCCAAAACCATCCATGATTTTTTCTAACATTTTTCTAGCAGAAATGGTTAGAAAAGAGGGTAAAAGTGGCAATACTAATTTTTGGAGAACAGCAAAGGCTTTGAAGGATTTTAGTCCCTCAAAGCCTTGATTTTACACATGTTTTTATCGTTATTTAACTACTCTTAAATTCTCTCTATTCGCTCTGACCTACCCGACTCGCAAGCCGTCTCGAAAACGGCCCTTAAACCATCATTACTTTTTCTTCCAGTATTCAAACAGACCATGTTTGCTACAATAAAAATAGATCTTACCGCCGTACATTCTTGGGAAACGGACTTCCGCATTTTGTTCGGGATATAATTTCACTGTGAGCACTCTATCAAACCTCACATATGACACAAAGCTTATGTAGTGCTCCTTTGTCATTTCGTGATTAAACTCGATAAAATAATCATCCTCAATTTCAGAAACATTGACCATGTGTTCTCTATCTATCGAAACCACCTTTAATGCTTCAAGCTGCTTACCACAACACACAAGCTGACTATTGCCTATCCCTTGCATAAAACTACCGCAATGGGGGCAGACATAAAATTTTGTTCTTTTCATATTACCTGACTCCTCCAGATTCTGTGATATCTCGCCTGACAAAATGGTCTTTTCACTTACGCCAAGAATTTCGGATAGCAGTGACACTGTTGATACATCAGGGAAACCATGTCCCGTCTCCCATTTTGAAACAGTTTTTGGCACAATGCCCAATTTGTCGGCAACTTGTTTTTGCGTCATACCCTTGGCTTTTCTTAAATCACAAAGGAGCTTTCCATTTTTATTTAGATCCATTTTCTATACCTCCACGATTTAAGAATAAACAAATAATATGAATAAATCAATCCACTATCCGTACATATTATTTTACTTCGTTAATTTTCTTTTGCACCAGGATTTTTCTTCACACTTTGGGCATTTTAAGTGTCTTGTCGTCAAAGAATGTGCACCCCAAATATACGCCTTGAAAGTTGGTTTAAAAACATTTCCACACTTTCTGCACTCATAAACACCTGTTTCATAGTCAACCTTTGCTGCAAAGAAAATTGCGATAAAAACCAATATAACCGAAATAATTATAAGCGCAGTTGCAAGCACAGGGCTTATAAATGCCTCTTCTACAAGGATGGTGCTAATAGCAAGAAGTGCCATGCTAATTACAACGCCGATAACGGATAATATTATTCTAAATTTATTACTCATTTCTCCACCTCATACGGCCAATCAATAATGCCGCCGAATTCTTTGATGTTAGTATAACCAAGCTTTGTAAGACTCTCGGATGCGATTTTGCTTCGTCTGCCACTGCGACAATACACAAGTATTTGCGCATCCTTATCAGGGAGCATTTCTTCTGCCTTATTTTCAATTTCTGTATATGGAATGAGGATTGCCCCTTTGATATGTCCCTCGTCAAACTCGTCCTGTTCTCTTGTGTCTAAAATGATATGCTCCCCGCCTGAGTCCATTATCTTTTTTGCCTCCTCAGGTGTGATTTGCTCGTACATTGCTTTTTCTCCTTTTTCTGAAACAATTATGGATGTCGGTCCGTCCGCTCCGCCGATAATCCCTATACTGCTATCATTTCCGCAGGCGGTAAGTAAAATGCAAAGAACAGCTGATATAATACATAATATTTTTTTCATAACATTCACCTTTAAATTGAAATTTAGAGTGCTTTTCCACCCGACACCTTTATGACTTGTCCCGTAATCATTCGTGCCTGCTCGCTTGCTAAAAACAAAATCGTTTCCGCAATGTCGCATGGCTCTATCAGTTTACCCATAGGAATCAACGGAATGACTGCCTTTTCCAACTCTTCATCAATCCATCCTGTTTGTGTAGGACCCGGTGCAACTGCATTTACAGTAATTCCATATTTTGCAACCTCAAGAGCAATACTGCGTGTAAGTGCCTCTAATGTCGCCTTACTTGCTCCATAGGTAATCTGTCCTGCAAAAACTTGCGATGCATCGGTGGAAAGATTGATAATTCTGCCGTAATCTGTGCGATGATCTACAAACTCTCTTATCATCAAAATACTTCCCCTGACATTCACAGCAAAGGTATCATCAATCACATTTTGAGAAACTTGCTCTATTGTATCAATGCCGTCCATATCACCGTCTGCAGCGTTATTAACGAGTATGTCAACTCTTTTATACTTTTCTAAAACCTTTGCATAAATTTCCTTTACGGCATCCTCACAGGAAATGTCACTTTCCAAAACAAGATAGTCTGCACCCATTTCTTTGAGCTTACTCTCTACATCATCTGTACCGCCTGCATTTGCCTTAAAATATCTGTCCACACCATTTTGGTTGGTCTTGCCCTCATCAAACTCTCGCAGAATTTTCTTATACACCAAAACAACCTTTGTCCCTTCACGAGCAAAGGCAAGTGCTGTTGTTGCACCAATGCCCCATGGGTTGTTTGCACCTGTAATAATAGCCACTTTATCTTTTAATCCGTAATCAATCATTTTTGTTACCTCAGCATTCATTAATGTTTGTAAACCTACCAGATAAATGGTATTAGTCGATATTTTACTTTCTTCATATATTCACGATAACCGTCAAGTTCTTTTTCAAGCAATTCTTCTTCTCCTTTAATTCTTTTGGCAATGATAAAGGGATAGCCAAGAAAAATCAAAAATGCATATACAGAGCCTAACACTAACGGCATAGCAAGAAACAAAAGCACGCTGGCACCATACATCGGATGCCTGACAATAGTGTATAGGCCCCGGTCTATCACTTTCTGATTTTCTTGTACCTCAATAGTGCGACTTGAGTATGTATTTTCTCTTAACACCTCTGCGTATAGAATATAAGCAATAAGAAATACCACCATAGCAAAAACCACAACATTCCTCGGCAATGTGTGCCAATTAAAACGAAAATCTAATCCCGCAACAATAAACCCTGCAACAAACATAAGTCCAGAAAGTTTTAGCACAAGATTTTGCTCTTTTTGTTTTTCTTTAGCATTAAGACGCTTTTTTAATAAATCGGGGTTCTTATAAATCATTACAACCCCCGCAAAAAACATTGGAACAAACAAAATTCCCATAAGTAGCCAACCATTAAAAAAGGAAAGTGTACCTGCCGGCAAAAAAATCAACAACCCTACCAACACAATACCTGCCAGAAATCTTGTTATAGCCTGAATAAATAACTTTGTAGTCATAATAATACATCTCCGCTAAATTGTTTATATTATTGGCCGATAGGGTCCGTCTGCTTCTCTATTGCTATGCTCGTGCTTGTTTTTAATAACTATACTATGTTTTCTTAAAATTTTCAACAAAAATCTATTTTATGCGTTTGTATTAACGGGCGCATGAATTTAAATTCCATCTGATTATAAAAAAGAAGTGACCCCCGATTACTCTTACGCGTAACCGAAGGTCACTTCTCTTCGTTCTTGATCTCGTCCATATGGTTAACCTCTCTTTCCCTGTCTACCTTTTGCCAATGAGCTTTGTTTCTATCATTCTTTCCTTTTTCTCTATGCGAGATGCATCTGATACTTACTTCCTGTGCAAAAGGTGAAATCCTGACTTTTTACGAAGGCGTATACCCGATTTCTTCACTCTATATAAATCTATTTCAATCTATTTCAAATTTTCTTCCATTAGGGTTTTGCTTTACTACCTTCTCAAAAAGTCTTTTTACTTTTTCATTGGACTGTACCGCCTTTCTTTTATCTGTCTTAATTGTAGCACATACGCTTGTCTTTTTCAATTGGCATATTATCAAAAAATAAGATTTTGGTTTTGTTTAAAAAAGAGATTTTAAAGTCATCTTGCAAATTTTTCTTTACAAGCGAACCCTTCCTGTGATATACTGAAAGAGTGGGCAGACAAATAGCCGATGCAAAGCATCGGCTATTTTTGTTTTTCGCTATTTCAAAACCTTTTCAAGTTGTGTCTTTTGCGGCACAAGTCCCATCTTTTTATAAAAATCCATTGCCTCCTTGTTACACGACCACACATTAAGAGTAAGATTATAGCACCCCTGCTCCTTTGCAAAGGACAGTGCATGCTCATAAAGTCGTCGCCCTATGCCAATACCCCTTTTTTTCTCATCTACACAAATATCGTCTATATAAAGCGTCTTTATATCTGTCAAAATATTATTATTTATACTCTGCTGAATCACGCAGAAACAATATCCCACTACCTTGTTCCCCTCGATTCCAACAAATATTGGTTTTGTGTCATCTTCTATCATCTCCAAAAGCTGCTCATCTGTATATTTTTTAGCATCTGCCTTAAATATATCAGGTCTGCCCTTACAATGAACATCCAATACCTGGCGCAACAGTTTGTTAATTTCGTTTATATCTCTTTTTTCCGCTCTTATTATTTCCATTCTTCACACCTCTAATCGTGCATCAACGCTACATTTGTATAATTAGAATATCACTATAAAACATCAAATTCCATCGTGACACGAACAACTCTATCTTTGATGAACTCATCAGAAGTAATTTCAAATCCTAATTTCTCATAAAATCCAACTGCGCATTTCTGGGCGTACACAATAATTTTACTGCACCCAAAGGATTTTTTAATCTCCCCTATGCACCTTTCCGCAAACTTTCTGCCAATACCCTTGCCACGCTCCAGCGTCAGTACCCTTCCTATCACTACAGCGCCTTGTTCTTCTTGATAGGCACGCATGTACGCCACTACACGCTCCCCGCTTTTACAGAAACAATGCAGGCATGAATAATCTGCATCATCTAAATCCTGATAAACATTATTCTGCTCCAGCAGAAAAACCTCTGCCCTTGATTTTAAAATCTCGTATAGCTCATTGAGCGAAAGCTCAGAAAATCTTTTAGCCATAAATTCCATATTGATACCAAATTACAGTGCAGACATAAACGGCACCGTTCTCCTTTTTATTTTATTTCACTCGTCTCTATTTCAGGTCAACCCTATTTCTCGTCTTGCCATTGTAAAACGCCTGCATATTTTTGATCATCTCTCCAAAACATCTCTCGCGCGCCTCTATTGTTCCCCACGCCATGTGTGGCGTCAGACATACATTATCTAGCTTTCTTATATCATACAACGGACTATCTGTGCTAAACGGTTCAACTGAATACACATCAAGACCAAGGCCCCCGATTTTACCTGATTTCACTGCATCACAAAGCGCAGCCTCGTCCGCAACCGCTCCCCTTGCGGTATTTACAAAAATTACTCCATCCTTCATCCTTGATACACGCTCTCGGCTTATCAGATTGTGCGTCTCTTCCGACAGCGGAATATGAACGGATATAATATCGCTTATCTCTATCAAGTCATCTATATCGACACACTCTATCTCATCCGTGGGCTTTCGCTTGTAGGCAACAACTCTGCACCCGAGCGCTTTTGCCACCTTTCCCACACAGCTTCCTATTCCGCCATAGCCGACAATCCCCCATGTTTTGCCGAGCAACTCGTGATAAACAGGGGTAAGTATATTTGCGCTCTTTCCCTTTGAGTATGTGCCTTCTTTTGTATACTGTGTATACTGCGCTAGTTTATTTGCAAGACTAAGCACCATAGACACCGTCACCTGCGTTACACTATAGACAGAATACCCGGGCACATTACAAACTGCAATGCCACTCCTTCTACAATAGTCAAGGTCAATATTGTCATAACCTGTTGCCGCCTCGCAAATAAGCCTGAGGCTTTTAGCATACACTAAATTATTCTCGTTCAGTTTAACCTTGTTGACAAAGATGACATCTGCATCAACGATTCTTTCCTTAACCTCTTCAGGCTTGGTATGATCATACACAACAACCTCTCCAAAATCAGAGGCGCGCGATATATCAAGATCCTCGCCAAGTGTAAATCTGTCAAGCACAACAATTTTCATATCAAATCCCCCATGTGGAAATTTTCCTGCAATATATCAATTTTAGTATATCACCGCAAAACAAAAATAACAATAAAAAAAGGCAACATTTAAGATAATGTTGTCAATTTGTAATATTATTTATGGATGGTTTTATGCGTAATCCTTCTACAATTTATATAACAAAAAATTTTACTATTGCATTTATCATAAAAATATAGTATAATATATTATATTTTTCGAAAGAAACAAATATTATGGAGGATGAAAAAATGAAGAAACTTATCAGCTTTTTACTTGTTACAGTTCTAGCATTATCTTTGGTTGCCTGCGGTGCTGCCGGCACAAAAATGACAATGGGTACAGGCGGAACCTCCGGAACCTACTATGGTTACGGCGGCGTTCTTGGTCAGTACATAACAAACAATGCCGGTATCGGCGTTACTGTTGTGTCTACAGATGGCTCAAAGGCTAATATTCAGGGTATAGCTGCCGGCGACTACCAGCTCGGCACAGTACAGTCTGATGTTATGGCTTATGCCTGGGATGGCTCACGCTCTTTTGAATCAGATGGCAAGGTTGATTCTTTCCGCGTAGTTGCAGGTCTTTACGCAGAAGCGGTTCAGCTTGTAACTATGGATCCTGAAATCAAGAGTGTTGCAGACCTTAAGGGCAAGAGCGTATCTATCGGCGCTCCGGGTTCTGGCGTATACTTTAACGCAATTGATGTTTTGACTGCAGCAGGTCTCACAGAATCTGACATCAAAGCTCAGTACCAGTCATTTGCAGACAGTGCAGACGCACTCAAAGACGGAAAGATTGATGCTGCATTTATCGTAGCAGGCGCTCCTACCCCTGCAATTACAGAGCTTTGCACAACCAACAACGCATATCTCGTTCCTATCGATGGTGCAGTTGCTGAAAAGCTTATGTCAGACTGTCCTTTCTACACAGTCTATAAAATTCCTGCTGGCACATACAATGGCCAGACAGAAGATGTTCAGACAATCACCGTTAAGGCTACTTTGATTGTAAGCAAAGATGCAACCGAAGAAGATGTTTACAAGCTCACTGCAGCAATCTTTGATAACATTGAAGCAATTACCGCTGAAAACGCAAAGGGCGCAGAGCTCAGCATTGAAAACGCAACAAGCGGTATGACTGCTCCTTTCCACGCAGGTGCGGCTAAATATTTTGCAGAAAAAGGTGTAGAAGTAGCAACTGAATAATTTCTTGTTCTACTAAACATTAAAACTTATTGGCTGCGACAAAATTTGCCGCAGCCAATTTTTGCTAATTATTCAGGAGGTTATATATGAACTTTTTTAAGAAAAACAAATCTCCACAGGTGATAGATCCTATGGATTTAGATTCTGTAATGAAAAAGTTTGACAGAGAATCCAATACCCGCATATGGGAGGGCAAGCCAAAAGTAATTATTACATTAGTTTTGGCAATTTTTTCTTTGTTTTGTCTTTATGTTACACTCTTTGCAAGCTGGCTTGAAGAACTCAGGCTCACCACATTTGTGGCATTTATTATATTTCTCGGATACCTTATTTACCCTGCGAAGAGAGGTATCCAAAAGACAAACTCTCTGCCATGGTACGATATTGTTGCTATGATTTTAGGCACAAGTGCATTTCTTTATTTCTCATTTAATGCGGTGGAAATAATTCAACAAGGCAGCAAGTTTGAATGGTTTCAAATTGTAATTGGTATTGTAGGCACCCTCTCCCTCATCGAGGTATGCCGCAGAAGTGTAGGCCTTCCAATTGTTATAGTTGCAGTTTGTTTCATTATATATGCTCTTTTCTGGGGCGTTGCAAACCCAACACTATGGGGAAGGGTAAACTACATTATAAGATACCTTTTTTATGGTAAAGAAGGTATCTTGTCCACACCTATCAATGTTTGCTCCAAATTTATAGTCGTGTTTATAATTTTTGGTGCATTCTTAGAGAGAACAGGTATTGCCGACTTTTTTATCAAGATTTCAAACTCAATAGTCGGCGGATTTTCAGGTGGTCCTGCAAAGGTTGCCGTTGTAGCCAGCGCTCTTGAGGGTATGGTATCGGGCTCATCAGTTGCAAACACAGTTGGCTCGGGCTCGGTTACTATTCCTCTTATGAAGAAGACTGGTTACAAACCTGAATTTGCGGCTGCAGCCGAAGCATCAGCGTCTACGGGTGGGCAGATAATGCCGCCGATTATGGGTGCGGCTGCATTTTTGATGGCAGACTATGTAGGTATACCATACAGCAACATCGTAGTACGCGCGATTCTGCCTGCTATGCTATACTTTGCAGGCATTTTTATCGCAGTGCATCTTGAGGCTAAAAAAGAAGGCCTCCGAGGTCTTACAAAGGATGAACTTCCAAGAATTATGCCGTTGCTTAAGCAAACATATTTGCTTCTTCCTTTGATAGTTCTCATTTATCTTGTTGCAACAAGTCAGAAGTCAATTCAGTACGCAGCGGCCATTGCAATTGTTGTTGCTATCGTTGTAACTCTGTTAAACAAAGAAAATCGCATAACACCAAAAAGGATTTGGGAAGCGCTTGCTGCCGGAGGTCAGGGAATGATTACTGTTGCAGCTGCCTGCGGTGTTGCAGGTATAATTGCAGGCACCATCACAATGACAGGCCTTGCAAATGTAATGATTAACGGAATCGTTGCCCTGGCGGGTAATCAGGTTATCATAGCTCTGTTCCTTACAATGTTGTGCTGTATCGTACTTGGTATGGGCGTGCCGACAACGGCAAACTACTGTATTATGGCGGCTACATGTGCTCCGATTCTCGTTCGTATGGGCGTCCCACAGATTGCAGCTCACTTCTTTGTTTTCTACTTTGGTATAGTTGCAGACCTTACACCTCCCGTTGCTCTTGCGGCATATGCAGGCGCAGCAATTGCACAGGGCAACCCAATGAAGACCGCATTTACAGCTACAAAACTTGCAATAGGTGCTTTTATAGTTCCTTACATATTTGCACTTAACCCCGCAATGCTCTTCATTGACACCAACTTAGTTGAAATTATTTCTATAAGCGTAACATCTCTGGTTGGTATGTTTGCTCTATCGGCATCCCTAGAGGGATATCTCCTCCATCATATGCCATGGTACGAGAGAATTTTAAGCGCCGTTGGCGGTCTGTTGCTGATTTATCCCGGAATAGTTACAGATCTCGTAGGCGTATGCCTCGTTGCTTTGGTTGTTGTTACTCAGTTTATTACAAAAAAGAAGTACATAGCTGTAAAATAACCCTTATATTTGCTAAATATATAATAATCCCCTGTACCATTTGGTACAGGGGATTTTAGTTTTTATTTTATTACCTCGGATAAATTTTTCATTATACTTCCTGCAATCTGTGGGTCATTCATAGTATAGATATGTATGTTGTTTACCCCATTTGCAATTAAATCTATTATCTGTTCAGTCGCGTATGCGATTCCTGCTTGTCGCATTGCCGCAGGGTTATCCTGAAATCGCTCTACAATAGATACAAACCTTCTTGGCAGATGTGTGCCCGAGAGTGCACATATCCGCTTTATTTGTTTTGATTTCGTGACAGGCATAATCCCTGCGCACACAGGGACATCAATACCCGCCCTAAGGAGTTTATACATAAAGCTGTACATTATATCATTATCAAAAAACATCTGAGTTGTCAAAAACTCGCATCCATATTCAACCTTTATCTTAAGCGACTCTATATCTTTGTCAAGGTTTTCTGCATCGGGATGCCCCTCCGGGTAACAAGCACCACCTATGCAAAATCCCCCAAAATCTTGAATTTCTTTCATTAAATCGCATGCGTAAGTATAACTGCGTGAGCGCACAGCACTTCCGTCTGATGGCATGTCGCCGCGAAGCGCAAGTATGTTTTCAATTTTATATTCCTTAAGGCTGTTTAAAACCTGCTTGATTTTATCTCTCTCGGATGCAATGCAGGTAAGATGTGCAAGTGCGGTTACTCCATTTACATTTTGCACCTCGTTTGCAATCTCGACCGTGTTATCACAGTTTGTTCCGCCAGCACCGTATGTAACACTCATAAAATCAGGCTTAAGTCGCGCCATCTGCTCAACAATCTTTTTTGACGAAACAAGCTCTGTCCCTTGTTTTGGCGGGAAAAGTTCGCAAGAAATTGTTATTTTATTTTTTCTTAACAGTTCGGATACCTTCATCTTATCATCTCCAACTATTTATTATTTACAAGGGCATGACCAATTTTATATATATCACCCGCACCCATAGTAATAAGTGTATCGCCCTCTGCTATATTATCTCTCAGGTAATTCTGTGCATCTGCCATATCCCCTATATAAATTCCACCGGGAATTTTAGCGGCAAGGTCACTCGAATGTATTGTGCCATCATCCTTTTCTCTTGCAGAGTAAATATCACATATCACTACTTTGTCCGCAAGAGATAAAACCTCTGCAAAATCATCAAGAAGCGCCTTTGTTCGAGTATATGTGTGAGGCTGAAATACCACCCACAGTTGATTTTTTGTCATCTTCCTTGCTGCATCAAGAGTTGTTCTTATCTCGGTCGGATGATGAGCATAGTCATCAACCACAAGACATCCATCCACGCTACCAATCTTTTCAAATCTGCGCTTTGCTCCTCCAAATTCCTCAAGTCCTGCCTTTACGCTAGACATTTCAATCCCAAGGAAATCTGCTGCCGCTGTAACGGCCAGAGAATTTAAAACATTGTGTTTGCCAGGTACATTTAACTTAACGGATACAATTCTTTCTCCTCTGCGAATTATATCAAATTCAGCACAGCCACACTCGTTATACACAATATCTTGCGCAGAATATTCTGCATTTTTATCTTCTATACCATATTTTATGACTTTTTTATCTACATTTTGCACAACCTCACAGGCATATTTATCGTCAGAACAAACAATAATGGCTCCAAGGGGGTCTGTAAGGGTTGCAAATTTTCTAAAAGATGATATAATATGTTTAATACCACTAAAATAATCAAGATGATCTTCCTCAACATTTGTAATTATAGACAAAAATGGTTTAAAGTGTAAGAAACTTTCTACATACTCACAAGCCTCAAAGGGAAGGTAATCTTGCTTTCCTATGCGGAAATTTCCGCCAATCTGAGGCAACTCGCCACCGACTAATATTGTCGGGTCAGTGTTTGCCGCGAGAAGCACCAGAGATAGCATAGAGGTAGCAGTTGTCTTTCCATGTGTTCCGGCAACTGCAATTGGATACTTATAAAGCTCCATAATGGCACCTAAAAGTTCTGCTCTCTCTATAGTCGGTACCCCAAGTGCCAGCGCCGCAACAAGTTCTGGATTTTCCTTTGATATTGCTGCGGTATAACAAACAAGATCAGGACTTTTTATGTTTTCAGCGCGTTGACCTATATGAATTTTCGCTCCCTTTGCTGCAAGCTCATCGGTCAGATTTGACGAATTTCTGTCAGAGCCTGAAACATCATATCCAAAATAAAGCAGTATGTTCGCAAGCGCGCTCATGCTTATTCCACCAATCCCTATCATGTGGATTTTGGACCCGCGAGGAAGTTGAGATATTTTGAATTTACTCATTTTCTTGCCTTCTTTCACAATAATTTAAGAAAAATAATTTAAATCAATATTTTTATCAGCCGCAATTGCGGTGGGAGGGAAACTATGGTAATCACAGACATCCGAGTAAGAAAAATAAATTCGGAGGGACGCATGAAAGCAGTCGTTTCTGTTACATTTGACGACGCTTTCGTTATCCACGACATTAAGGTAATCGAAGGACAGGAAAAACTGTTCATCGCTATGCCAAGTCGTAAGACTCCTGAGGGTGAGTTTAAAGATATTGCTCATCCTATCAATGCAGAAACAAGAGAGTTGCTTCACAGCGCTATTCTTGATAAGTATCAAGAAGTTGCAGATGCACCTGATGCTGAAATTCTGTAAAACCATACATACCCCCGTCTAAAGACGGGGTTTTTTTACTTTGGAATTTCCTTTTTGCTTATTGTCCGTCTGATTATTTCTATAACATTTACATTTCCCATATGACCGGCAATTGTCATTCTCGTCACATTCTCTACTCCCTCGACAGGCAGATTTACATCGTACTCTTCTTCCGTTGTCTTATCATCCACCAGAAGCTGCATCTTGTATCCGGCACTTCTTGCCATCTCTTTAAGAACACCGTTATATTCGCCATAGGGATATGCAATCATATCACACTCATGTCCTAGGTTTATCTCTATATCATGTTTGGATTTTCTCATCTGTCTAACCGCCTCGCCCATATCAATGGCGGTCATTTTTTCGTGGCTGACTGTGTGTGACTGAATTTCAATAAGGCCGCTCTCCTCCATCTCCTTTGCCTGTTCCCATGTAAAGTGGGAATTATTTACCCTGCCATCGCCTGCAACAGCGCCGACAGTATCGGTCACAACAAAAATTGTTGCCGGGATTTCAAGTTCCTTAAGGATAGGAAAAGCGATCTCATAATTGCTTAAATATCCGTCATCAAAGGTAATAATTATCGGATTATCAGGCAAAGATATGCTGCCATCATTACACATAACATACTCATAATAAGAGCGCAGACTAATCGGCGTAAAATTTACACTTATCGCCGTCATATGCAGACGAAAATCTGTAGGAGATATTAAGGACACTGACTCTTCATGGCTAAATTCCTCGGTTGTAATATGATGATAAAGAAGAATCGGAACTACCGTGTTCTTTTTCTTTTCCTTCCACTGCTTAAGCGCCTTTTCTTCTTCTGTAAGTTCAACCTCCGGTTCAGCTTCTGCCTTTATCTCCGCCTCAGGCTCGGTTTCAAACTTTCCGTTCAAACGCTCAAGCCACTCCGGAGTCTTTGTAGCCGCCGACACCGGCGCGCACGAAAGCACAAAAGATATAACTATTATAAATGATAAAATCTTAATACAGTTTTTTTTCATAGTCTCCAAAAACCCCTCCGGCATTTTCTATAAATTCTTCGTTGGTCCTCGTTCTGACAATCCCACTTATAATATTCTCGGTTACCTCACTCGATGGCCTATCCGAAAGCGCCTTGCGCAGACGCCACATCGTTTCAAGCTCTGGCTTGCTCATCAGTAATTCTTCTTTTCTTGTGCCTGATTTTGCAATATCAATAGCAGGAAAGATTCTCTTTTCCTGAAGATGTCTGTCAAGATGAACCTCCATGTTTCCCGTTCCCTTAAACTCTTCAAAAATAACATCATCCATACGACTTCCCGTTTCAACAAGAGCTGTCGCCAGAATGGTAAGACTTCCACCTTCTTCAATGTTTCTCGCTGCTCCAAAAAATCTCTTAGGACGATAAAGTGCTCCGGGGTCAAGTCCGCCCGAGAGCGTTCTGCCCGACGGATTTACAACAAGGTTGTACGCCCTTGCAAGCCTTGTAATGCTGTCAAGAAGTATAACCACATCTCTTTTATGCTCTACAAGTCTCTTTGCTCTTTCTAAAACAATCTCTGCCACCTTGGCGTGATTCTGCGGTTCCTCGTCAAAAGTAGAGAATATAACATCTCCCTTTATGCTCCTTTGCATATCGGTTACCTCTTCCGGACGCTCGTCTATAAGAAGCACAATCAGACACACATCAGGATTCGCCTCTGTAATACTGTTGGCAATACTCTTTAAAAGCGTTGTTTTCCCCGCTTTTGGAGGGGCAACTATAATACCCCTTTGCCCCTTTCCGACAGGTGCAATCAAATCAATCAGGCGCATCGCATAATTGTTCGTTCCTTTTCTTTCAAGATAAAGTCTCTCATTCGGGTAAATGGGCGTCAATTCGTCAAAAGGCTTTCTGTGTATTGCAACATCAATCGGGTCATCGTTTACGCTCTGCACATACAAAAGCGCTTGATATTTTTCACCCTCTCGTTGCATACGACTGTTGCCTGTTATAAAATCTCCTGTTTTTAAATTAAATCTACGAATAAGATTTTGTGACACATACACATCTCTCTCGCCTGACTGATAGTTGTCGCTTCTTAAAAATCCATATCCGTCTGCCATAACCTCAAGCACACCACTCATAAGATTCGTACGGCGAACAGGATCGGTGTACTCTGTGGTTTCCTCATCGCCATGAAGTCTGCCCTCTTTTATATTCTTCTCTTTTTGATCAGGTTTATTCTGTATATCTTTATCACTTTGCAGCTGCAAAATTTTTTGAATAAGTTCCTGTTTCTTCATCGTGGCAACACCCTTTATGCCGGCATCTTTTGCCATTTGCCTGAGCTCAGTTATCTTTAATTTTTCAAGATGTAAATTTTCCATAATTATTCTCCGTTGTCTTGCGATTGGAACTCTTCCTCATCGCCAGAATCAAAAATATCTACAATTGGGTTTGCCTCATAAAGAGACTTTGCCACCGTCGATGTATTTATCGCCTCAACTATTCCTACATTATCTCGGAGCGGGCTTATGGCAAACACCACCGTAAAGAGTATAAATACAATCATTACACCCTCAATCGCACCAAGCATCAGTCCTGCAACACGATTAAAAAAACTAATTATTGGCATTTGAGACACAACAATCAACAGTTTTTTCGCGATCCATATTATTACCCTTGATAATATCAACACTACAATAAATGACGCTATATCTAAAACCATCTTTGCAGCACCAAGTGCTGCGCTATCTACTATCCCCTGTTGTCCCTGTATTACTGCATTTTGTAAAAACTTTGGCAGAGTTTCAATGCTGTTGTTTTGCATATTCTCATATAAAACATTTTGTATGCTTTCATATATTGCAGTCTTTACGCCAAATGTTTCGAGCAATTGCGAAATTATCGGATACATCAGCCATGCAAGAATAAATGATGTTGCAAGTGACAAAATGCCAACTATAGATTTCACAAACCCTCTTTTATAACCCCATGCTGAAAAAAACGCAATGATTACAACTACAACTATATCTATATAGTTAAGGGTCATGAAGTTCACCTCCGCCTTTATCTTATACTTAAGGTTTCTGCCTGCGAAGAACCAACCGCCAGGACTCTGCGGTCCCTTCCATAATATCCTATATCCTTTATATCGTGGTCAACACGAAGAGTGGTCTTTTCCTTTCCTCTGGCATTTACTCTTGTAAGTCCTCTCTGCTGGGCAACAACTGCAGATTTTTCGCTGATTGATATTGCCCTTATGTCTCCAGATGCGGTGTATTGGCCACGCAGTCTGCCTGATGCAGAATAAAGTTCAAGTACAGAATTACCATGCTTGTCTAGAGTTACAACACCAATCGTATCCTCTGTATCTATGCTATAGAGAGACGGGCTCTTCCCTACAAGCGAAATACTGAACCTTTCTCTTCCTCGATTTGTATAGCCCAGTATGTGATTGTCCGTAACAACTACAAGCTTGTTGTTTGCCAGAAAGTTCATGTCGACAGCAACCTCGCCCGGTCTGTTAACCATCGCAACAACCTCTCCCCTGCGCACATCTATAAACTGTATTCTTGTGTCGGCGCAGCTTCCGTCGCTGATAAGTTGTGCAACTACCAGATACCGTCCGTTGTTGCTAATCTCAATGTCTGAGATGTATCCGCTTCCGCTGTTCCACACGTATACTTCCTTGCCGTTCTTGTTAAACACTGTAACACGGCCTTTGTATCCGTCGGTATCAGTTGCAAAAGCAACATGTCCGCTCTTTGTAATTTTGGCTGATATAATGTCGTTTTCTATTTTAAAATCATTTAATTTCTTTCCTTTTTTATAACTTGCAGCAAAATGATTACCTGCAAGGTCTGACAGCAAAACATAGTCTCCGCCAACCTCTAAAAGAGGGGTTGACAAAACCTCTTTTATCTCCCACTTAACCTTTCCGCTTGAACTTATCGACTTTATGCCGCTATTGTTATAGATTAGAAAATCTTCTCCCATCGAACATGTTCTGTACTGATTGCCCATATCAAATGAAATCTTAACCTGTCCTGAATTTATGTCCGTCGTTATCCGCGAGACCACAAACGAAACAAGTACAAGCGCAATAATTATCGCAACCATAAGCTTTGCAGGGTAAAATACTCTGCGTTTTCCACCTATTTTAACAGACGCAGACTTACCAAAAACAGAGCGCAAAAACCCCTTCGCCGCCTCTGCATACTTCTTTGTCTTCTCTATATATTTATTTTGTCTCACGTCTGTTCATTCCTCTCTGATATATCAGTAGTAAACTTTTTTAAGAAACAGTCCCTCTGGCGGTGCAGTAGCACCACTTCTGCGACGATCACAGCTACTAATAATCTGTGGAATATCTTCCGGCAGAATTTTTCCAAAACCTGCTTCTACAATTGTCCCTGTAATAATCCTCACCATGTTATAAAGAAACGCATCTGCTTCAACCGTTACGATTATAAGTTCACTGTGATCATTATCAAATTCAACGCTGCACTCTCTTATCGTTCTGACTGTGGTTTTTTGACTTCCTCCTACTGCCATAAACGCGGAAAAATCATGTGTTCCAACAAAATACTTCGCCGCTTCTGTCATCATATCTCTTTCTAAGTTATATGGCAGATACCAGCTGTATCCTACAAAAAACGGATTTCGTATTTTACCATTCCATATCTTATAGATATATCTTTTCCCTTTTGACGAGAACCTTGCGCTAAAGTCAGCATCCGCCTCCCACGCATCAAGCGCAACAATATCATTATTTAACCTGTAATTGAGTGCATAAGGTAGTTTATCAGTCGGTATACTTGTGTTTGTCACAAAGTTCATAACATAATCAAGAGCATGCACGCCCGCATCCGTACGGCTGCAACCGGTAACCTTTATCTCTTCTCCTGTTATGTCCGACAACGCTTCTTCAAGCGTCTGCTGAACCGTTATTCCGTTTTTCTGATACTGCCATCCATGATATTTGCTGCCATCATAAATCAGCCTCATCGCTATATTTTTCATAAAGATTCCTCTCAGTTTACACCGCAAAGATGTTCAGCAATATTACTGCTGCCAGAAGAAGTAAAACAGTTCCTGCAGCGCAAATATCGCACACACCATACTTTAACTCATTAAGACTTGTCCTCTCCGCGCCTCCACGATAGCATCGACATTCCATCGCCATTGCAAGTTCGTCGGCACGACGAAATGCGCTTATAAACAGTGGTACTAATATAGGCACCATAGCTTTTGCCCTCTGCACAAGATTGCCCGACTCAAAATCTGCACCTCTTGCCGCCTGTGCCTTCATTATCTTATCTGTCTCTTCCATAAGCGTCGGAATAAACCTCAGCGCAATCGACATCATCATAGAAATCTCGTGCGTAGGCACACCAAATTTTGCAAATGGCCTGAGCAAATTCTCCATTCCATCAGTTAAGGATATCGGCGATGTAGTAAGTGTAAGAAGCGATGTGCCCAGCACCAAAAATGTCAGTCTCAGTACCATAAATACTGCAAATCTTATTCCCTCATGGGTTATTTTAATCCCACCCCACTGCCATACGACCTCACCGCTTGTCAGAAACAGGTTAAAAAATCCTGTTATAACTATAAATAAAACAATTGGCTTTAATCCTTTTATTACATATACAAACGGAATCCTTGATATATATATACATCCTCCAACAAATATTGCAATGGCAACATACGCAGCATAGCTATTTACACAAAATGTTATTGCTATGTAGAAAAGCATTGCAAGTATTTTTGTCCTTGGGTCAAGACGATGTATTGCTGTATCCCCGGGGAAGTATTGACCAAGAGTTATATCCTTCAGCATTTTACTCTCCCCCTCTCCCCAAGGGCTTTGCTTATATAATAAACCGCTTCCTCAACTGTGTATATTCCCTCTTTTATAGGCAAACCCCTTGCTCGAAGCTCTTGTGTAATCTTTGTAATCTGCGGAACATTAAGTCCGATTTCTTTAAGTCTGTCTGCCTTGGCAAAAACATTTTCGGGTGTATCAAACATTTCTACCGCACCATGATTCATTACAAGAATCCTATCTGCCAGTTTTGCGACATCCTCCATGCTATGCGATACAAGAATAACCGTGATACCCATTCTCTCATGCATATCCTTTATCTTAAAGAGAATTTCGTCTCTTCCCGCAGGATCAAGACCTGCAGTTGGCTCATCAAGGATTAAGACCTTGGGTTCCATCGCGAGCACTCCTGCTATTGCCACTCTTCTCTTCTGTCCGCCCGATAAATCAAACGGAGATTTTTTAAGAATTTCGGGTGAGAGCCCTACCATATTTGACGAAAACTCAACTCTCCTTTTTATCTCGTCCTCGGACAACCCCATATTTGATGGTCCAAACGCGATATCCTTGTATACGGTCTCTTCAAACAACTGATACTCAGGATACTGCATAACAAGGCCGACATTAAATCTTACATTCCTCATCTTAACCTTTTTATCTGTAATGCATAATCCATCGACCGTTATTTCTCCCTCACTCGGCTTTAAAAGTCCATTAAACAGCTGTATCAGAGTAGACTTGCCCGAGCCCGTATGCCCAATTAGCCCAACGAACTCGCCCTTACCTATTTCTATATTAACTTTATCAAGTGCCTTTTTTTCAAAAGGTCCACCCTGCATGTAAACATAGCTTATATCCTTAAGCTTTATCATAAAATCACCTTATCGTTCTGTCAGTTCCATTATTTTGTCAACACACTCATTAACAGTTAAAATATTATTATCAATCTCAAACCCTTGTTTGCCAAGAAGATATGCAAGTTCTGTAGCTTGAGGGGTATCAAGTCCAAGGGCTTTCATTTTTTCAACACGGGAAAATATCTCAACAGGTTTTCCCTCCATCTCTATTTTACCGTCATTCATTACTATAACTCTGTCCGCTTCTGCCGCTTCTTCCATGTAATGTGTAATCAGCACAACAGTCATGCCCTTTTCGCGGTTAAGGTGTTTTATTGTACCAACAATCTCGCTGCGCCCCACAGGGTCAAGCATCGCTGTCGGCTCGTCCAGAACAAGAATTTCAGGTTGCATCGCAAGCACACCCGCTATTGCAATTCTTTGCTTTTGTCCACCCGAGAGCATATGTGGTGCATGTGTTGCAAACTGCGACATGTTTACAGACGATAGCGCCTCATCCACCCTAAGACGAAGTTCATCTCTTGGTACACCTAAATTCTCAGGGGCAAACGCCACATCTTCTTCTACTATGTTTGCTACCATCTGATTATCAGGATTTTGGAAAACCATACCCACTCTGCGACGGATTTCAAAAAGATTTTTCTCGTCGGCGGTGTCAATTCCATCAACCACAACCCGTCCCGCCGTAGGCACTAAAATAGCATTAAGATGCTTTGCAAGAGTTGATTTGCCCGAGCCGTTATGCCCTAAAATCGCAAGAAACTCACCTTCTCTTATGCTGGCGCAGACACCGTTTAATACAGGATGGGTCTCTCCCGTCTCCTCGTTTTTATATTCAAAAGATACATTTTCTATTGATATTATTTTGTCTGAAGTTCTACTGTCCACGGTTTTACCTCCGTTCACCTTTGCCATCTGACGCTATATCCGCACGGAAGAACAAGGTTGCTCTTTTCTATCGGCAAGCCGACCTCGTCAGCTGTTATTCTGCCACCAAACTTTTTCTCAATTGTCAATTTACAGATATTTTTAACTACACTGCACGAAAAACCCGTCGTATAGGAATTTATTAAAAAGAATAATGGGTTATTACCAAGAAGCTGAGTGCAAAGTTCTATCAAATCATAAATCTCATCCTCAATCTTCCATAGTTCACCCGATGGTCCTCTTCCATAGGATGGGGGGTCCATTATTATTGCATCGTACTTGTTTCCGCGACGAAGTTCTCTCTGTACAAATTTCTTTACATCATCTACTATATATCGTATCGGATGATCCAAAAGGCCCGACAACGCCGCGTTTTCTTTTGCCCATGCTACCATACCCTTTGATGCATCCACATGGCAAACCTTTGCACCTGCCGATGCCGCAGCAACTGTCGCGCCACCCGTATACGCAAAGAGGTTAAGCACACTTATTTCTCTTTCCTCTCTTGCGATAAGGTCAGAAAACCAATCCCAGTTTGCCGCCTGCTCAGGAAACAATCCCGTATGCTTAAAGCCCATCGGTTTTATACCAAATGTCAGGTTTTTGTATTTCACAGTCCATGACTCGGGCAGCTTTTTATAGCATTGCCAACTTCCGCCACCGGTTTTACTGCGGTTGTAGCGGGCATCTGCCATCCTCCACTCACGCGCGGACTTATCTGACTTCCACACAATCTGCGGATCAGGGCGAACAAGTATCTTATCTGCCCAATACTCTATCTTTTCGCCATCCGAACAATCTATTATTCTGTAATCCTCCCAACCATCTGCAAGAAACATTTTGCTTCACCGCCTTTATTCTATAGGGCCAATTGAGTATACATCGCTCTCACATTGTGCATATTTTGAACTTATTATCACAGATGTGCCCGGAGCGAGATACTTATTCGCAGCGGTGTAATATCCAATGTCGCCGATTTTTCCACTAAACTCAACTGTTACATAGGTATTGTACCTCTCCTCAGGCACAAGGTTCAGAAAGGTTCCATCTGCCATGTTTACCTGATATTCTCCACCAGTATAAGTAACATCTGTAATCTCACCAATGTATTCCTTTGACACCTTGTCATACAGAGGACCACCTTTTTTTAGAGCATCTACCGTACACATACGCAGATTCTTGACAAAGAATGTACATGTAATTTTCTCGCCCGATGTCGCAATCGTTTCGTTGCCCGTTGCAAATCGGCTGTATATTCCAACTGCAAGAGTTACAATTATAAGCACAACCGCTATGTCTATAACACTTATCTTTCCAAAAAGTTTTCCTTCTTTGTTTATAATCACAATTTACACCCCCTGCGGAATTAGTTTTTTGCCTCGGTCTCAAGCCCGATGATGTATCCTTCTCCAGCAAAATCTCTGCTGCTGACAACTACCTTCTGTCCAACTTTAAGTGAATTCCCATTTATCATGATATCCCTATCATTTTCAGTTCCATCACCGACGAGTGTAATTTTTACATCATATTTATCAGGGACCTCTGCGCGCAAAACACGCCCCTCAATTATATCATATCCTTTATCTGTTGCAGGGACAATCTCTACACTCTCAACTACAGTCATCATTTTTTCTTTTTCACCAATTACCGCCTTTTCGCCTACCTTTACAAGTTCAGCGAACTCTTTGTTCTGCATATCAAGTTCTACCGTCGTTCTGACCAAAACATTTTCCTGTGTTACAACCGCTGTTGAGCCCCCTCTTGCACAAAGAAAATAAGCCCCCGCAGCAACAACTGCCACAGCAACAATGATAATAAACAAATCCATACCATTAAACTTTATTTTTTTGTTCTCCATCTTTTTCCTCCTGATTATATCAAACGATACATCCTTCTATTATTTCAAAAGAGTCTTTTTATATATCTCTTCTATTCTTCTCGTGTTAACCTCTGCAGTAAAGTTCTCCTTGTAGATTTTCTTGCAATTTTCGCTTATCTCATCGTACAAAGCTTCATCACAGAATAATTTTTCAAGCGCATCTGCAAGGGAAACAGCGTCATGAGTTGGCGTTAAAAACCCGTTTACGCCATCCTTTATTACCCCTGGGTTTCCTCCAAAATCAGTTACAACTGCGGGTTTTCCAAGGCTCATGCCCTCAAGCAAAGCCAGGCTTGTTGCCTCTGTGCCAAAAGAGCAATTGACCTGAACATCCATAACATTCATAAGCGGCTCTACATCCTGCAAAAATCCAAGCATAATCACTGTGTCAGATAGATTCTCTTTTTCAATCTGTTTTTTTAGTTCCTGCTCTACCTCTCCTACGCCAGCTATCAGGAACTTTGCCGCAATCCCTCGGTCTCTTAAAATCTTTGCCGCCTCAACAAAATATTTATGACCCTTTACGATATTAAGTCTTGCCGCCATAACTGCGACTCTTTCGCCCTCATTTATTCCATAACCGCGCCTTATCTCCACAACCTTTTCTGCGCTGTAGGGCACTAAAGAATCAACTCCGTTAAGCACAACCTCTATCTTCTTTGCGCTAACTCCCGTGTCTGTCAGGTTCTGCTTTGCCGCCTCTGCAACTGCAATAATGCTATCGGCGGTACAATTGTTGACAAATCCGTTTACAATCTTCCCAATTCCTTTTGAAATCACTTTAGATGGCGGAAACACACTGTGACGCGTGTAGATTGTTTTTATTCCACACAGTTTTGCCGCAATTCTTGCCGACATACTTGCATGAGTATGGACAATATCAGGGTTTAATTCCTTAAAAAGCTTTTTCAGTTCTGAAACTGCCTTGACATCAAGCGATTTCTCTGCAAGGTTATCCAGCTCGTATATTTTTGCGTTGTATTTCTCTGCCTCCGCTTTTAAAAGGCTGTTTCTTGGCAATACAACGCTTACATCAAATTTCTCTCTGTCAAATGTTTTTAGAAAAGTAAGTATACACTTGCCCGCTCCACCTATGTTGGAATCAGACGAAACCTCAATTACCTTTATCATACATTCGCCCTCCTTTGCTCAGCAACATATACACAAGCTCTGCCAATTGCAAGAGTACACCAGAATACAAGCATTACTCTGTAGTTATAGAAACAATTGTCAAACATACCCTGAACCAAAAATCCACAAATTCCTGCAGTTAGCGCAGTCATAAGGGTTGACAATGCGTCTCCTTTGCCACCGAACTGATATCCAACTATTACCCTTTTAATAAACAAAATAAGAATGATTGCAAATACCAATATGCCAGCGACTCCTGATTCTACAAGAATCTGCAAAAACAGGTTGTGCGAATGTGGGGCAACAACTCCATTGTATGAATAAAATGGATAAACCTGCGTAAACGCTTCCTGACCCATGCCAATACCTGAGACCCAAAAATCGCGCATCATTGCAAGAGTTCCCATCCAGATATATACTCTATAGGACGTGGACGAATCCTTCATATCACCAATGCTTGAAAATCTGTTAATTATACTCTCGGGCAATATCATTGGTATTATTGGCAAAGCGATAAGACCAAGTCCCCATAGTTTACCTGCCGCAAATGTTATAAACACTGCCGCCGCTGCCATAATTCCTATCCAGCAGCCTCTTGAAAATGTCAGTATCAGGGCAGCAAACATAAGGGCCGAAATCCCTGCATATACAATTTTTGCACAGGTCTTTTTTGTTGTCCACATAAGACCAATTGATGCCGGAAGAACAAGCAGAATATACTCGCCAAGCACATTGGGGTTGCCAAGCGTTGAGTAAATTCTCATCTTTATATCCTCAAACATCTCTTCGTCCATCCACGCCTGCGCGGTATCCCAACCAAACAAATACTGCATTATACCATAAAGGCACACCAAAAATCCCGATATTACAAATGTTGTCACAAGATTCATAAGAGCTTTTTTTGAATTCACGAAGTTAATTATGGCAAAGTATACAGCCATGAAAACAAAATATATCGCCCAGATACTAAAACTCTTCACAGGCGCAAACGATGTCATCGCCGCAACAACATATATTGCAATAAATACAATTATAAAAAAGCCAACGCCATCAAACTTAAATTTAAATCCCTCGTGGGTAATCGCATGGGCAATCATCGCGAATATACAAAGCACCGCAAAGCCTGCAGCCACCATCGTTGGAACTATAGGCGCTGCAAACACAATAAGAAAAGCACTGATACATGGATGCTCAATCACAAGCATAAGTCCCGCTATTGCAACAATTGCAAGAGGGGTAAGAACCGGTGACACAAAACCGCCAATCAGCCCAAGGACAAGTCCTGCTGCCACGCCTGTTATAAGACGTCCTCTGCCGTGTGTATAGCGCCTGTCAAACCAGTTAAAGTCTGCTTCTATACCTAAAAGATTGCAGACAAGCATAACAAAAATGGATCCTTTTAAGTACTCAGTCACATTTATATCAAACAGAGAAATTACTATACCGATTACTGCCGCAACAACTGTATAGATTGAAAACCCTCCGCGCGCAATCTGCCCCACTAATATCCCAATCGACGCAGATACCATAGTCACGCCAATAAACCTTAGATTTATCGCCATAATATTGTTAAGATATACACGGCAAATATTGAAAAAAATACTCTCATCTATCACCGCAGATAATTTTTTTGCATATTTCTTTTGCAAAAATTCAACAAATGTAAACGGGCTTCTTGCAATTCTGCATGCAATACTTTTTTCTATCGTCCCCTCACCAAAGTGTGTACGACGAAAGAAACCGCCAATTGCACTCTTTTGCCAGGAGGTTGAAATTTCACTGTATATCCTTGTAATGATTTTATATATCACAGAGTTTTTTATAATATTCCAAATAAAAAGCCATGCCGCTTCAAAACATCCGATGTTTTCTCTCATGGGATAACCTCCTTTTATTTCTTTAAAAGTTTATCTACCGCAACACGCATTTCACTTACGCCAAGAATGTACGCCGCTGAAAAGTATACAAGCATCGCAGGTGCTGCACAAACACACAAACGCAAAAATGTCATAACCGCACCTTTTCCAAAATTTGCAGCAAATACATCAACGCTCTTTGCTACAAAATATGCCGCAACAGCACAAATCAATATTTTTACACCATTTAGCAAAAAGTATTTTGTAATAACACCGCTTCGGCGTTTGTTTATCATAATCAGAAGGCACCCAGCAATAAAAGTTGAGCTTATCGCACTTGCAAGTGCGAGACCGCCTACCTTCATTTTAAACCCACCGACAAACAATGCCGCTGCAAGAAAGTTTACTAATATTCCCGTAATTGATGTAATCATCGGAGTTCTTCCGTCGGATAATGCATAAAAACTCTTGTTTAAAACCTCACATATTGCGTAGCCTATCATGCCGAACGAATAAAAGAACAAAGCCTCTCCCGTAACCTTTGCAGCATCGGATGTAAATGCGCCTCTTTCAAATACAAGACTGATTATAGGTCTTGGCAGAGCAAGAAAAAGCGCACACACAATTGCAATTATAAACACAATGTAGCCGATTGACTGCCGTGTGTTTTGGGCAAATTCATCTGCACAGTCGTCAGTGCTTAGCCTTGACAGTTTCGGAAAAATAAAATTTGTAATAGCATAGGCAAACACGCCAACCATTATTATATATATTTTGTTTGCCCACCCAAGAGCAGAAACCGCTCCGTCTCCGAGTCTTGAACCAAACGACATATTTATTACATTACAAATCGGTTGCACCCACGAGCTGATAAGCACAGGAAGTGCAATAAGTGCTGATGCTTTTATTCCGGCATCTTTTATATCAAACCTAAATTTATATCTGCACCCAAACCTTATAAGATGTGGAATCTGAATAACCAGCTGCATCACCCACGCGACAAGCATCGAAACTGCAACCCCGACAAGACCAAGCCTATCCTTAAATATAAGCAGATACAGTATCATAACTCCGTTTGAAACCACGCTTATAAGTGAGGGAATCGTAAATTCTCCAAACGATTGCAAAATTCCAACCGCAACATACGCCATAGCTGTAAACACTATAGATGGGAACAAAATGCGAAGCAACATCGCCGTCTGCTCGATTTTACCTGCAACTGCACAATATCCGGGTACCATAACCCTCACAAGTGGCTCGGCAAAGATTATACCAAGCCCTGCCACTAATGTTGCGATAAGACCCACAATGGTCGCAAAGTTATTTGCAAACTCCATCGCTGCACCCTTTCCCT
This sequence comes from Clostridia bacterium, assembly GCA_045614945.1. GTDB lineage: Bacteria > Bacillota > Clostridia > Monoglobales > Monoglobaceae > UMGS1820. The sequence continues at coordinate 6,140 of JAZLDW010000015.1, read as the reverse complement.
CTTTTGCAATGTACTTGTTAAACACAGGTACAAAAGTAGAAAGTATGGCAACACCAAGCACCATATCAAAAAAAAGAAGCGGAATATGTGTAGCAGTATTTATTATGTCAGATTCAATGCCCTGTCCATAAATATTTGCAACAAGCATCTCGCGCAAAAGTCCCATAACTTTTGCCACTAAAATTATTATTGCCATAACGCTTATGGTTTTTACGGCTTTTTCGCCGTTTTTTCCGTTATGCTCTGACATCTAAACCCGCCTCCTTTCGCCCTCAATGGTACAATACGCGTCATTTTATATTATTATATATTATACCTTATAACATTTCAATTGTAAACCTCGTAAGATAAAAGTAACACAATTTTTATCTTTGCTTCACAGATAAAAAGACCTTTATCTAATATGTCAGATAAAGGTCTTTTTTACTATTTAATTATACCTCTTAAATATTCTGAAAACTCTTGCTTCAAATCTTCGCGTCTGAGTGCATATTCAACCGTCGCCTGCAAAAATCCCTGCTTGTCTCCGACATCATATCTTCTGCCTTCAAAGTCGTATGCATACATGCCCTGCTCCCTCGCAAGTGTACAAAGTGCATCGGTAAGCTGAATTTCGCCTCCGGCTCCCGCTTTTGTCTTTGCAAGGTGGTCAAAAATCTCAGGAGTTATAACATATCTGCCAAGTACCGCAACATTGCTCGGCGCCTCTTCCCTTTTTGGCTTTTCAACCATACCATTTACAGTGTATGTCCTATCCCCAATCTTTTCGCCGTCTACACATCCGTATTTATGGATATTCTCAGGTGCAACAGTCTGCACACCGAGAACCGACTTACCATACTCGTTATACACATCTATAAGCTGACCGATGCAAGGCCTTTCATCATTATAAACTACATCGTCACCTAGAAGCACCGCAAATGGCTCATCCCCTACGAATGCTCTGGCACAGGCAACTGCATGGCCAAGCCCAAGCGCCTCTTTCTGTCTGATAGACACAACTCTTGCAAGTTCGCCTATCTGCTTAACCTGATTGTAAAGCTCTGTCTTACCGTCTCTCTCTAAAAGATGTTCAAGCTCGAGCGAGCGATCAAAATGGTCTTCAAGAATTTTTTTATGAGGGCTTGTAATTATACAAATCTCCTCTATTCCCGATTTGACAGCTTCTTCGACTATGTACTGAATAGTTGGTGTATCAACGATAGGAAGCATCTCCTTCGGAGTTGACTTTGTGGCAGGGAGAAATCTTGTTCCCCATCCAGCCGCGGGTATAACTGCTTTTCTGACTTTTTTCATATCAAATTCTCCTTTAAAATTGAGCTTTGAATTACTCGCTCTTCCTTTTCCAGTTAGGAAGGCCAGTCTGTATCGCATGCATTGCCTTTGTTTTAAAAAACTTGTCTGATTTCATTTTTTCGTTTATAAAGTCCTTCATATCCTGCCGCTTTGACTTTCCGTCCATCGGGCAAGGATTGTGAACTATCGGCAGATTTTCTCTCTTTGAAAAACCCTTTATATCCCCCTCGGGCAGATAAATAATAGGTCTTATTACATGAATGTCCCTTCTTGACAGATATGTAATGGGCGAGAAGCATCCAAGACGCCCCTCATAAAACAGAGAGAGAAAAAATGTCTCTAAAACATCCTCGTTGTGATGTCCGAGCGCAACCTTGTTGCAACCATGCTCTACCGCAAGGTCATTAACTCCACCACGACGCATCTTTGCACACAAAGAGCAAGGATTTTTTTCTTTCCTTACATCGAATATTATCTCTGCAATGTCTGTTTTTTTGACAACATACTCAGTATCCAGCTTTTCACACAGCGCTCTTACGCCATCATAGCTTACACCCTCATATCCCATATCCAGCGTAACCGCTACTACCTCAAACTTTTTGGGGTAAAATCTCCTGAGTGCTGCAAGTCCGCACAAAAGCGTAAGACTGTCCTTGCCGCCGGATACCCCGACGGCAATTCTGTCACCCTCTGAAATCATATCATAGTCATCGACTGCACGCCTAATTTTGCTTAGTAGTTTTTGCATTTTCAGCAATCCCTCCGATTATTGCTCGTTGCTCTCCTGATTTTCTGCCACAGCCTCATCTGAATCAACATCATCATCGCTTTCTTTCTTTGCGATTGCAACAGTTACAATCTTGACATCCTCGCCAAGTCTCATAAGGCGTACACCCTTTGTAACCCTGCCGTATGTGCTGATTTCGTCAGAATCCATGCGGATTATAACACCCTCTGATGTGATAAGAATAATATCATCCTCAGAAGATACAATCTGCATTCCCGCAACGGCGCCGGTTTCTTCAGTGATACGATAAGTCATCATACCCTTACCGCCTCTGCTCTGGCACTTGTATTCATCAAGTTCTGTACGCTTACCATATCCGTTTTCGCTGACAGTGAGAAGCTTCGCCCCCTCAGATGCTATACACATACCAACGATATAATCATCGTCTGTAAGTTTCATTGCACGCACACCACGAGAAACCCTGCCCATATTGCGGACATCTTCTTCGCTAAAGCGAATAATCTTACCAAGATGTGATCCTACAAATATATCACTCTCGCCGTCGGTCATATTTACGCCGATGAGCTCATCGCCCTCGTCAAGACGAATAGCAATCTTACCTGCCTTTGGTGCGTTCTCGTACTCTGAGAGGTCTGTCTTCTTAATTACGCCGGCACGAGTACACATAATCAGGCTCTTTCCATCTTCATACTCTCTCACCGGAATAACCGCTGAAATGCTCTCGCCTTGCTCAAGCGCAAGAAGATTTATAATAGGTGTGCCCTTTGCCTGTCTGCCGGCTTCCGGGATTTCATACGCCTTTATTCTGTACATTCTTCCCTTGTTGGTAAAGAAAAGAATATGCGCATGAGTAGAAGATATAAACATTGTGCGAACAAAATCCTCTTCCTTGGTCTGCAGAGCTATGATTCCCTTACCGCCTCTCTTCTGGCTTCTGTAGGTATCAACCGCAAGACGCTTAACATAACCATGATGTGTAAGTGTTATTACATTATCCTCTTCTTCAATCAGGTCTTCAATATCAATGTCGTCTGCAACAGGCTCTACACTTGTTCGCCTTGAATCTCCAAATTTAGCGCTTACCTCACTGAGCTCTTCCTTGATAATATCAAGTACCATCTGCTCACTATTGAGTATATCTTCAAGATGTGCAATAAGTTTTATCAACTCGTTATACTCACCCTCGATTTTCTCGCGCTCCATTCCCGCAAGACGGGCAAGACGCATATCAAGTATAGCCTGTGCCTGAATGTCGGTAAGCTCAAAGCGATTTATCAACTTCTCTTTTGCATCATTATAGCTGCTGCGAATAACACTTATTACCTCGTCTATGTTATCAAGAGCAATCTTAAGACCCTCCAGGATGTGTACTCTTGCCTCTGCTTTCTTCTTGTCAAAACGGGTTCTTCTTACAATTACATCCTTCTGAAAGTTGACATAATTAACAAGAACCTCCTTAAGGTTAAGTACCCTCGGATCTGTCTGATTAACCAGAGCAAGCATAATTACGCTGAAGGTGTCCTCAAGCTGCGTATATTTATAAAGCTGATTTAATACAATCTGCGCGTTTGCATCGCGTTTGAGTTCCACAACGATTCTCATTCCATCACGGTCCGACTCATCACGAAGGTCGGAAATTCCATCAACCCTCTTGTCATGCACAAGCTCTGCAATCTTCTCGATAAGTCTTGCCTTGTTGACCATATAAGGAATCTCTGTTATAACAATTCTCTGGCGGCTTTCCTTCCAGTCCTGAATCTCGGCTCTTGCACGAACTCTGAGTTTACCTCTGCCAGTGTGGTATGCGGCACGAATTCCGGCAGTACCCATAATAAGTCCACCCGTCGGAAAGTCAGGCGCAGGAATATGCTCCATAAGTTCATCAATCGAAATATTAGGGTTGTCAATAAGTGCAACGATTCCGTCAATAACCTCACCGAGATTGTGAGGAGGAATATTTGTTGCCATACCAACCGCAATACCGTTTGAGCCGTTTACCAATAGATGCGGAATTCTTGACGGAAGAACGACAGGCTCTTTTCTAGTCTCGTCAAAGTTTGGCATAAAATCAACCGTGTCCTTCTCGATGTCTGTCAACATATTAAGTGACAACTTTGACATTCTCGACTCAGTATAACGATATGCAGCCGCAGGGTCGCCATCAACTGAACCGAAGTTACCATGACCATCTACTGTCGGATATCGCATGGAGAAATCCTGCGCCATACGAACAAGGGCATCATAAACCGATGCATCACCATGCGGATGGTATCTACCAAGAACATTACCTACTGTGGTTGCACACTTACGATATTCTTTATCAGGCGTAAAACCATCTTCATACATAGCATACAAAATACGCCTATGAACAGGTTTTAGACCGTCGCGCACATCAGGCAGGGCACGACCAACTATAACTGACATAGCATAATCTATGTAGGATTTTTTCATTTCGCTGTTTAGCTCAACAGGAATAATTTTTAATTTTGACTCATCAAAAATTTCGTTTGGCATAAACAAACCTCCTTATCAGGTCAAATTTTGTTTTTTAAGTTTATCCTATCCTTTTATAATTCGGCGCCTATTTGCGATTTCCTCTTTTTGAGCGAAAAAAAGTAGCAATTTTTATTTTTTGTTTCCTTTTTTAAAAAAAGGAAACAAAAAAATCACATTATCTTGTGTCATCCTGAGAGAAATCGCAGAGAACGACTTATGTGTCGTTCCTCAATCTCTGCAACACAAAAAAAGCAGTCTTGCATTTGCCAGTCCGCTTTGTATAAAGCTTTGTGATTATTCAGCTTCTGTTTCTGTAGTTTCTTCTTCTACAACTTCCTCAGCTGTTTCTTCTGTAGCTTCACCTTCTACAACTTCCTCAGCTGTTTCTTCTGTAGTTTCTTCTTCTACAACTTCTTCAGTTGTTTCTTCAGCAGGCTCTTCTGTTGCTGCTTCTTCTTCAACTACTTCTTCTTTTTCAGGAAGCTCTCCCTTAATTACGAAAGCACCTGCAATAATTTTTGCAGCTTCTGCTCTTGTGATGTTGTTATCAGGAGCAAATGTGCCATCTGCGTAGCCGTTTACAAGACCTAACTCTACGAGAGCTGCAACATAACCCTTAGCATAATCGTCAATACCAGCAGCGTCTGAGAATGTAAGTTCAACATCGCTTGTTGCGTTGAGTGCACGACCAAGAATTGCGCAAGCCTGTTCACGAGTGATAAGGTCTTCAGGAGCAAACTCTGTAGCACTTACACCGAGGATATAACCAGCCTCTGTAGCTGCTGCTACATATGGAGTAAACCAAGCATCTGCAGGGCAGTCAACGAATACTGACTCTGCATCAGTTGCTTCAAGACCAAATACAATTGCAACCATCTTAGCATATTCTGCTCTTGTGATGTATGCATCCGGAGCAAAGTCTGTATCATTTACGCCGTTAATGATAGCAGCTTCTTTAAGTGCCTCGATGTAATCCGCTGCCCAGTGGTCGCCGGGAACATCAGCAAATGGACCAGGAACTTCAGGTTCTTCAGGTTTTTCCGGTTCATCCGGCGTCTGAGGACCAACAGGAATTTCAGGACCAGCAGGATCATCACTACCTACAGGGAGGTTGCTACCGCCTGCATTTGTTTTTGATTCAACTAAAGTCATTGTTGACGCTGCAAAAACAAGATCTGAATCATTGTATTTAACACCAACTGAGAATCCTTCACCTGCTTCGTCAAGACCAAGCTTTGTATCAGCTTCATCCATAGCATTGTCTGTCAACATATCTTTAAATGCAACACCTGCAGGGATTGTAACTGTTGCAGTTCCATCTGCCGCTGTGATTACAAGTTCAGATGCAGCAACTGTCTTTGTCCATGTTTCACCATTTGCAGAAATTACAAGCTCAAATGTTCCTGTGTAACCTGTTGCAAGAGAAGCTTCAGGCATTGTAATCTTAAATACAGGTGATGAGCTTGGGTTCTTGCCAGTTACTGTAACTGTGCAATCTGAAATTATTGCAGGAACTACAGTAAATGTAACAGTTGCGCTCTTACCTGTGAGATTATAGTAATCAGTTGTGCCTGTAAGAGGAACTGTAAGTTCTACAGTG
>JAZLDW010000014.1:0-39749 GCA_045614945.1 Clostridia bacterium | reverse complement strand
GATTAAAAAGTCAACTAATCTCACGATTTCATTAGAAAATCTCATTTCAACGTGACAAAAATGACAGAATTATCATTCGGATAACTCTGTCATTTTACTGTCCTTAAGAACACGCCTTATACGGGGTGTTTTTTTATATCTCTGTCATCGAATTTATCATATTTAAATTTTTTTCCAGTGCGTACCTTACGGTATAAGCTGTGCCGCCGCGGGGGGAGGTCATAAAAAAGACGCAGTATGAACTGTTATCTACCATAAATCTGTTGCGCCTTCGCATACATTCGGGAGTATATTCCTCGGACGTATAGATAACCTCGTCTGATTTTTCTAAAATATTATTATAGGTGTATATCTGGCTCTTGTTCCAATTTATAGCCTGATTTTTACATGGCAGGGCAAGAACAAGCCGTATTTCCGGGTATTTTTCTTTTGCATCTAAAACCGCCTGTGCAGCAAGAGTATCAAAGCCGAGCGCACCGCCCGTAATAAAAACGGTTACACCAAGCGAAATAAGTTTGTCAATCACGGAAGGCAGTTTTTTGTTCAAAACGGCTTTGTGCTCGTGCGAGATAGCTCTGTGCCCTGTAAAACAACAAGATTTGCTTCGCTCAGTCATATCTGTCGGCTCCTTTCGGCGTAATTTTAAATACTCTGCTACAAAAGTATAACATAACTGACAAAAAGTGTCAATTGGTATAAAAAACTGCACAAAAAATAAGCTACCAAAATAAAGGGACAAATGACATAAACTGGTTATTTTGTGGCATGACATACTCTGATAAGCACAATATTTAGGGTAGAATTCTATTGCAAGCACATTATAGAGCAAAAAATGAGAAGTATTACAGAGAGTTTACAGAGGCTCTGAAATTGTTTATATTTAACAAAAAAATGAACAAAATAAAAACAAAAACCCAAAAAACGACGGCGTGACTTGATTTTGAGGCAAAAATGTGGTATAATCACTATGTCTTGTTGTCAAACAAGCAACTAATTATCGATTTTTTGAGGTGGATTAAATGCATAATCGTATTATAGCAGCGGCTTTGTGTGTGATGCTTTTTATCATCACTGTTGCTGCGCCATGCTCTGTTTTCGGCATGGAGTTTTCGGATGTGCCAATTACCGCATCATATTATAAGGCAGTTGACAGGCTTAGCAACGAGGGTGTAATCCAGGGCAGAGGCGACGGCGTTTTTGCTCCGAACGACAACACAACTCGTGCGGAGTTTTGCGCTTTTCTTGCAAGAGCAAACAACTATAACCCATCATACTTCAAGACAGCATCGACACCTTTTAAAGATGTAAAAAGCGGAAACTGGGCAGAGGGATACATTTCTTTCTGTTATGAGAACGGATATGTAAACGGTATGGATGCGACAAGCTTTGCTCCGACTAATAATGTTACATGCGAGCAGGCTGTTAAAATGGTTGTCTGTTCATCAGGTATCGGAGACGACTCTCTCTCAAAGGTTGGTCCTATGTGGTACTCGGGCTATGTAAATGTTGCGCGCAAGAACCATTTGTTAGATGGTGCGGATTTCCAGGTGGGAGAGCCTGCAGACCGTGCGTTTGTGGCGCAGGTTGTATATAATTCTATGCTGATAAAGGGCGAGGATAAGACGGCTAGTCATGTGGTTGATGTAGGCGGAAGCAACACCGGCAAGGAAGTTGCAGGTCAGCAGACAATTGCCAAGATTGAGTTTGAGCCTGAAGAAATATGGGAGCCAGACCCCGAGGATGTAGAGTGGAACTATTATCAGTATTATGGAGAGAACTACAAGACATATATGGAAGAAGACGAGAAGGCTGATGGATATACCATCCCTGAACAACCGGAGCCTGAGTATGTGCATGTTCCGATTGGCTCATCTGAGGGTATCTTGATAGTTATTGACGCCGGACACAACTTCAGCGGTGTTGATACAGGTGCCACCGGCAATGGCCTTCATGAGCAGGATATTACATATTACATCGCAGAGGAACTCAAGCCTATGCTTGAGAGAAACGGATTTGATGTTATAATGACCAGAAACTCGCTTAAGGAGAATGTGTCTACGGAGTCTGTAAGCGCTTCTCTTGCGCGTAGATCAGAAATAGCAAATCGTTCGGGTGCAGACATGTTTGTTTCTATCCATTGTAACGCCGGAGGCGGAACAGGTACAGAAACATACTATTGCACAGGCTCCGGAGCCGGCAAGGTGTTTGCACAGTATCTTCAGGATGGAATGGTTGATGAAGTTGGACTTAAAGACCGTGGTGTCAAGAGCGCAAGATATGCAGTGCTTAGAAACACCAACATGGTTGCTGCCCTTGTAGAGACTGCGTTTATTGATAACGCAGAAGATGCCAAGTACCTTGCAGACAGAAAGTATCGCAAGGAGTTTGCCGAGGGTATAGCACGCGGAATTTGTGACTTTGTCGGCATTGAGTTTGAATAAAATGGATGTATGACGACGACACAACAGGTGTCGTCGGCTTTTTAAAATAAAGGAGAATAGGAAATGGATGCTAAAAAAACTATTCAGGCGCCGGAGCTACTTGCGCCGGCAGGCAATCTTGACAAATTAAAGGCGGCAATAATATATGGCGCAGATGCTGTATACATAGGCGGAGAGGAATTCTCTTTGAGACAGGCGGCGGACAATTTTTCGATTGATGACATGAAGAGGGGAATCGAATTTGCAAAAGAGAGAGGCCGTAAGGTATATCTTACTGCAAATATTATTCCGCACAACTCTGACATTGACGAATACGCAAGATATCTGGCAGAGGTTAAAGATATCGGCATTGATGCCGTGATTTTGTCAGACCTTGGTACATTCTCGGTCACAAAAGAGATTGCGCCCGGACTTGACATTCACATAAGTACACAGGCAAATAATGTTAATTATAAAAGCGCACAGACATGGTATGAAATGGGCGCAAAACGCGTGATTTTGGCAAGAGAGATGTCTCTTGAGGAAATCAGGGAAATTCGCGAGAGGACGGATAACAACCTTGAGCTTGAGGCGTTTGTTCATGGGGCGATGTGTATATCCTACTCGGGACGCTGTTTGCTCAGCAACTATATGACGGGCAGGGATGGAAACTCAGGCGCATGTGCGCACCCTTGTAGATGGAAGTATTATCTGATGGAGGAGAAGCGTCCGGGCGAGTATATGCCTGTGTTTGAAAACGAGAGAGGAACATTTATATACAACTCAAAAGATTTGTGTATGATAGAGCATATTGACAAGCTTGTAGAGTCGGGACTTACAAGCTTTAAGATTGAGGGTCGCGTCAAGTCGGAGTTCTATGTTGCAACAGTTATTTCTGCATACAGACGGGCGATTGATAAATATATGGAAGACCCAGACGGATGGAGCTTTGACCCACAGTGGATGGAAGAACTTAAGAAGGTCAGTCACAGAGATTATACAAAGGGATTCTATTTTGGAAAGCCTGGCGGAAGTGAGCAACACTATGCAAGCAGTTCTTACATTCGAGAGTATGACATGGTAGGTGTGGTAGAGGATTACGACGAAAACAAATCTGTTGCCAGAGTAGTTCAGAAAAACAGATTTATAAAAGGGGATGAGGTAGAGTTTCTTTGCCCTGACGGAAGTTTTTTTGCCCAAAAAATAGAATATATGGAAGATGCAAACGGGGAAGAACTGGAGATTGCAAACCGACCGCAGAGCGATGCGTACATAAGGACAACAAAGCGCGTAGAAAAGGGCGCTTTCATGAGGAAAAAGAAACAATAATAACATAATCGTTACATATTTGTAAGAGTTTAACAGGCCCCAAAGCATTGACTTTTAAACTGTAAGATGATAAAATTATCGTGTAGTGTTTTTTGTTTTTTGACTAATTAAACAGGAATATATAAGGAGGCTATTATATGAAAAAGACAAAGAGATTTTTGTGCATGGCACTTGCTTTTGTTATGATGATTTCATCCTTTGTAACAGTTGTTTCTGCCGACGAGGCAGAAAAGACTCGTTTTTCAGATGTTACATCGGACATGAGTTATGATAATGCAGTCAGCACATTAAATATTATGGGAATTATTAACGGATATCCCGATGGCACATTTGGTCCTGATAGAAATGTTACCAGAGCAGAGTTTACAGCGATGCTTATGAGAACGCTGAACTTTGGTACTATGGGTTCAACATACGCTACTGACCTTCCTTTTGTAGATGTGGCAGACAGTGACACCTCTATCAACTGGGCTATCCCCAACATAAACACAGCTTACGGTATGGGCATAGTAAATGGATACGAGGATTCTACATTCAGACCTAACGCAAATGTTGCATACGAAGAGGCAATAAAGATGATAGTATGCACCCTTGGATACGGAGATGGTGTTGATGTTTCTGTATCACCATGGTATGCAAACTACATTACGATTGCTAATCAGACAGGAATTACAAAGAATGCATCTGGTCTTGGTACAACTGAGACCCCTGCAACACGTGCGTGCATAGCGCAGCTTTTGTACGACAGCCTTGAGATAAAAATTGTTGAAAACGGAAACAGAACAAACAAGACAATTTTGAGTGATTACCTCGGATACACAAAGTGCAGAGGTATTATTTATTCTAACAATGAAACAAGCCTTGCATCATCTGATATTTATATGCGTGATGAGGAAATCCAGATTTACTCAAGGGAAGAATCGTCTTATGATTATGAGGTGCACACATATATTACCTCTGATGCAGACCTTAAGAACTATATTGGACATGAGATAGAGTTTTACTATGTAGAGGATGGTTCAGGCAATCGTATACTTATGTTCAGCGTTCTTCAGGGTTCGGAAACAATAATGATAAATGCATCCAATGTGGACATGCGCGAGAGCGATGACAACCAGATTATATACTATAATAGCCTTGATGACAGCAAGGAAAAGCGCGCAACGCTTGCTCCGGACAATGTAGTTATATATAATGGCAAGCTTTACGGCAGTGATGCACAGGAGAGTAGCTTTGCTGAGGTTGTTGGCGATGGTAAGTTCCCGGAGGTTGGATCACTTACTCTTATTGATTCTAACCGTGACGGCAGATACGATGTAATTGACATGACAGCATATGAGATTTACTATGTATCGAGCAAGGACACAGCTAATTACAAGATTGTTGACAATCTTGTAAGAGCGATTGCAGAGCCCAGTGACAAGACGCTTACACTAAATACCTTGACAGATCGCAGGCTCTCTATTGTAAACAAAGAGGGTGAGGAAATTGAATTTTCATCCATTTCTGTAGGTAATATTATATGTTACGCAGAGAGCAACGAAAATGGAGGAAACTCAATAAGACGCGCGGTTGTTTTGAATGATAAGGTAAGCGGAACAGTTACTGAGAAAATCGCAGGTAGAAGTGTTACAATTGATAAGAAGGAATATGTATATTCAAAAGCGGCTCCTTGGATGATTGGAGGAGAAGGTGCTCTTGAGGAACCACAGACACAGGATGCGGGAACATACTTCTTTGACATAAACGGTGATTTGGTTGCGTATACAAAGAATGTAACAACCGAGACTGTAAAATATGGATATATTGTCGGCTACAGCGAAGAAAGAGATTCCTTTGACGGAAATGTCACATTTAGAGTTTTAAACACATCAGGAACTTTTGAGGATTATGGAACATACAAAAACACAACTGTTGATGGAGACACATGCCCGACAGGGGCAGATGTAGTTGATGCGCTTGTGCTCACAGCAGACAACGGTCTTAGCGGCAAGCAGGCGGTTCAGCAGCTTGTAAAGTATACCACAAGAAGCGTTGACGGAAAGAATGTTTTTAACAAGATTATCACTGCAACAGCGGTAGAAAAGGGCGGAGAGATTGTTTCTGACAAGCTGACAACTCTTGCAAATGTTACTGCAGATGATCCTATGTCATTCACAGGCTCCTCAAAGGTTCTGACAAAGGACGGAGCAAGAATTAACATTGGCAGTTCAATTGTAATTTCTGTTCCCGTTGACAGAACTGCATACAGAGAATTTAGAAAATCGACAGTTTCATCGAGCTTTAAAAACGGACTTGACTATAATGTAGAGATATTTGATGTATCTGCGACAAACGCACCTAAGGTAGTAGTTGTATATGGCGCAGATAATTCAGAGGAAGTAAATTCACTCTCGCCAGTATATGTTCTTACCGGAATGAACGAGTCTAAAAACACTCAAGAGGATTCTATTATGTATCGTGCAACCGGCTACAAGGCAACGCATGAAAAAATAGGCGGTTCATTCACAGAGTGGATTTCTGATGAGACGGGCAGCTTTGCCGACGAGCTCGAAAAGGGTGATATATTTAGAGCAGGAACAGATAGATACGGATATACCCTTGTTGAGGAAGAGTACATGATCTATGATATGGACGGTACAAACGAGTTTGGTATTAAGTTTGACCCGGTAGAAGAAGCGGCAACAAACGCAGACCAGAAACTTGATATGTTTAAGGCAGAGTTTGTAGCAATCCTTGCAAGTGTAGTTGCAAGAGATGAAGCAACTCTTACAATCGCAGCAGAAGAACTTTCTGCTGATGATGAATATGATATTACAAGTGCAATTAGCTTTAATGTTGACGATTTTGAAGATGCGGTTGTGCTTGTATATGACGAAAGCGGCAGAGAACTTGCAGTAAACGAGGGCGATTATATCTCGGCGATAGCGGGATTGACATCATACGCAGAAAATGCAACGCCAAGCAAAATTTTGATTTATATGTCAGAAGGCAAGATTAGACTGCTCTGTGTACTTCCGCAGTAATTTAAGAAAAAAGAGCACCCCTCGGGTGCTCTTTTTGTTTGTAAAAGATTATTTCTCTTGAGGGGTAGTAAGCAGTTGTTTTTGACAACTGCGGAATCCGTTTCTGTGATTATTACCTCTCTCTTATAAATGATGAAAATTTTCTAAGCGCATCGCTTCTGTGGCTTATTGCATTTTTTATATGCGGTTCAAGCTGCCCCATTGTTGCGTCGTATCTGGGAATGTAAAAAACAGGGTCATAGCCAAAGCCGGCGTTTCCTATTGGAGAAAATGAAATCTTGCCTGCGCATTCACCGCGAAAGGTAACTGGGTCTGTATTGGGAGAGCAAAGCGCAATAACACAAACAAACTTTGCGTCTCTTTGTGTCATGTCGGCACCTTCCATTGCAGAGAGAAGTTTGTTGATGTTGTCTTCATCAGTTGCGTTTTCTCCTGCGTATCTTGCGGTATAAAGACCGGGCGCTCCACCTAAATAATCAACGCAAAGACCGCTGTCATCGGCAATTGTTGGTTTACCGGTAATTCTCATAATGGTTTCTGCTTTCTTTATAGCGTTTTCCTCAAAAGTTGCGCCGTCTTCTATTATATCAATATCACCGACTCCGGCGTCTGTCTGTGTTATCACCTCAAAGTCAGCGCCAAGAATTTTTTTAATTTCGTCGGCCTTGTGTTGGTTTTTGCTTGCAAGTACAAAAGTTTTCATAATCAATCTACCTTTCTTTTGTTGCAGATTCCGCCAAAGAGACAGTATTCACATGCGTTGTAGCCGTTGTCTATGTACGGCTCTGCCTTTATGTTTCCTTCATAAATTCCAATGGCAGACTCTTTTATCTTTTTATTTGCCGCCGCAATACGAGAGAGTAACTCGGATTCCTCAACCAACGAAGAACTTCCGCTTGGAAGATAGTTTTCACTGTTTTCTCCACCGCAGCTGTAGCCCGATATAACGCTTGCGTTATTGTTTAGCCACCCGCCAAGCTTAATAGCAGAATTAACAGCCTTTTCAATTTCGGCATCGGTGTCAAATTTTAATTTAGAGTCACTTATTATCGGGTCGGTCATCTGCATATAAATCATTGCTGCGGGAGATGCGTTCATCCTTTTGCAGACAATGTCTGAATATAAAAGTGGCTGAAGGTTAACTCCTGCTGCAGAAAGACGCGCGTCAAGCGTCTTTTGCGATGATTTATAGTCAACAATGCTTATATATGTTTTGCCGTCTATCAATGCCGCATCGGCACGGTCAATAATACCTTTGACCGAGGCAATTTTGTCGCCGTTGGCATTTTGTATCGTGATAGATGGGATTGGACCGTTTGTGCCTATTCTGATTTCGTATCCAACAGGCCTGAAAAGGCTGGAGCGGTAGAATTTTATAACCTCCCATGCGGTTCTTGATGCGATGCCCTGCATTCTTGAAACAATATATTTGTAATAGGCAGAGCTTTCGTAAAGAAGCTCTGATTCTGCCATCGCCTCTTTTTTTACAAGCTCGCAAATGTCGTGATAACAAGCCTCTTTTGTGATATCGGCGTAATCAATGCCCTTTTCCTTAATTGCGCTGAAGTAATCATACAGAGCAGCATGCTGGACATTTCCCATTCCTCTTGGCTCAATGCTTGATTTATCCCTCTCTGACAAAAAAAGCCCATAACTTAGAAAGTATGAAAATGCACACGCATTATATTTCTCAAGTCTTGAAACACTAAGAGAGAGCGTCTTGCCATATATAGCTTCAACCGCTGCACGCGGGATTTTTTCAGGTTCTTTTGTTTGCATTGCTCTTTCAACCTGCACAAGTTGAGAGGAGAATTCGTTATCAGAAGCAAATAAGGAATAAAGCTCCCTTGCGACAGAGGACAGACCGTCTTTGCCGCCACCATTGTCTGCAAGAAGAGAACACAGAGCCTCAAAAGAACCGTGTTTCCCCTCTGCGTCGTGCAAAATATCGCCATCGGCATCAGGGTTATACGGCACAATACAAGGAAATATTTTAGACTGAATTTTCGTGACAATTGGCGATACATCAAGTTGTTTTCCATCGTTGCTGGCAAGAGGAGAGAATAGATAAAGCTTCTCCTTAGCAGCGGTAAGAACAGAGTATATAAGAAGTTGTTCCTCGTTTTGCTTTGAAGCCACGCCGGGAGCAAGAGAAATTCCATGCTTATAAAGAGTTTCGCGTTCGGCATCAGAGAGGAGGCCCTCGGATGTATGGTTTGCAGGGAAAACACCGTCTGTCATGCCCAGTACGATTACAACAGGAGTGTTACTGCTTCTAAAAAGGTCAATTGGGCTAAAGATAACACTACCTTGTGTTCTTGGTGTCATGCCGACAGAAATTCCGCTGCAGGCGTTTTTGAAGAGTTCGGCAAAGTCCTTGTATGTAATGTCCTCGTCATCCATCAAAACGGAAATCTGCGAAATAATCGAAATTACACTATTCCATACCTGACGATATTCCTCTGAAAGATATGGCATATTGCGCTCGGCAAAACTCCTACTAATTTGGTCGGTTTTGCCAAGCGTGTTATCTTCTTTAAGATAGTCAAGAATAGCATTGCAGATTTCTTTTGCACTTTTTCTGCCTGACAGTTTTGAAGAAATGTTTAAAACAGGCTTTAAAATAGCCTCCCTTGTGCGGTTTATAACATCAATATCGTAGCCGCGCGGGCAGTATTCCCATTTGTCCTGCTCCCACATTGCGTGTGAGGGAGAGGTAGCGAGAAGGTAGTTTTCGAACATATCTGCATCGTTATCTGAAACATCGCAAAGCCCTGTTCTTGCAAGTGTCATGACTCTGTCGTATGAATATCCAAAGGCTAAAATATCGAGAATTTCACACAGCATAACAACAAGGGGCTTTGTCAGGAGACTTCTTCTTGTATCAAGAAAAACATCTATGCCGCGGCTTTCAAAGATAGCGGGCATAATGCGGTTGTACTCGGCGGTGCTGCGCGCAAGAATAAGAAAGTCAGAAAATTTCCTGCCTTCTGTGCGGCAAAGTTTCAAAATCAAATCAGCAGCCGCCTCGACCTCTCTGTAGCGATTTGTAACATGGTAAAGTTTTATACTATCAGGCGTATGCGGATAAGCCACAGGGCGAGATGCAAAGAAGTTGTGACAAAGATGAGAAAGCTCGCTGTCGCCAAAAGGGGCCTCTCTTTTTATTGAGGGGAGACACTTTATATCGTTTGATTCGGCAATATCTGTAAGAGTACGACATGTAGCCGCCACGGGCGCAAAAAGAGCAGAAGGAGAGGATACACTGTCGCAGCACATAACGGCGCAGACATCCATAAGCCTCATTAGCTCGCCGATTGCCGAGTATTCAATTGGTGTAAAAGAGCGAAAATGCATTATAAACAGCTCGCCTTTTAGAAAGTTACACTCTTTTATTTTTGGAAGAATAATAGAGATGTTGTCGTCTGCATCTGATGCATGGCTCTCTAAAAGTTCGTTAAATGTTTTGGTAATAAGAGACAAATCCCTTATCTTTGCAAGAAAATCGGGATTTTCGTCCTCTGCAGCACAAAGGAGAGCATCAGGAGATACGCCATATCGTTTAAATTCTGATACAAGGTCAACTATTGTAGAAGAAAAACCATTTTTATTAAGGTTTGGAGCAAGTTTTTCAAGACGCCCCTTTAGCGCGCGTATGGTGCGCGCAGCAATAATCTGTCGTCCTGCCTCGTTTATATATTGTGTTCGAAGAGGGCCAACATATGAGAGGACGAGATTGCATAGACGCGAAAAGGTTATTACCTTTATATTAGACTGAGCCGATATACCAAATTTTTTTATCATCGACCTCTCTGTGGACATTGAAAACTGTTCAGGAACTAAAATCCATGATGTTTTACCAATCTCGAGCGCAGATTTAATTTTGTTTTCAGCAAAGGCGTCTCTGTCAGAGCCCTCAAGGCCATAAATTATACTAAACATATGTTAATCTCCGTTCAATAAACTCAATACATCTATAATATCATCAACAACATAGTCTGCGTTAGCTTTTTTAAGGTCGCTCTCTGTAAAGGATGTGGTTACCGCAACGCAGGTCATACCGGCTGACTTGGCAGAAATAACGCCGTTTAGTGCATCCTCTATTACAAGACAGGCGCTACTATCCGCGCCAAGCTTTTCTGCCGCTACGAGATAAGGAGCGGGAGATGGTTTCTTCTCTACTAAATCGCTGCCTGTAATAATTACATCAAAATAACCAAGGTCAATTCCGGCGGTTTTGAGGTTGAAAAGCAGCCTTCTTTTTGCAGAGCTGCTGACAACCGCTAATTTGTAGCCTTGCTCCGACAAGGCTTTTATCAAAGGAAGCGCAGATGGAAAGACCTCAAGGCCTGTGGTGGCAAGTTTTTCATAAAAGTCGTACATGGCGTCAATCATCATGTCTGCTTTGTTTGACAGGTTATGTTTTTTTGCAATTTCTGTTATAAAGAGCTTCTCGCCGGCGCCAATATATGGCTCAAAGTCTGACATGGTTGCCTCGATTCCGCAAAGAGCAAGAGCTTCTTTTGCAGCACCTGTAGAGACAGGCTCTGAATTTATCAAAACGCCGTCCATATCAAAGATGATGTAACGAATATCCATTGCTTGCACCTCCTGGTGAGTATAAATATATTTTATCATAAATGAAATGAAATGGCAAGAAGTATACTCAAAGGGCAGATGTGCTAGCATCTGCCCTTTGAGTATACAATATTACATTTTATAGGCTTAATCAAGACTTCAATTGAGTTTTTGCAAGTAGAAACTGCCTCAGCTTCTTCAATGCCTGCGCAGAGTGTATCAAAATCAAACTCTGAAACATCAAGCAGAATTTTCTTGTCCTCAAAACTGCGATTTATGGCACATATGGCAAAACTGCCGTCACCAGCGTTGCCAAAAGCGTCTTTGCCGTCTTCAAAATACCTTGCAAAGATAAAGACATCGCCATTTGCGTACAGCGTTTTATATTTGCCGCGCCGCAACGCAGCAATACTGTTTCTTAATTCGCCAAGCTTTTGATAGTGTTCTAAAAGACCGAAATCAATGTTTCTCCACGGAAAAGGAGCGCGGTTGTAAGGGTCTTTGCCACCTTGCAAACCCACTTCGTCGCCATAATAAATTGAGGGCACACCCGGATATGTCATCTGCATAAACGCAGCACACATAAGGCGGTAAGTGGCAAGGCTTTCCATTCCCCAGGGGAGCTTTGCGTCCTTGCAATCCTCGGGCAATTCGCCAAAAAGGGACTTTATACGCATGGTGTCGTGGGTGCCGATGTGGTTCATAAGGGAGTAAAAAACCTCACGGGGATAATTTTCCATTATAGACATCAGGGTAGAGTTCATCTCCTCTGCGTCTATATGTCCCATAAGAAATGCAGTTATACTGTCCCTGAAAGGATAGTTCATAACGCTGTCAAGCTCGTGCCCGAGTAGATACTCTCTTTTGAGGCCATACGCGACCTTGTTCGAGGCGTCCTCCCAGACCTCGCCTATTATGACGGCGTCAGCTTTAACTTTTTTAACCTCCTCGCGAAGTATCTTAATAAATTCATCAGGAAGCTCATCGGCTACATCAAGGCGCCATCCTGCCGCACCAAGGCGTAGCCATTTTTTGATAACAGAATCCTCGTCGAGCAGAACATAGTCAAGGTATGACGGATCCATCTCGTTTACATTTGGCAGATTGCTGCAGCCCCACCAACTTTCGTAGTTGCCCCAATTGTCAATTTTGTACCAATTTCGGTAGGGGGACAGGGGATCGTTATATGCTCCGCCACTTCCGTAGGATTTGTATTTGTTAAAGTATATGCTGTCTGCGCCCGTGTGGCTAAAGACGCCATCTAATATTATATTTATATCAAGCTTTTTGGCCTCGCGGCAAAGCGCGACAAAATCATCCTCGCTACCAAACATAGGGTCAATTTTCTTGTAATCTGCTGTATCGTATTTGTGGTTTGAATATGCGTCAAAAATAGGGTTTAAATATATCACGCCGACGCCAAGCGATTTGATATATGGCAGCTTTTTGATAATACCCTTTAGGTTTCCCCCATAAAAGTCGTTGTAGGCAGGTCCGTCCTCAAAAGGATGGCGGTTAAAAGAAAACATTTCGTGTCGGTCATAGTGAATAATATATTCGTCGCGTTTTTTAGTAATTTCGCCTTCGCCCCAGAATCTGTCGGGAAAAATCTGATACATAATTCTGCCGGCAAACCAATCAGGAACACAGAAGGATTTGTCATACGCAGTAATTTGATAAAGAGGAAAATCGTCTGTATGCGCTATATCGCCGATGCCGCCCTTGCCACTTGTGTTTGAATAATAGTATGTTTGACCGTTTAAATTTATAACAAACCCATATCTCAAAAGGCAGGGAGTGTGTGGCGTCTTTATAGTCGCGGTATAGATATGAGTATTGTCCAGGTATCTTGACTGCATAGGAACCAAGGTGCAGTCATCATTTGAGAGCACCTTTAAAAAAACAGAGTCAGGAGAGACATCAGAGGCTATATCAAGCCTTAGAGAAACCTCCGACTCTGTGGGTACAGCTCCAAAGGGAGAGCGATACAAAACATCCTGCGAGTTATGAAAAACATTCATAATTCTTATGTCCTTTCTGTATTGCGTAGGTTATTTCTTTATTCTTCTCAGGTCCGCTCCGACAAATGCAAGAATATCATAAGAACCTGTAATTCTTGACGCAAAACGAGAACCGTAAGTCTCATCAATCTTTGAGGGACTGAGGTTTGATGAGATAATCGTACTCTTGCCCGATATAAGCCTTGAATTGATTATATCAAAAAGAGTAGCAGAGGAGTATGACGAAACAAATTCGGTGCCGACATCGTCAATTATTAACAAATCAACAGAGTATGTATACTTTGCCGCATACTCTGCGTTTGAGCTCTCGTCCTCGTCGTAGCGGTTAAACTTTAACTTCTCAAACATATCAAGCAACTGAAAAGCCGATTGATAGTAGACAGAAAATCCCCGCTCGAGAGCCCTGTTCGCAATGCAGGAGGAAAGATATGTCTTGCCCGTGCCTGCGCTGCCGTACATATACAGATTTGCCCCCGACTTATCAAAAGTATCGGCAAAAATCTGTGCTTTATCAAAATTGTTCCTCATAACAGAGAGAACAGAATGCCCTTTAATATCAGGCTGATTTACAAAGAAGGAAAGGTCATACTTATCAAAGGTCTGACCTCTCATCATATCGGTCAGATTTGAGTTTATGCCAATATATTTTGAGACCATGTTTTTAAGACATTTGCAGCGGCTACCGTCCTCAGTAAATCCTGTATCACGACACTCTGCGCAGGAATATATCTCGTCAAGGTAGTCAGACGGCAGAGAAAGGCGGGACAAAATTGTGGCTTTCTGTCTCTGTGCTGCCTCAATATGCTCTCTGACTTTTGAAATATCGCCATTTCCTGATAATACACTTTTAGAGAGAGCCAGTCCACCTGCGGCAAGTTTTGCCTCTACCTCTGCAAATTCAGGGGCAGAGCGACGCACTTCGTCTTCGCGACGGCGCTGTGTATCTTTATTTTCTCTTCGAATTTTAGCAATTTCCATATTTGCAAGTGCGTATGCAGATTCCATAAAAACACCACCATTTCAAGTATCAGATACTGCCATCGAGCATGATATCAAGTATATGCTCTTCAAGCTCTTTATAGTCGGATTTGTTGTCATCGTCATAGTTGTTAAAGTTGGTTCTCTTTGGTTTTTTAGCGGGAGACTTACCGTTGTTGATTGATTTGTAGAACTCCTCGTCAGCGACGCTTACATCCAAAATGGTTGTATATCCGTTTGCAATCCAGCTTTGCAAGAGCTTGTCCATATAACTCCAGCTGAGTTTGCCCGTGTAGGTAATTGTCTTGTCGTACGCAAGAGAGATAAGTTCTGTCGGGATTTTAAGCTCGTCTGTCCACAGCTTTATGTATTTACGCTCGGTTGTTGTAAGTCCCCTGTCGTATATGCCAAGGATTGAGCGTACCATTTTTTCTGATTTATCAATTGCCTCAAGCTCACAAACAAGAGCTTCTGCTGCTTCATAGGTGTCAATGCCCTTGTCTGCCCAGTCTATTGCGACCGTCTCCAGATATCGCTTGGTTGTCTTGCCTCTTTTTGCGGCGTAGGACAGAAGCATCATAATAACTTCAACCGGAAGCCCCAACCAATCGTTAAAGGAAAAAAGCATCTCCATCTCTGACGCAGTAAGAACCTTGCCAAGTATAGTTTCTGCCTGATAAAACATGCCTGAGATGTGTTTGTTTTGCGCGGAGACAACATTGATTTCCTCCTGAGAGTAAGAGGGCTTGCTGCTGAGAATTTTGCGCATCATTTTCGTTTTTGAAGAAGCTTTGTCCTGTGCAGAGATTGAAGCGGAAGTAGATGCAGAAACAAAATATACACCGTCTTTGTATATAAATTCTCCGCGGCTTGTCCAAAATTCAAAGATAAATTCTGCCCTGGCAACTGAAATATCAAGAGCTGCCGCCACATCTTTTGCGGAAGGAAAGATGCCATCCTTCTGGGCTTTGTATATTACATACAAATAAACCTGAATATATTCAGGTTTGGTAAATCTGACATATTTATCAATGAAATCAAATGAAATCATAATACGATCATTCATATGTATATACCTCTTTACTTGCCGACGCAAAATTTTTCAAATACGCGGTTAATTATTTCTTCACTTACAGTTTCACCAGTAACCTCGCCAAGCGCAGTCAGAGTGTCTTCAAGGTCAATAAACAAAAGGTCGTAGGGCATGCCCGCCAAAAGTCCGTCCAATGCGTGCTTTAAGGAAGCTGTTGCCCGCAGCAGAGAATCTCGTTGCCTTTCGTTTGCAAGATACACCTCGTCAGCTTTTACCTTGCCAAGTGTAAAAATTTCAGAAATTGCAATCTCAAGAGCATCTATCCCTATGGGACTTTTGCCCTTTGGAGCAGATGTCAAAACGACTGCTTCAGGGGAGATTTTCAGTATTTTTGTGGCGGTTTCAGGAGTATATCTTGCCGCCTTGTCAGTTTTGTTTACAACAAGAATAGTCTTCTTGCCCTCGAGAGCTTTTGCAATCTCTATATCATCATCGCTCAAATCTTTGGAACAATCAAGAACGAAAAGACATAAATCAGCGTCCTGAATGCTTTGTACAGAACGCTCAATTCCTATTTTTTCAACCTCATCAGAGGCGTCTCTAATACCCGCGGTGTCAGACAGACGAAGTGCAATACCTCCAACGGTAACAACCTCTTCTATGGTGTCGCGTGTTGTGCCCGGAACATCAGTAACAATCGCCCTTTCCCACCGAAGAAGAGAATTTAAAATAGAAGACTTACCAACATTTGGCTTGCCGACAATAGTCGTCCTTACTCCGTCGCGCATTATCCTGCCTGTGTCAAAACCTTCAAGAAGGATGGAAAGCTCCTTTTGCAGAGAAGAAAAATCCTCATCAAGCTCCTCGATGGACGGAGGGTCAACCTCTTCAGGATAATCTGCTGAGGCAGAAATATGTGCCGCAAGCTCCATAACAGAAGCACGAAGAGCGTTTATCTTGTCAGCAAGAGCGCCGTTTAGAGTTATTGCGGCATTATGAAGACCCGATTCGCTGTTTGAGTTCATCAAATCCATTACAGCTTCTGCGCCGCTTAAATCTGTTTTGCCATTTATAAAGGCGCGTCTTGTAAATTCGCCTGCCTCTGCAAGACGGGCACCGCTCTTTAAAATGCTTGTCAAAATTTTGTCTGCTGCCAAAAAACCGCCGTGGCAGTTTATCTCCACGACGTTTTCACCAGTGTAGGATTTTGGTGCGCGCATTACCGAGACAAGAGCCTCATCAAGTATAAGATCAGGTCTGTCATAAGAAGAGATGCGGCACAAGGTTAGTTTGTGACTTTCAAGGTTGGTTACAGAGTTGTTGCCGTATGGATGCACAATAGAAGCTGCAATTTCTGGTGCCATCTCGCCACTGAGGCGAATTATAGCAATGCCACCCACACCTCTGGGGGTGGCAATTGCCGCAATCGTATCATTGAGTTTCATAGGTGTTCTCCCAAAATCAGTTCTTACGAATGTTGTTTATAAGTTCCTGCAGTTTTTCTGCAAGTTCCGTGTCTCCGCTAAGGTTCGCCTTAATTTTCTTTACAGCGTTCATAACGGTTGAATGGTCGCGGTTAAAAACCTCGCCAATATGAGGGAAGGATTCGCTGAGGACCTCTCTTGCAAGGTACATTGCGATGTGACGCGGATATGCAACATCGTTAGAGCGCCTTTTAGTAACAAGAGAGCCTTTTGAGAGGTGATAGTACTTCTCTACCTCATCAATTATAACCTCGGTTGTGATGTTCCTTTGCGGAAGTGTTGAGATTATCTCTTTAAGTGCCTTTTGTGCAAGATCGATAGAGATGGTGTTGGTTCTCTCAATACCTGCGTAGGCAAGAATTCGCTTAACGGCGCCTTCAAGGTCACGCACATTAGAGCGAATATTGTTTGCAACATACTCGATAATTTCCTCGTCGAATGTAAAATATTCTGCCTCAATCTTGGCACGGAGTATGGCAAGACGGGTCTCATAATCAGGCGGTTGAACATCGGCAATAAGTCCCATCTGAAATCTGCTCTTTAGTCTGTCGGTCAGGTGAGGAGTCTCTGATGGTATACGGTCGGATGTCAAAACAATTTGTCCGCCGGCATCATATATTGCGTTAAAGGTGTGAAAGAATTCATCCTGCGCAAGTTCCTTTGTTGCAAGAAATTGAACATCATCAACCAAAAGAAGGTCAACTTCGCGATACTTGTTACGAAAGTCCTGATTTGTTTTCTCGCGGATTGCGTTAACAAGCTCATATGTAAATTTCTCGCTCGTTGTGTACAAAACCTTTCTGTTTGGGTAAAGTTCGGAATAACGGTTGCCTATTGCCTGCAAAAGATGTGTTTTTCCAAGACCGCTGCCTCCGTACAGAAACAGAGGATTGTACTTCTGGCCGGGCGCCTCGGTAACCCCGAGTGCAGCGCCGTGTGCAAGGTTGTTGTTACCACCGACAACAAAGTTATCAAATGAGTACCTTGAGTTAAGTGTGTTCTCACGGTTGAGAGGATCGTCACCCTCGCTGTCAGAATTTTTTTCAGACGCTACATTTTCAACTACAACATCAAGGTCAAAAGAACGACCTGCCGCAAGCTCCAAACAACTCTGCAACATCGAACGGAATTTGGTCATTACCATGTTTCTGTTGGGTGTGCTTCCAACAGATAATGTGATGGTGTTTTCGCTGATGGAAAGAGGTTTTATAGGCTTTATCCATGTATCATAAGATACCGCAGAAATCTCCTCTGACATCTGCAGCAAAACATTATCCCATATGTTCTTCAATTCATCCACAACTAACTCCTCCTAATACCCTATGGCGAACAAAATATCTGTTTTGAAAACAAAACAGATATTTTGAAAATAATCAAATATAATCATGTAAAAAGCTTTAAGAAAATTCAAAAAAACTACCTTGTAATATATTTGTAACATTATAATAACAGAAAACAAAATAGATTTCAACACCTATTTTTGTCAAAAAATTACCATAATATTCCTTTTAAAACCAAGGCCACAAAATGTAGTTGAAATTGTTAAAAACTGCAACAATATCTTTGATTTTTTTATTAAAAAATTTTTTTAAAAATTTTAAAAAAGGCTGCAGATTTTTTTCTGCAGCCATAATTTGTTATTTAAAAAGACTTTCTATTTTTTTGAGTTCTGATTTTAGCAGTAAAACAGAAGTATTATCGCTTCGTAGAGCAATGTATGACCGTTCATCATAATCATAATATTTTGTAATCTTTTTTGTACCGTCTTTTTGCTCAAAAGAAATCGATATGTATGGTTCACCCGCAGGGGCGTTGCCGCCTATTTGCATAAACGCAATACTCATAACATTCTGATAGGTCTTTTTAAAAGTTTCCTCATCTGTTTTTTCACCGTTTATGATGTAACCGTCTGTTTTCATCACAAATTTTGAATTCCCTTTTTGTATAGATATTGACGAAACATCCTTTATTTTCTCCAGGTTTACAAGTTTTGTGGCATAGTTTAAAGGGTCAATACCCATTACTGCAGTGCGAATCGGGAAGCCAACAATATAGATCAGATTGGTTGAGTTATCACGCAGATAAACGCCGCCGCTTGGAGATTCGCCACCAATACTCAATGAGTAATTTTTGTCGCCAACGCGAATCTCAAGAAGGTAGTCAAAGACGGGGTTTTCATTGTCCTGGGGAAAACCGGTTGCCGAAATATTGATAAAGCTTTCAAAAAGAGTAGTTACCTTTTCGGCATCAATCTCTGAGAACCAGGGTTTTTCAATTATCCATTGAGAAGGGACAATCGCATCACGCCGTTCTTCTTCTGTTGTTTCCTTAAAGCGAACAACAAGTTTGCCGTTGTGATAGAGGGTAAAGTCGCCAATATCTGTCGCTGATGAAAGATTGAGAATTCCTCTTGGTCTGTAGTCTTGGAGGCCCCTCATAACAAGGGATGCAACTGTTGAGCTTACAGTGTAGATTTTGTCGCCACCATCCTGCATACAATAGAACTCGCCGCCGGTCGGGATTTCATCGCCAATAATTACAGTGGTACGGCTATTGTCTGTTTTTATAATTGAGTATCCTGGGGAAGAATTGTCTATACCATAATTTGCCGCTGACAAGGTGTCGTCTGTTACAGTCCTAAGTGCTGATACACCCAAAAGGGAGGTAAATGTGTTGCCTATTGAGTAGGAGTCAAGTGTGTATGGAGATGCAGAAATAGAGTAGGTAATTTTATCATCCTTGTCCTTGTTTTTAACAATTGTGTAGCTACCGTCTGGGTTTTTGATGTCTATAGATGAAACATCGTCAAATTTTTCGTACACAACATAGGTAGCATTTGGATTGTATTCATTAGGAGTGTCGGTGTCGCCCGGCTCCCACACGAGCGCAAGGTAATACCCTCCGCCGAGTATTGCAACAGCCAACAGCGCGAGTATAATGTTTCGGATAAGGCGTTTTTTTGCCGTCATAGGTTTTAAATTCCTTTCAAATTATTTACAGATATCTTCTCTTTAGCCACACAAAAAGCCCGATTGCAAGAATAAGCAGAGGCATAATGTACTGAACAAAGATAACCGAAGAGTTAAACTGTTGCTCACTCATTGTAAGAGACTGCGTGCTGATTTCTTTTGCGCGTATGTTAAGAGCATCGCCCTTGTTGGTCAGATAAGAAAAGGCGTTGAGAATAAAGTCGCCGTTTGAGTAGCTTGAGTTGTCTAAAATTCCCTGCCACTCTATAGCCTGGACGGAGCCGATAACAAAAATCTTGCCGTCTCCGCTTTTTTCCGACATGACGGCAATGGTAAGGGGACCATTGATAGAATCCTCTGTCTTGTCCATAGAGCCGCTCAAATCGGTTACGCCCCACGATGCAGCAGAGGTTTCGAGGAGTGGTGTAACTTTTGCATACTGCGGATTATTGTCAGAAATCGTAAAGCTGCATGCAGCGGGGGTGATAAGAGCCAAATCACCATTGAGGAGTTTCTCGGTAATGGTGTGAGAGATCATTCTTGGCGCAGGGACCGGAACCCCTGTTTGTGTTTTGAACGACATAGAACCATCAGACTCTACAACAAAGTCGTTGTTTGGAGAGATTCCCCACTCACCGAGATATGAGTAAAGTCTTTCAAGCGGTTCTGTGCCTGAGGTAAACGCAAATGCCGCTTTGCCACCACCTAGAAGGTAACTGTCAAGTGTGTCTCGCTCCTCGGCAGAAAAATCTGCCGCAGGTGCAAGTGATACAACAAGGTCTGCGTCTTCGGGGATTGAGTCTGTGCCTATTACAATTTCGCCTGTAGTGTAGCCTTCGCTCCTAAACGCAGAAGCCAAAGCCGAATCAACGCCGGAGAGCTCGTTGTGGCCTTTGATGAAGTATACATTGATTTCCTCGCCCATACCGCTGACATATCGAATTGCAGAGGTAATCTGTTTTTCTGCGTCAATAGAGGTAGAACCGTCAATGCTACTCTGACTGTAGAGGTTTTCAAACTGGACAACGCGGAAGCGGTCTCCGTGTTCTACAATAACAGAGCCGACGGAAATGTCGTTTCCGTATTTGCGCACAAAGGCGGGGTCTTTGTATGGGTCTTTGTATGAGACGCTGATTTTGTTGCTCATATTATCATAACGCTCTAAGTACTCGCGCAGGGTGTTTACATATGTGCCGTCGGCATCATCGGGATAGAGGGCAAAGATGTTTATATCCTTATCAAGACTTTTCAGAACTTCCTTCGTCTGCGCTGAATATTCGTACACTCTATCGTGTGTAAGGTCTATCTTGAGCGGAATCTTGGATGCAACGGTTGAAACAATAGAGTTTATAAGTATAACTGCTGCAATTGTTGCGGCTGTAATTACAAGATTGTTTGTAAGTAGTTTTGTGTCGCTGTACTGTCTGTGTCGGATAAGTGCAACGGTGAGAAAGCCAAATATAAATATAAAACTTAAATAATATATCACATTCTCTACATCTAAAATTCCTGTCTGGAAGACCTTGTATCTGTCCATCAGGGAAAACCAAAGAAGAATTGATTTTGCAGTCTCGCTTGTCATGCCTGATACGAGAGAGTTCATATAGTATATTATAAGAAGAACGCCAAAAGTGATAACTGCCGCAATAGTCTGACTCTCGGTAGTTGCAGAAATAAACATACCAATAGAGATAAAAGAACTCCAAAGCAGAATAAAGCCGATGTAAGAGCCTATCATCTCGCTTATGCTTGGGTTGCCAAAGATCATAAGGATAATGGGATACACAAGCGACAGAGCAAGAGTAACCCCAAACACGCCGAGCGCCGCAAGGAATTTGCCGGCAACTATTTCATAAATGCTTACGGGGCTTGTAAGCAGCAGCTGATCTGTCTTGCGGCTTCTCTCGGAAGAAAAGAGGCCCATGGTCAGTATCGAAATAAGAAAAAGATATACAACATTTATATTAGAGAAGATAACATTCAGGTTTGCACTCTGGTACAGTAAGGCTCCGTTTATAAAGAAGAAGGAACACAGAGCTATAAATACTCCGGCAAAGATATAGCCAATCGGCGAATAGAAAAAGCTTTTCCATTCTCTTGAAAATATTGCTTTCATTATTTTGGAACCTCCTTGCTTTGTTTCTCTGTTGTTGCCGCATCGTCGCTGATTGATTTCATAAATATTTCCTCAAGCGAGTGCGCTGCGGCGGCAAAAGATAAGATGGGCACATTTGCTTCGGCAAAACAGTTAAACACCGCCTCGCGTATGTCATGGCTGCCGTTGGATGTCAAAAGCAAATCGGCAGTGCCTCTCTCGTGGCTGCCCGCATTTTTCACGGAGGAAAGACCATCAATGCCTCTGGCAATTTTAAGAGCAGCCTCTCCGCTTGACTTAACGCGGATGCGGTATCTGTCAGAGCCGTTTCCGGAAAACTCACTCATTGCTCCTGAGGCAACGATTTTCCCATGATTTATAATAGTATAACTATCACAAACAGCCATAACCTCCTGCATGATATGAGTGCTAAGGATAACAGTTCTCTCCTTGCCAAGTTCTGATATAACATCGCGAATTTCTAAAATCTGCCTTGGGTCAAGACCAACGGTAGGCTCGTCCAGAATAAGAATATCAGGGTCGCCGATAAGAGCTTGAGAGAGACCTACTCTTTGTTTGTAGCCTTTTGACAGATTGCGTATCATACGGTTTCTTACATCATAAATGCGCACCTTTTCCATTACTTTACGAAGATGCGCCTGTTTGTTTGCTTTTACACCTTTGAGGTTATATACGAAATCAAGATATTCAAGAACCGTCATATCTGTATAAAGAGGAGGGATTTCGGGCAAATAGCCAATTTTTCGTTTTGCCTCCATCGGATTATCTGCTACATTGATTCCGTCAACAAGAATCCGACCTTTGCTTGGTGTAAGATACCCTGTGATTATGTTCATAGCAGTAGATTTGCCGGCGCCGTTTGGACCCAGAAAGCCCATAACCTCACCCTTGTTAACGGTAAAGGTAACATCATCAAGCGCCTTTTTCTGCCCATAGAATTTAGAAAGATTGCAAATTTCTATCGCGCAGACCTGCTTTTTTTCTTCAGACATAGTTTTACTCCTCTCTTGTTTTGTCTGGATGCTTCAAGACAAAAAGGTTGCTTATGAATATAATAGCATTTCTTTATTATAATGTCAAAGAAAATTGGTTAATATAATGTAAATATATTGTTAACAAATAAAAAAACAGGGCGAACTACGCCCTGTTTTTCAATATTTTAGCAGCAGCCGTTTCCGCAGTTGTTGCCGCAACCATTGTTGTCTCCGCAGCAGCAGAAAATAAGAATTAAAATGATGATTATCCACAAGCAATTATTATCGCCAAAGCATCCCATACGCTACACCTCCTGAGAATTGTTATTTGATATCAAGAAATTGTGGCACATAATTCCGACTGTGGAATTATGTATAAAAGGGGTTAATCACAGCAACAGCCGTTACCAATATTGCAACTGCGACCGGTGTTAGATCCGCCACAGCAACATGAAATAAGGATTATAAGTATAATAATCCAAAGGCAGCTGTTTTCACCGCATCCATTACAGAACATACTTTGCACCTCCTGTTTTGTTTGAGGAGCAAACAGGCAAGGCTGCTGCTCCTTACACTTTATCATACGCAGGAGTAAATTTTTGGTTACAGGTGATAAAACAAATAATTCATAAATTTATTTTTATCAGAGGTGTTTACAAAGGGTTGGTTTTTGTGGTATTATAAAAACAATAGGTATAAGTTGCAAAAGTGCGGACTTAAAACAAAATTGAGGAGTGATTACAAATGAAGACAGATATACAGATAGCTCAGGAGGCTATGCCAAAGCAGATAGGCGAGGTAGCCGCAGGCCTTGGTATAGATTCAGAGAAGCTTGAATTTTATGGAAAATATAAGGCAAAGTTATCGGATGAGTTGATTGTAGAAAAAATGACCGGAAAAGATGGAAAACTCATTCTCGTTACCGCTATAAATCCTACCCCTGCAGGAGAGGGTAAGACTACTGTGACTGTTGGTCTTGGACAGGCTATGCCAAAAATCGGCAAAAAAGCAATCATAGCT
Source organism: Clostridia bacterium (assembly GCA_045614945.1). GTDB lineage: Bacteria > Bacillota > Clostridia > Monoglobales > Monoglobaceae > UMGS1820. The sequence goes on along the minus strand of JAZLDW010000014.1, from coordinate 15,801 downwards.
CTTCGCGAACCGTCGATGGGTCCTGTTATGGGTGTAAAAGGCGGGGCAGCAGGTGGCGGATATTCACAGGTTATTCCAATGGAGGACATTAACCTTCATTTTACAGGGGATATGCACGCAATCACATCTGCGAACAATCTTCTTTCTGCGGCAATAGACAACCATATTCATCACGGAAACGCTCTTCAGATTGACCAGAGAAGAATTGTATGGAAGAGATGTCTTGACATGAACGATCGTGCTCTTCGTGAGGTTATCGTAGGACTTGGCGGCAAGATTAACGGATATCCAAGAGAAGATGGATTTATGATTACAGTTGCGAGTGAGATTATGGCAATTCTCTGTCTTGCAGACGATGTAGAGGATTTAAAGGCTAGAATTTCAAGAATTGTTATCGGCTATAACATAGAGGGCAACCCTGTTACAGCGGGAGAGCTTGGTGTTCAGGGTGCGATGGCGCTTCTTTTAAAGGATGCAATAAAGCCGAATCTTGTGCAGACGCTTGAAAATACACCCTGCCTTATGCACGGAGGTCCGTTTGCAAATATTGCACATGGTTGTAACTCTGTACGCGCTACAAAGCTTGGTCTTAAGATGGCGGACTACTGCATTACAGAGGCTGGATTTGGTTCTGACCTTGGCGCAGAGAAGTTCTTTGACATCAAGTGCCGTTTTGGGGGGCTCAAACCATCTTGCGTTGTTCTTGTTGCAACTGTGCGTGCACTTAAATACAACGGTGGTGTGCCCAAGTCAGAACTAAACGAGGAGAATACGGACGCTCTTATGAGGGGTATCGTAAACCTTGGAAAGCATATTGAGAATATGAACAAGTTTGGTCTGCCTGTTGTGGTTGCGATGAACCGCTTCTACACTGACACAGATGCAGAGCTTAAGATTATAGAGGATTTCTGCATGGAAAGAGGAGTAGCTGTATCAATGTGCGAGGTATTCGCAAAGGGCGGCGACGGTGGTATGGACCTTGCAGAGAAAGTTGTAAAAACTATAGAAGAAAATGATGGCAGCACAAAGTTTGCTCCGATTTATGATGAGAAGTTGCCTATTAAGGAAAAGATAGAGACGGTTGCAAAAGAGATTTATGGTGCAGACGGTGTTGTTTACACTGCAAAAGCAGAAAAGGAAATTAAAACCCTTACAGAGTTTGGTTTTGACAAGATGCCGGTGTGCATGGCTAAGACACAATACTCGCTCTCTGATAACCCGGCGCTTCTTGGCAGACCGTCAGGCTTTAGTGTGACAGTTAGAGAGGTAAGAGTGTCAGCGGGAGCGGGATTTGTAGTAGCGCTAACAGGCGATGTAATGACAATGCCCGGACTTCCTAAGGTTCCTGCGGCAAACAATATGGACATAGATACAGAGGGCAAAATTACAGGATTGTTCTAGAAGTTTAGGAGATGACCGAAAATGTTTACAGCAGGCAGTTATGATGTAGCAGTTATAGGAGGGGGGCACGCCGGTATTGAGGCTGCCCTTGCTTCTGCGCGCCTTGGACTTAAAACATGTATATTTTCCATATCACTTGACTCGGTTGCAAATCTGCCTTGCAATCCGAGCATTGGCGGCACCGCGAAAGGACATTTAGTTCGCGAGATTGACGCGCTCGGCGGCGAGATGGGTAAGGCGGCAGATGCGACATTTATTCAATCACGCATACTCAATCGTGGCAAGGGTCCGGCTGTACACTCTCTGCGTGCGCAAATTGACAGGCGCGCATATCAGAACGATATGAAACACCGCATTGAACTTTGCGAAAACCTTGATATGCGTCAGGCAGAGATTGTAGATGTGACCCTTGACGATAACAACTGCGTAAACTCTGTGGTGACAATGGCGGGGGCACAGTATATGTGCCGCGCGGCAATCGTGTGTACGGGCACATACCTTAAGGGCAGAATAATTATTGGCGAGTTCAGTCAGGAAAGCGGCCCTGACGGGGTGTTTCCTGCGACGGGACTTTCGAAGAATTTAGAGAAGCTGGGCGTAGAGCTCGTGCGTTTTAAAACAGGCACTCCACCGAGAATAAACAGGAGAAGCATTGATTTTTCAAAACTTGAAGAACAGAACGGTGATGAGAAGATCACGCCATTCTCTTTTGACACAGAAGGAAAACTTGAAAATCAGGTTTCGTGTCATATTACATACACCAACGAAAAAACCCACAAAATAATACTTGATAATCTTCATCGCTCGCCACTCTATGGGGGCGATATAAAAGGAATAGGTCCTAGATACTGCCCGTCAATTGAGGATAAAATAGTAAGATTTAAGGACAAAGAGAGGCATCAACTTTTTGTAGAGCCAATGGGCACAGACACAGAGGAGATGTATCTTCAGGGATTTTCGAGCAGTATGCCCGAGGATGTACAGATAGAGATGATACATTCTCTGCCGGGCTTTGAGAATGCGCAGGTGACGAGAAACGCGTACGCTATAGAATATGACTGTGCAAATCCGCTTCAGCTTTTGCCGACGCTTGAGTTTAAGACAATCGGAGGACTGTACGGAGCGGGACAGTTCAATGGAAGCTCAGGCTATGAGGAAGCGGCGGCACAAGGGCTTGTGGCGGGAATAAACGCTGCACACAAAATTCTTGGCAAGGAGCCGTTTGTGCTTGAGCGTTCCCAGGCGTACATCGGGACACTCATTGACGACCTTGTTACCAAAGGCACTAATGAGCCCTATCGCATGATGACATCGCGATCTGAATACAGGCTTCTTTTGAGACAGGACAATGCGGATTTGAGACTTACAGAAATCGGACACAAGATAGGATTGATTTCTGATGAGAGATACAAGAAATTTCTTGAGAAAAAGGCGGAAATAGAAAAAGAAGTTAAAAGACTTGAAAAACTAGTATTTTCGCCATCAAAGATGGTTAATGAAATACTTACAAGAGTCGGCAGCACCCCGATTTCAACGGGCGCAAAGGCAAGCGAGCTTTTAAAACGCCCTGAGGTATGTTATAATGACCTGGAAGTGGTTGATAAGGACAGACCGTCCCTGCCTGAAGATGTTTGTGAGCAGGTTGAAATCAGCATAAAGTACGAGGGTTATATAAGCCGACAGATGTCTCAGGCAGAACAGTTTTCAAAGCTTGAAAACAAAGTCTTGCCAAAAGATATTGATTACAGTAAAATTGATGGCCTACGCCTTGAAGCAAGACAGAAACTAGACAAGATAAGGCCTTTGTCACTTGGTCAGGCATCGAGAATATCGGGGGTTTCGCCTGCAGATATTGCCGTTTTGCTGGTATACTTAAGATAAAAAATAACGGAGCATCGCTCCGTTATTTTTTTATCATTATGCGAACCTTTCTAAATGCGGCATCCTCGCCGTAATCTGCAAGTGTTATAAGTAAATCTTCGAGAATTTCTGCAGTATCGGGATGGATGGGAAGTGTAATTTTTTCTTTTAAAAAGTATTCAAGGGGGTGTTGGTTTGTATAATTCTCTCCCTGATATATCTTGCTTGCGGCAACTCTGTCGCAGAACATTTCTGCGATATATCTTGGCGGCATAGGCATCGGCGTCATGATATGAGTATTTATATCATAATCCGACCAATATTCAAAATGGTGGCGGTTTCTGCCCTTGTGGTGCATCCATGCGGTAGAATATCCTGTGTCGCGACGCTCTGCTTCGTTTGGGCTTTTGTTTCCCGAATAGTATTTTGCCCCAACCCAGAACTCTCGGGGGCTGTACTTTGACAAATCATGAAAAAGACCCTGAAACAAAATTCCGGCCCTTTTGCTATGAGAGATAACAAGGTGGCGGTGCGCGGTTATTGTTTTAAAATGGCCTAAAATATTTTTAATAGCAAGTTTCATAATAATCTCCGTTAACAAATTTTAAAATGGGGACAACCACAAGTGTTGTCCCCATTTTTGTAACAATGTTTAAATTACTCAGCGGCAGGAGCTTCCTCAGCAGGAGCTTCCTCAGCGGGAGCTTCCTCTGTTGTAACATTAACATTCTCTGTGCTAATCTGCGCTTCTGCCTCGGCAGCGTTGAGGTCTCTTACAGAAACTGCTGTCAATGCAAGAGAACTTATGATAAAGAGAACTGCCATAACTGCGGTAAACTTTTTGAGCATTGCATCAATGGTTCTGCCCTTGTTCTTGCCAAAGAAGGTTTCTGCGCCACCTGCAATAGCGCCCGAGAGCCCCTGCTGTTTACCGTGCTGCATAAGAACAACAGCGACCAGAACAACAGAAATTACAACATGAATAATTACTAAAGCTAAATTCATTTTACTTCCTCCTAGTATCTTTTAATACATAATATCAACAATTTAATCTGCAGTAACAGTAGGCAACTGCAGTCAGCAAGAAGTATTATATCATAGAAAAGAAAATTTTTCAAGTCCTTTTTAAATATTTTATTATAAAAGGCAAAAGATAAAAAAGCCACAGGATTCACAAATTGTGTCTATAAAAAAGAATGAACGGTAATAGCCGTTCATTCTTTTGCTATTTGATTTCTTTGTAGTATAAAAGGTCATGCGTTTCGGGTTTATAATTTTCAATATAGTCAAAAACCTCATCAATTTTTGAGCATACCTTGTAAAGCTCAAGACAACCTTTTTTCATAAAGTTGTGCTTGATTCCGTTGTGCATAAACTCCTGCATTGTATCGTAGTAGCCGTTTATATTAAAGACAACCATTGGCTTGTTGTGCTGATTGAGCTGTTTGAGTGTCAAGATTTCAAAAAATTCTTCGTATGTTCCAATTCCGCCGGGAACTATAATAAAAGCATCGGCGTTGTCCTCCATTATCTGTTTGCGCTCGCGCATGGTGTCTGTGCGGATAAGCTCATCGCAATGCTCAAATAGTACGCCGTCTGCGTTAAAGAACTTAGGTGCAACACCAATAATGTGAGAGCCGCCCTCGTGACAACCGCGTGCAGCCGCACCCATAAGCCCGTTTGCGCCTGCGCCATATACCATATCATGTCCTCTTCGCGCAAGTTCACGGCCGAGCTCCTCTGTTGTTAATATAAAATCTTGTGAGATTGCGTTGCTTGCAGCTCCGTATATGCATATTCTCATAAAAATCTCCAGTCCGCCGCCATACATCGGCACAAATAGTAATTAAAAATCTCTCTTATCTGTATGGCAAGGAATGATAAGAGTTTTTTCGCCTCAAAATGTTATATGGTTATATTATATATTATATTCCTCCAAAAGTCAATCAACCCTGTATCTCATTGTTATGTTACACAAAACTTAAAAATGCATTAAAAGGATGCAAAGAGGGATACATTGGAGTGTCTTTTGGTTGCAATTAAATAAAATTTATGATACAATAATTCTGTATTGTTATGTAGTAAATGGCGATAAGCTAACATAAAAATAAAACAAGAGTTTGTCCTGTGACTTTGTCGGGACTTAAAAAGTCTTTTTAAAAAAGCCGAAAAAGAGACGGAAAAGGAGAGAGTATGAACAACAAATCTTTTTTAATGCGAATGATTATACTTATAATTTGTGCGGTAATATCAACCTCTATGGTTCATCAGGGAAGCACATTCTATGTTACTGCGGCAAATGATACCGAGCTTCGGGGTGTGTGGGTTTCAACCGTTGCAAACATTGATTACCCGTCATCGCCGACAATTGATGCAACAACACTTAAGGACGAACTTATACAGATACTTGACAACTGCAAGGATATGGGATTTAACGCGGTGTTTTTTCAGGTTCGTCCCAGCTCGGATGCGTTTTATAAGTCAGAATACTTCCCGTGGTCAAGATATTTGACCGGTTCACAGGGGACTTCTCCATTGGATGATTTTGACCCACTTGAGTTTGCGGTAGAAGAAGCACACAAGCGTGGCATACAACTTCATGCGTGGATAAATCCGTACAGAGTTACAAATTCATCTGGAGAGAGTGATAGCCTCTCCTCAGACAATCCGGCGGTTTCAAACCCCGACCTTGTTATTAAAGATGCAAATGGCAAGATATACTACAATCCGGGTGATAGCACAGCGGTTGAGCTTATTATAAAAGGGGCAGAAGAAATAGTTGCAAATTACGATGTTGACGGACTTCACATGGATGACTACTTCTATCCTGATGCTGCTTTTAACGATGACATCACATACTCTTTTCATAAAGACGAGTATAATAATCAGGAAGACTGGAGAAGAAGCAACGTAAACTATCTTGTAAAGACGCTTGATGAAAGGCTTCACTCCATTAAGCCCGAAATTCAATTTGGCATAAGCCCGAGAGGCATATGGGCAAACAAAAGTGAGATGCCAGAGGGTAGCGACACTGCGGGCAAAGGCTCGTACAATAGCATATATGCCGACTCAAGAGCGTGGGTAAAAAACGGATGGGTTGATTATATTATGCCGCAGATTTACTGGAACATAGGCTACGAGGTGGCAGATTATACCACACTTTGTAAGTGGTGGGGGGATGTAACAAGCGGCACCGATGTAAAGCTTTACATCGGAGAGGGAGCGTATCGTACAACATCGAGCACCCTTCCTGCGTGGACAGGCGAGAGTGGCACAAATGAGCTTCGCACTCATATAACAAATGGCAGGGCCGACACAAACATCGGTGGATATTGTTGCTTTACATATAATGATTTTATCGAAAACCCATCAATTTATGCGCTGATGAAGGAACTAAACAGCTCTGCAGCACAGCCGCCTGAGGGGGTTGTGTCGGTGTCGGGAGCGGGAGTTGAAAACTCCGAGATTCCAAAACAGGAAGACACTACAACTCCTCCAATAAGTGATGAAATATCAGGAGGGACAACTCTTCCAACACTTGATGGTAAATATGTAAACAAGTTTATCGACATGGATAATTACTGGTGGGCGATGGACTCGATAAACGATCTTGCGGCTCGCGGGATCATAAAAGGCAGAAGCGAGACGACTTTTGATCCCGACTCCAATATTACAAGAGCGGACAACATAGTTTTGCTGCTGCGTGTTCTTGGGAAGTCGACAGAGGCCGTAGATAATTTTGATGATGTATATGCAGGCTCTTATTATTACAGAGAGGTTGGTATTGCAAAGGCGCTTGGTATTGCATCGGGCGTTGGTAATAACAAGTTTGATCCCGAAGCGCCTGTCAGACGACAGGATATGGCAACCATGGCATACAGAGTCTTGAGCCGAGAGGGAGTTTTGACATCAATTCCTAACACGGGTGTGCTTAATCAGTTTAAAGATAAAGAAAAAATTGACTTTTATGCACGCGAGGCAATGGCGGCGTGTGTAGACGCAGGACTTATGAGTGGTTATGGCGATAGCACAATAAATCCGCAGGGTAATGCAAGTCGCTTAGAGGTAGCTTTATTTATACACCGTATTTCCGAAATGGTTGTGGCCAGATAATCAAAATAATGCTTGAATTTAGAGACAACATGTGGTACAATTAAACATTATTATAAAAGAGAACCAGACAGTGAGAAAGGTTGAGAAAATATGAAAAATACAGAAAAAACAATGGAGAAAATTGTAGCTCTCTGCAAGGGAAGAGGTTTTATATATCCAGGTTCGGAGATTTACGGAGGTCTTGCAAACACATGGGATTACGGTCCGCTTGGTGTTGAGTTTAAGAATAATGTAAAGCGTGCATGGTGGAAAAAGTTTATTCAGGAGAGCCCTTACAATGTAGGTCTTGATGCGGCAATACTTATGAACCCAAAAACATGGGTGGCATCAGGCCATGTTGGTGGATTTTCTGATCCGCTCATGGATTGTAAGGAATGTAAAGCGCGTTTTCGCGCAGACAAGCTTATTGAAGATGCTGCAGGTGTATCTGCAGACGGTTGGTCTGACGAAAAGATGATGGAATATATCAAAGAGAACAACCTTGCTTGTCCTGAGTGTGGAAAGAGCAACTTTACTGATATTCGTAAGTTTAACCTTATGTTTAAGACATTTCAGGGTGTTACAGAGGACAGTCAGAGTGAGATTTTTCTCCGTCCCGAGACTGCGCAGGGTATTTTTGTAAACTTTAAGAGCGTTCAAAGAACCTCTAGAAAGAAGATTCCGTTTGGTATCGGTCAGGTAGGCAAATCCTTTAGAAATGAGATTACACCGGGCAACTTTACATTTAGAACACGCGAGTTTGAGCAGATGGAGCTTGAGTTCTTCTGTAAGCCCGGCACAGACCTTGAGTGGTTTGCGTATTGGAAAGACTACTGCAAGAACTTCCTTTTATCTCTTGGCATAGCAGAAGAGAATATCAAAATGCGTGACCACGAGCAAGAGGAACTCTCTCACTACAGTAACGCTACAACCGATATAGAATTTATGTTCCCGTTTGGTTGGGGTGAACTTTGGGGAATTGCTGACAGCCCCGACTTTGATCTTAAGCAGCACAGTCAGCACAGTGGAGAGAAGATGGAATATACAGATCCCGAAACAAACGAAAAGTATGTACCATACTGTGTAGAACCGTCACTTGGTGCAGACCGTGTTGCGCTTGCTTTCCTTGTAGAAGCATATGACGAAGAGGTCGTTGATGCGGAAAAGAACGATGTTCGTACAGTTATGAGACTGCATCCGGCGCTTGCTCCGATTAAAGCAGCGATTCTTCCGCTTTCAAAGAAGCTCTCCGAAAAAGCACAGGAGGTTTACGCTCAACTTGCAGCAGAATTCATGTGCGAATTTGACGAATCAGGAAGCATTGGCAAGCGCTATCGCCGTCAGGATGAGATTGGCACACCGTTCTGTATCACATATGATTTTGATTCAGAAGAAGATGGCTGTGTGACGGTTCGTCACCGTGACTCAATGGAACAGGAGCGCATCAAAATTGCCGATTTGACAGAATATATCAGAAACGGAATAAAGTTCTAAAAAGATGAGAAAATCTCTTTTAAAAGAGCTTAAAAGCTTTCGGAAAAAAGAAAAGATAAACATGCATATCCCCGGCCACAAAAATGGTCGGGGACTTAGTGCTTATTTCAGAAAAAACGCATTTGATATTGATGTAACCGAGGTTTGCGGTACAGACAATCTGCAAAATCCCTGCGGAATAATAAAAAACGCGCAGGAAAACTCGGCGAGGGTTTTCGGCGCAGGAGAGACATACTTTCTGACAGAGGGGTCAAGCCTTGGATTACGCGCGGTGGTCCTTGGGTGTGTTCCTCGTGGTGGGAAACTACTTGTTGACAGATGTTGTCACAAGTCTATAATTGCGGCAATAGCCCTTGGCGGAGTTGAGCCTGTTTTTCTCACCCCAGATTTTGATGAGGAACTTGGCCTGTATCTAGGTGTTTCGTGTAGTGAGGTTAAAAACAAACTTGCAAAGCACCCGGATGTATGTGGGGCAATAATAACATCGCCGACATATTATGGTATATGCTCGGACATATCGGCAATTGCAGATATACTTCATAAGGATGACAAGTTCTTGATAGTGGATGAGGCACACGGCGCACATTTTGCTTTTGGTGAAGGAATTTTGCCACAAACAGCACTCTCGCTTGGGGCGGATGCGTGTGTACAAAGTGCGCACAAAACTCTTCCGTCGCTTGGACAGTCATCGTTTTTACACATCAGCAAGGATGCCAGATTTGACAAAGAAAGACTTGTCAGGACTCTTCGCAACATTCAGACTACAAGCCCATCGTACATGCTGATGGCGTCGCTTGATGAGGCAACAAGGTATATGGAAAAAAGGGGCAGGCAAAGATTGACGCGCCTTGCAGAGAAGATAGCAAATTTTAAGGATGTTATATCATGTAGGACACAGATGCGATTTATAGACAGTGAGACAACAGGCAGAATGCAGGATATAACAAGGCTTGTGCTTGATGTTTCAAGTCTTGGTATCGGTGCCAGAGAGGCAGAGAGAATTTTTGCAGAAGAATTTTCACTCTATGCTGAGATGGCAGATAACAGATATGTTATACTTGTGCCGACAGTCTCGACAACAGGAAGAGAAATAAAAAAACTTGGCAGAATTATATGCAGGCTGGATAGAAAAAAGACTAAAACGGAGAATAATCAAAAAAATATGTCGCTACCGGAAATTAAATTGTCAATGGCGCCTTCTGATGCGGCAGAGAGACAGTTTGAAACAGTTTGTATAGAAGACGCGGTCAATCGCATAAGTGCAGGTGTTGTGTCGGTTTGTCCCCCGGGCGCGTCGGTGCTTATTCCGGGACAAATAATAGATGAGAATGTTCTGCGGTATATAATCAGAAACGAGGTAACAGACAGGGTAGATGTGATTTTGCCATAGATGATAAAGGAGTGTGATTTGTGTGAAGATGCAGGATATTATCGGGCATACTGCGGCAAAACAGTTGCTTTGCAGGGCGGTATCGAGCGGTCACATAGGTCACGCGTATATATTCGAAGGTCCGATGGGAGTGGGGAGGCTATCGCTTGCAAAGGCGTTTGCCCAGGAGATATCCGGACAGAATAACCTGGAAGAAATAGATAATAATCCCGACATAATTATTGTAACAAATGAGCTCTATGATTCGTCTAAAAAAAGGGCGAGTATTTCGATAGATACAATTCGCGCTATGAAGACTGATGTTTATATAAAACCATTTAAGTCAGAGCGAAAGGTATATATAATACCAAACGCTGACAGTATGCAGTCGGCGGCGCAGAACAGTTTGCTCAAGGTGTTTGAAGAGCCGCCCGAGTATTGCACGATTATTTTAATCGTCAGCAACTCAAACGCACTTTTACCTACAATTTTGTCAAGGGCGACTAAAATTCGGTTAAATCCGCTTGATGTGGCAGATGTAGAAGAATATTTAAAAACAAAAAAGAGCATAGGAAAAGATGATGCAAAGACGCTTTCAATTCTTAGCGGCGGTAGCATTGGCAGGGCGCTTGCTCTGTCAGAGGATGCCGAGATAACAGCGCTTCGCACAGAGATAATTTCGCATCTGACCAATCTCTGCAAAAGCGGACACAAGCCGCTTTATGACTTTATAAAAGTCTTAAAACAAAACAAGGCGTCGATTTCTGTTATACTTGACATAATGCTTGGGTGGTCAAGCGATATAGTGAAAATTAAAATTGCAGGAGCGCCCGAAATGGTTTTAAACACAGATAAAGGGGCAGAGCTTGAAAAGGTTTGCTCTCACATTACAAGAGAGGCGGCTTTCAGATTTGAAGAAGTAGTTGCTAAATACGCTCTTGTAATTGACAGAAACGCAAATTATCCGATAGCTGTACAATGTATGGCAACGGAATATTGGGAGGAAATTCATGGTAGAAATTATAGGAGTGCGCTTTAACAGCGCAGGCAAGATTTATTACTTTGACCCCAAAGGCAAAAAGATTGAGGCAGGAGTAAAGGTGCTTGTAGAGACTTCCCGTGGGGTTGAGATGGGAACCGTTGTGTATGCGAACAACGAGGTAGGAGAAAATGATATAGTTCAACCGCTGCGTCCGGTTGTGCGTGTTGCAAATGAGGCGGATTTTCGTCAGGTAGAGGAAAATAAAGAGAAAGAAAAAGAAGCTTTTGTTATTGCAAATGAGAAGATTCAGGAGCATAAAATAGACATGAAGCTTGTCGATGTGGAATACACATTTGACCGCAGCAAGATACTCTTTTATTTTACCGCGGACGGCAGAGTTGACTTCCGCGAGCTTGTAAAATCTCTTGCTGGTATTTTTCATACAAGAATTGAACTCCGCCAAATTGGCGTTCGTGATGAGGCAAGACAGCTCGGCAGCTACGGTATCTGCGGAAGATACCTTTGTTGCGGAAGTTTTCTTGATGATTTTAGGCCTGTTTCAATTAAAATGGCTAAAGAGCAGGGGTTGTCGCTTAACCCGACTAAAATATCGGGCACATGCGGCAGACTTATGTGCTGCCTTCAGTATGAACAAAACGCATACGAAGACATGATGAAGAAACTTCCTCATAAGGGGGCGGTTGTAAAAACGGCTGACGGTACAGGTGCGGTTGTTGATGTTGCGACATTAAAGGGCACTGTAAAGGTGAAGTTTGACGAAGGCGATTCGTTCCGATTCGCATCCTACAAAATTGGTGAGTTTGAGGTTCTCAGAAAAGGCGGAGCGACACAAGACGAACCAGCAGAGGAGTCAGAAGAATAATATGCAGTTGCGTATAATAAGAAATAAGGCGGCAATAATCTAGACATATAATAGGCAAGGGGGTGGCAGACTTGGCAAAGGGTAGCCCTGGGACGATAGCCCAGAACAAAAAGGCGTATCACGATTATTTTGTGGACGAGGAGCTTGAAGCAGGAATAGAACTTGTCGGCACCGAGGTAAAGTCTGTCAGACTTGGCAGAGTTAACCTTAAAGACAGTTATATCTCGTGCAAGACAGGAGAGGCGATATTGATTGGTATGCACATAAGCCCTTATGAGCAGGGAAGCATATTTAATCACGAGCCGCTTAGAGCCAGAAGACTGTTGCTTCATAAAAAGGAAATAAACAAACTTGTAGGACTTACCTCTCAAGAGGGGTACACCTTGATCCCTTTGAAGCTGTATTTTAAGGGGCAACGGGTAAAACTTGCGCTAGGAATCTGCCGAGGAAAGAAGAACTACGACAAGAGAGCCTCTATTGCAGAACGCGATGCAAAGCGGAATATGGACAGGGCAATAAAAGAAAGAAATATGGGATATTGATAAAGATGGCGTTGTTAAGACATAAGGAATAGGTACCAGATATAAATGCTTGTAAGAGAGGGTTAGCTTATTTTGTTAAGATACGCCCAACCTTTGATTATATGGGGATGTAAAGGCTTCGACGGGGTTGCGGAGACTCAGGGAGCGAGTCGCAGCGGGCACTGCGTAAAAAAACCCAACTTTTAAATTAAACGCTAACAATAATTTAGCTTACGCTGCCTAATTTACGCAGCTGCCTTACTGTGATTACCGCGGTCGCAGATTAAGGTATCATCAAAGCGGTGAACGTGAGTTTGGAAAGCTTTGACCAAACCATGCATCAATGAAGCTACCGATTACAGAGGCTTGTTTGTGAGCCACTGCACATCGGGAATCTAAATCACAAACTACACTCGTAGCGCCCTGTGGGGACGCTTCTTCGGACAGGGGTTCAATTCCCCTCATCTCCACCATAACAACGAGATGATTTTACTGTAAGTAAGGTCATCTCGTTATTTTATGCGGTTTTCAGCGGTTTGAAAAGCAAAGGTTTTTGACGACAATTCGTTTAAGGTAGGCACGGATTTTATTATCTAAGAGCTTTATTAGAACCCTATGAGATAATAATCGTTGTTTCACGGCGGTTGCCTATATCATAATATAACACGATTCGCACAAAAAAGAGACTTGTCAATTGACAAGTCTCTTTTAATTATCTTATGTCTTCTACGACAGTCTCGGGAGGGTAGAGAAGTTGCTCGGGATTTTCGAGAATTCTCTTAAGTTTTTTATAAGCGGTTGCATAGTAATGACCATCGCATATGCGATCGTCACAAGTTATGGTAAAGTCGAGTAATTTCTTCTTCTCAGCTTCACCACTTTTGTTAAGAACATACTCTGTGCGCTTTCCGCCCATAGCAATAAATATGGGCAGATTACCAAAATCATAAAGATGATGGTAAATTGGCGGCATACCAAGAGAACCCATATTGGTGATAAACATTGAGCCATGGAAAGGACTGAGCTTGGTAAGGAATCTTGGCAGCAAACCAAAGTAGTCAAGAAACTTCAAAAAGGCAACAACACCTTTTAAAAACACTCCGGGCAGACTGACAAGAATTCTGGCTGCGGTGTCCATGTTGTTATGATCGCCTTCGTTTTTGTTCTCCTCAATCTGATTGCGAAGACGCGTATAAACTGTCTGAAGCGTATCATCAGGAGATGCCTCAAGCTTTACAACTGTCTCTGCGGCGTTAAGTTTCATTTCTTTTTTTATTACCATGCAGATTTCGATATTGTTTCTCGCGTAGACTCTTTGTCCGCGTATAAATCTGTTAATTCCGGGCAACTGCGAAACAACGCGTATATAAGCTGCCATAAAGATGTGAATCATACCAAGCCCGCTCATGCCCTCTGCGCGAAGTTTGTGAATAAACTCATTGCATTTATCTACATCAATGGTAGCGTGAAACTTGTTAGATGCAGCCGAGCGAGTGGACATAATAAAAGGAGAGACTGCATCCATAGGGCTTCCGCCTCTTATCCTTCTGCCTTCTTTGCAAGACATAACAGAAACACCTCCAGTTTTGTTACTAAAATTTTATCATATAATTCGATAAAATACAACAAAAAATTTCTATGTTTTAATATTTAACCATAAAACTCAACCACAGGTTGAGACAAATTGAAAAATTTATTAATAAAACCCTTTATAGTTGGAGAACTTTAACTTATAATATAGAATAAGAAGTTTTATGAGGTGAAGGTAATGGAAAAATTTCAACCCAGACGCGTGACGGAACTGAGAATAAAAAATAAAATGACACAGAAAATTCTTGGAGAGTATCTTGGAGTAAGCGACAGGGCGGTATCAAAATGGGAGAAAGGCCTGTCAAAACCGTCTGGACAAAATCTTGTATGTCTTGCAAGGATATTTAATGTTGATGTTGAATTCTTTTTCAAAGATAAGGATTGTTATCAGAAGACAAGTGACAAAAAGGGAATGGAGTCGCTCACAGAACTTTATAAAATTGGCAGAGGGCCATCAAGTTCTCATACAATAGGACCGGAAAAGGCGTGTATGATTTTTAAAAAGAAGAATATGGATGCGGATGCGTTTAAGGCTATTCTGTATGGTTCGCTGGCCAAAACCGGCAGGGGGCATGGGACCGATGTTGTTATAAAAAAGACGCTGATGCCCAGGACCTGCAGCGTAGAATTTGATTTTATTGAGACAAACATTCCTCATCCAAATACAATGGATATTATTGCGTACAAAGAAGGTAAGGAAATCGACAGCGCCAGGGTGTTGAGCGTAGGCGGAGGAAATGTAGTTTTTGAAAATTACAATGAAATAGACCCGGACAGAATATACGACCTGGATACTTTTAGTGAGATAGCGGAGTATTGTGAAAAAAAGTCAATAAGATTGTGGGAATACGCTATGTTCTGCGAAGAGGATGGGTTTGTTGAGTATATGCGCTCTATATGGGAGACAATGAAAAAGTCTATAAAAGAAGGACTTGCAGACGAAGGAGAGCTTCCTGGAGGGATAGGCGTTATAAAAAAAGCAAAGTCGCTATATGGAAGCCAACATATAGATGAGAGTGCGGAGACGAGAGAAAACAGAATGGTGTGTGCGTACGCCTTTGCGGTGGGCGAGCAAAATGCTGCGGGAGAGAGGGTTGTTACGGCGCCTACCTGCGGTGCGGCAGGTGTTTTGCCGGCGGTTTTGTATTATCAGCAGCAAAAAAACAAGTTAAGCGACGAAAAGATAATACAAGCATTGATGACAGCTGGCATAATAGGGAATTTAATCAAAACAAATGCGTCCATCTCCGGAGCAGAGTGTGGGTGTCAGGCGGAAGTTGGAAGTGCTTGTGCGATGGCGGCGGCAGCCCTTGCGGAGTTGTTTGGATTGAGTATTGAAAAAATTGAATACGCTGCCGAAATAGCGATAGAACATCATCTTGGATTAACATGTGATCCTATATGCGGACTGGTGCAAATTCCGTGTATCGAAAGAAATGCTGTAGCAGCAATGAGAGCAATAAATGCGGTTAATTTAGCAAGCTTTTTGTGGAACACAAGAAAAATTTCCTTTGATAATGTTGTAGAGACAATGAAAGAAACTGGCATGGATATGCACATTGGATATAAAGAAACTGCCGAAGCCGGTCTTGCAAAAATAGATATATAG
>JAZLDW010000013.1:0-23340 GCA_045614945.1 Clostridia bacterium | reverse complement strand
TTCAAGGTAGCATACAAATCTACAGGTAGATTAGATACATATAGGACGGAGATTCTAAGCCTTGAAGTGGTATAAAGAAAAGGGCAAAGCATACTGAAAACAGTAGGCTTTGCCTATCTTTGCATAAAGGAGCAAAATCATCGCTGATAGACCTATATCTGTCAGCAAAGATTTCGTCACCTCATCCGGCATTGAATATCTTTGGGATAAATATCTCAGAGACGCTGCAAGCTCACCATTTGGGCCACCATATTGGGCCACGATATACTGTGCAAGTTTGGGGTTTGTAGTCTTAATATTTACCGGATACTGCAAATTTTTTTGATATTGCCACATATATTTACCTCCTAAAAGTTATCCCATGGCCATGGATCGTCTATCCAGTTCCAACGCTCTCCATCTTTGGATGCAGAAGCAGTCAATGGGCCATATTTTGATTGATATTCATTTTTAAGCATTTCAGCCTTGTCCGTCATCTTGCGGAACATAGCAATTGCTTCTTTATCATCTGGATGGGTATCGAGGTATAAATTCCAGTCATACGCTGCAAATGCATATGCGTTATACTTTCTGAGAAGAGTTGCACGCTCACTCATACATCTTACCTCCCATAAATATCTCGTCTCCGTTCACCTGTTTGCCGTATACACCAAGTGGCTTATTTAATATCGGAAATATTGTTCCGTTTTCAAGTCCTTCTTCAGCACTGAAGAGATTTCTCATCTCTGCCTGCTGAACCGGAACATACGCATAGCCAACCATAGGCATACGGATTGGTCTGGTTTCATGTTCAAAAGGCATATATTTACTTCCTTTCTTATTTTCATAATGTTAGTCAAATAAATTTGACCTCATTACATACTATGCGGATAAGCTGTTGTTGTGAATTCTCCATTTTTATGTAACCATTTTGTAACACTATTATCACACAGATTTAAAACACATCTGAAATTCTAATGGTATAATGTATGTGAATAGTTGTATATTGCTCAATTTTATATATTTATGGAGGAAATGAAATGAAGAAAAATCTTAAGGTATTTTCACTATTTATGGCTGTAATTTTAATTATATCATTCAGCTTGACATCGTTTGCAACAAACAACGACGCAGAACTTTTAGACGAGGAAATAACCCCCGAGACAACACCTGTCAATATAAGCGCAAACTATTTTGCAAATGGCGACAACTCATTTACTGTCATATTTTCTTCTCTTGATGTGCTTAACAATTATAAAAATTTTAATTTCACTATTGCATTTACAAACGCAACAGTTGATGACGCAGAATTTGACTCTGCGATGTCAAGTCTCAATGATGACCAGAGTGTCTCAAAATCTGCTCGCCGTGTTGTCTTCACAGCAGGCGCACCTGAAACTATGCTTAGCGGAAAAATCAGACTTTGCTCTGTTGATGTAACCACCGACGGAACAACTCTTTCTTCTGAAAATATTTCTTTTACTGATTTTACTGCAACAAACGCAGAAGAAACTACAATCACTTTTGAGCCAACATTGACAGTAGCCGAAGGACCTGTGGTACCTGACCTTAACGAGAATGAACAGGATATATATGATGCAATTGTATCTCTTCCTGATGCTACATCTCTCTCTTTCTTTGATAACGAAGCACTTATAGATATAAATGCTCTTGCCAATAGCATTACAGAACTAAAAGAGACTTATGATGCATTAACGAATACACAAAAAACAAAAATTGAATCCAATCTTATATATAACATGATGGACTTAACAAATTTTAATACATTACCTTCGGTTGTAGCAGCAATGAAAAATGTATTTGAGGTTGTTGAGTTTGCAAAGATATTATCAGGTATTGCAGACAGTAACCTGATGGATTACCGTTTTATAACAAGCACATACGCAGAAATCGCAGACAACATTTCTGCCTCAGGTCTGACAGACGGACTTTTATCATATACCGAATATGCATCGGCAATATCAACAATTGACGCTAAAACAGCTCTTATTGAAAGCGAATATTCAGGCATGGAATATGCTGACAGAATAGAAATTTTTGAGCCACAGCTTGAAAACATTCAGGACTATAGCTCAAATAAATACTATTATGATTTTATGGAAAACCTCTATAATCAGGCAAATACGCTTAAAGATGATATTAATGATAATTATTCTGGTAGTTCAAAACCGTACATCCTTCAGGCACTTGAGGGAAAGATTAATCAAATAGAATTAGTACAAAACGGTGTTACAACTCTGCCAACCGTAACATATCCGCAAAAAATCAATAGAGGTCTTAACTATACCATAGAACTCAACCGTACAACCGCTGCCTCTGCACTTGATGCTACAGTTACAGTCGTTGTCTTTCGCGAGTCAAATACCGAAGTTGAAATTGACAGAAAAACTTTTGAATTTAATGCAGGAAAGAAAAATCTCACAGCACGCATTAGCGCATTATCATCAAAATATCCTACAGATAAAAAAGTTGTCATTCATATATATTATGAGGTAAATGGTGCGGAATTCTATCTTGGGAACAAAACAATTATGTGTACACAATCAGCAAATACAAACGAACAAGGTGGCTTGCCACCCTCATCTAATAGCACCAGCTCATCAAAAGATGAACCCCAAAAAGATGAACTCCAAAAAGATGATACATCCGATGACAGCGAAGAAGATACAAACGAAAAAGAAGACACGGATAACAAAAACGATAAGGTTGTGTACGAAAGCAACGCGTTTAATGACATCAATAGATATGATTGGGCAAAAGATGCAATCGAAGGACTTTATTACGCAGGTATTATAAATGGTATGGAAGATGGTATATTTAATCCTTCAGGTCATGTTACACGCGAACAATTCTGTAAAATGGCGGTTCAGTTGTTTGGTGTTTTACAGTATGATACAAAATCAAATTTTGGTGATGTTGATCCAAACGCATGGTACGCTCAATATATAAATTCCGCAATTCGCGCGGGATATGTACAGGGTCAGTCAAATGAATATTTTGGAATAGGCGAGCCAATTATGCGTCAGGATATAGCAACTATTCTCTTTAGAGGCCTTGGTGCACAAAACAAATCAACAAAGCTCAACTTTACCGACAATGATTCTATTGCAGAGTATGCCAAAGATGCAGTTTCCGAATTTGTTGGACTTGGAATACTCAATGGATACGAAGACGGAAGCCTCAACCCTAGAGGTACAGCCACTCGCGCAGAGGCTGCAAAGATGATTTGGGGAGTATATCAGATACTAAATAAATAACCTTTTCTTTTTAAAAAAGCGTATTTCCAAACGGAAATACGCTTTTTTTACATAGGGATTGCTTAATTTCATTTAATATGTTATAATATCTGACAGGGTGATTTAAATGAATGTATACGATTTTGACAACACAATATATAAAGGAGACAGCACTGTTGATTTTTTTAAATGGTGTTTAAAAAAGAAACCAGCATTATCAGTCAGTCTGCTTAAAGGTGGCGCATACTTTTGCGCATACGCGCTTAAAAAATGCAGCAAAACAAATTTCAAAGAAAAGCTATATTCAATTATACAGCATATACCAAACATTGATTGTTTCGTTGAAGAATTCTGGGATGCTCACATCAAAAATATCAAAGCATGGTATCTGACATATCAAAAGCAAGACGATGTAATAATTTCTGCATCGCCTGAATTTTTACTTAAACCTGTATGCCAAAGGCTTGGTATAAAACATCTGTTAGCCTCTCAGGTTGATAAAGATACAGGATTTTATTATGGAATAAATTGCTATGGAGCTGAAAAGGTGAGACGATACAGAGAGGTTTTTAATGAGCAAATAGACATTTTTTATTCCGATTCTCTCTCGGATAAACCTCTTGCAAATATTGCATCGAAGGCATATCTAGTCGACGGTGACAGACTTATTCCTTGGAAATAAGCGACACATCACACACATGCAAGATATCACTCTTAACTTGAAATTTCACCTCTAAATTCGCATACTTCATCCCATAAATTCTATCCACATCGTCTATATAAGACGGACGCGGGTCACATTTTAAAATTTCTACAAGTGTTTCAAGGTGCTCTTTGGGCACCTTATTTTTATGTTTATCAGGAAAACAAACTTTAAGTGAATAATCTATATATTCCCCAGCAAAACCATCTATTGCATCCGGAATACTGTCAGCGTAGCAAAGATATGGTTTAATATCATAGATTGGGGTGTTATCTACCATGTCAACACCTGAAACATGAATAATTTGTCCAAATTCTTTTGTACTTTCAATTTTTTCAATTTTAACATTAGAAAGCCCTATCGGGTTTGGACGATAAGGTGATCGGGTTGCAAAAACACCAACGCGTTTATTGCCACCAAGCCTGGGAGGTCTGACAGTCGGTGACCATTCTTTATCTCCTTGCTTAACCATAGAAAATCCCCATATGAGCCACAGGTGTGAAAATCCTTCAATACCTCTTATTGAATCAGGATTTCTATATTCAGGTTCAAAGATAATCCTACCTTTTAAAGATTTTACAACTCCACTTTGTCGAGGTATTCCAAACTTTTCAGAAAAATCTGTTCTGATACGTGCAATAACCTTCATCCTATCTCTCCATTTTAAAATCATTTTTCTTGATTTTCTGGCACCTCAGGCAAGACATAGACCGTGTTATAATTATCATATATAACCATGCCCGGTCTTGCTCCGTTCGGCTTTTTAACATTTTTAACCACCGTATAATCTACAGGTACCTGAGATGAGTTTCTACCCTTGCTGAAATACGCCGCAATTTTTGCAGCCTGCATCATTGTTGAATCTGGCGCCTCACCTGTGCCGTTGGTTCTCACGATTGTATGACATCCGGGTATGTTTTTTGTATGAAACCAAATATCTGTCGAATATGCCGTCTTCATCGTCAATCTATCATTTTGCACATTGTTTCTGCCAACAAGGATTTCATATCCATCCACGGAAATAAACTTCATAAAATCGAATTTAGGAGCATCCTTTTTTTTGCTCTTATTTTGTTTTATTATATATCCTTCATTGGCAAGCTCGGTACGAATTTCGTCAAGTTCTGCTGGTGTCTGCGCATTTTCGATAGCATTAACAACACTCTCAAGATAATATTTTTCTGCCTCTGCAATACTAATTTGCTCGGTTGAATATATCTCTGCAGTTTTTGCTTTTGCATATTTTTTATAATATTTCTGTGCGTTTTGCGACGGACTTGTGCTTGAATTTAGCAATATCTCAATCTCTTCATTATTCTCAGAATAAAAATTCTCTACACGAACAGACTCCATGCCATAATTGATGCGATAAATATTTGCTGTAATCAAATCACCAAACATCTTAAACTTTTCACGCTCTGCTGAACTTATAAGGTTTTCTCTGTGCAAAACAATCTTTTTCTCGCACCTTTCAATATTATTGGCAAGAAGTTTTAAAAGAGCCGCAGAACGACGATTCATGTGTTCTCGGTTGCTTCTTTTTTCATAATATACATCTATAACCTGACTAATTGATGAATATTCTTCAACTGTCGCTGCATTTTCATATTGCATAAGTTTTACACACGAAAAAGACATAGGAGATTTCTGAATATTGTCTATAACAAGCGATGGCGTACACTCACCATCCACAAGTCTTTTTAAATAGTCAAGTGTATACACAACAAAAGCCGCGCAATCACATTCTTTCTTTGTAAGGTGTGTACCTTGACAAAAACCATATACTATTTCACGCGCAAGTAGTGGACTCATACCCATAAAGTATGAGACAAGAAACTTATCAATAATCGTATCATCGTCGATTTTTTCAATATTAGCTAAAAATTCTGTTGCAGATATTTTGTCTACCATACTCTTGTTCTGCATAGGAGGGTTTACATATATAAGGCCGGGCAATATTTGTCTGACAGCACTGACTGTAAAATCAATATGCTTTGCACTATCCATAATCTTGTTATTCTCATCAGTTAAAATTATGTTGCTGTGTCTGCCCATTATCTCGATAATAATTGATTTTACGCACAAATCACCAAGTTCATTGCGGACCTCAATATCAATGCGGACAACCCTATCAAAGCCAAGTTGCTCTATGTTTATAATCTGTCCTCCCGAGAGATGCTTCCTCATTAACATACAGAGCATAGGTGGTGTTTTGGGATTCTCTCTCGGAGTCGTTGTAAGATGAATTCGCGGATTCGACGCACTTGCAGACAATAACATCTTATATGTTACGCCATATGTTCTGACAGAGATTATAATCTCATCCCTCTCGGGTTGATATATCTTATCAATTTTACCCCCAAGTATCGTGCCGCGAAGTTCATCAGTTACACATCTTGTGACAAATCCATCAAACGACATTATAGCACCTCCTCATAAAACAAAGCCGTGAAAACACACGGCTTTGAACTTCTATGCCATTTTAAGTTTATCAACCATATCAAGCTTCTCCCATGGCAAGTCAAGATCACTTCTTCCAAAGTGACCATATGCAGCAGTCTGCTTGTATATTGGTCTTTTAAGGTCAAGTCCATTTATAATTCCGGCAGGAGTCAAATCAAATACTTCAGAAACCTTTTTAGCAATTTCCTCATCAGATATGACACCTGTGCCTCTGGTATCAATTCTAAGCGAAACAGGTTCTGCAACACCTATTGCATAGGCAAGTTGAACCTCACATGCTCTAGCCAAGCCTGCAGCAACAACATTTTTAGCAACATATCTGGCTGCATACGCACCACTTCTGTCTACCTTTGTCGGATCTTTGCCGGAAAAAGCTCCGCCGCCATGACTTGCATACCCGCCATATGTATCAACAATAATCTTTCTGCCAGTATGCCCCGAGTCACCCTGAGGACCGCCAATAACAAATCTGCCTGTTGGGTTAATAAAGTATTTTGTATCATCATCAATCATAGATTCATCTACTGTTGGTAATATAACATATTTCTTTATATCTTCACGAAGTTGTTCTGTCGTTACAGCCTCATCATGCTGACTTGAAACTACAATTGTATCAATTCTTAACGGCTTACCATCCTTGCTGTACTCAATTGTAACCTGGGACTT
This sequence comes from Clostridia bacterium, assembly GCA_045614945.1. Lineage (GTDB taxonomy): Bacteria > Bacillota > Clostridia > Monoglobales > Monoglobaceae > UMGS1820. Next base: position 16,272 of record JAZLDW010000013.1, on the reverse strand, counting down.
TCCATCAGGACGGAGATATGGCAAAATTCCCTCTTTACGCACCTGCGTAAGTCTGCGTGCTAGTTTGTGCGATAAGTAAATCGGAAGCGGCATATAATCCTCTGTCTCGTCGCAAGCAAAGCCAAACATCATTCCCTGATCTCCTGCTCCATCAACATCAACACCCATAGAAATATCAGGAGACTGCTTGTCAATAGCAGATATAACCGCGCATGTATCACAGTCAAATCCGTATTTCGCTCTGTCGTATCCAATTTCTCTGACAGTTTCTCTTACAAGATCCTGAAAGTCAACATAGGTTGTAGTTGTGATTTCACCCACAACAAGTACAAGGCCCGTTGTAACAGTAACCTCACACGCAACGCGGGCATTTCTGTCATCCTTTAAAATAGCATCAAGAACCGCATCAGAAATAATATCTGATATTTTATCAGGATGTCCCTCTGTTACTGATTCTGATGTAAACAATCTTTTGTACATTTTCATCTTCCTTTCGCTTTGTAATTTGCATATAGCATCATTACAATACACTCTCTATATGACTAAGTATATCATTAAAGATATGTTCAACGCTGTTATTTGCATCAATTATTGCAATATTGTGTGTAGACGATAGTTTATCAAAAACTGTCATAAAATTATTTCTGATTTTACGCATATTTTCTACATCTTTTTCATAAAGTTCCGCCTTATCGCGAACATCATCTATTCTTTTTTTACAAACATCTGGGTCAACATCTAGAAACAAGCATAAATCGGGCTTAAGAATGTGTTTACATTTAAGATTTATATCCATTACCCAATCCATATCACACGCAGTACCCTGATATGCAAAAGTCGAGAAATAATATCTGTCACATATAACTGTATATCCCTCTTCAAGATACTTCTTAACTCCAAAATCAGGATGTGTAATATGCTCAAGCCTATCCGCAAGGAAAAGCGCAGCTTGCAAATACATGTCTTTTTCAAGACTGTCTGATAAAATTCGTCTTAAATATACTCCTGTCTCGAAATTTGTAGGCTCAGCTGTTATATAAACAAGTTTACCAAGTTCTTTAATTTTTTCGCTGATTAGTTGTATCTGAGTTGTTTTTCCACAACCATCAAGGCCTTCGACAACTATAAACTTACCCATGGTCACAATAACTACACCGAACCTTTCTTAAAACATCAAATATATTATAACTAATACAGACAAAAAAAGCAACTATTTTTATAAATATATTTAAAGTGTTTATCTGTTATTGGTTAATATTTCAATTGCTTTTGCAATCAAATCCTCTCGATTATTGTTAACCTCTCCCTCTATAACCTTTATCAAAAGTTCATTTAAAATTATGCCTATTTGAGTTCCTTGAGCAACACCAAGCTTAACTATGTCAAACCCTTTGATTTTTAAATCTTTTAAGCAATAACACTCATTATCCGCGACAATTTCATTTATAAGATAAATTGAATTATCTAAATTTAAACAATTACTATCATTTATGATGTTTAACACCTTGTAAAATTCAATAATATCAATTGCATTAGATAAACCAACCTTGTTTAATAAATACTTTGCAGCAACCCTGTCATGGGGCATTTTTAGATTTTTATTTTCAAGTATTATGCTAACTCTATCACATGTCACTCTGTCTACTTTAAGTTTTTTCAGCACATTTTTAACATCATACAAATCAAGTGGATATAGACACGCCGCAAGCCTTGATGATATTTTGTGCGGCAGCATATCAATCATATCAATATATTTCATTTGATATTTGTTATCGCAAAATAAATTTATAAAAATCCCAAAAACATCTATATATTTTTTTAGTATTTTAGATGGTGATTTTGCAAGTAAAAGTTTTGAAAGCTCTGCAAAAATTCTCTCCGCAGAGATGTTTTCAAGTAACTTTTTGCACCCGTGAATTGCAAGTGAGGTTTCCTTTTCGATTTCAAAGGACAAAACTGCAGAAAATCGAAGTGCGCGCATAATCCTTAGAGCATCCTCTGAAAATCTCTCTGACGGAACACCAACGCATCGTATAATACCGTTTTTTATATCATTTATTCCATTAAATATATCTATTATTCCCGATCTTTTATCATATGCAATTGCATTTATTGTAAAGTCGCGTCTTGACAAATCTTGTACTATAGATGATACATATGTTACATTTTGCGGGTGTCTGCCATCATTATAAACTCCATCACTTCGATAGGTTGTTATTTCAATTGGTACATCATTTGAAATAACAGTTATTGTCCCGTGTTTTTCTCCTGTAGTTATATATGTACATATTCCATCAAATACAGTTTTAACATCATCGGGTTTTGCAGATGTACAAATATCCCAATCATCCGGATTTTTACCCATGATACTGTCACGAACACACCCTCCAACGACAAAAGCCTCGAAACCTGAGGCTTCGAGGTGAGTCAACACATTTTGTACATAATCGGGTATCTCAATCTTAATATCTGGATACATATTATCACGCACCATTTTATCTATGTTTAATAAGTATATCATATCAACACATATTTTGTAAATACTTACCTACAATATATACTTATATAACGAATAGTTTTTAAATCTATTAATGTTCTTTCAGAATTCCTTGGTTTTTTTATTACTAAAAAATTGTTTCCTATATCGGTTAGGATTCCGCATTTTTCGAGTTTTTCGTGTTCTGTTGTCCACATGTCTATGCATAAATACTTACCCATATATCGCCTTAAATACATAGGCATAGATGTTACCTGATTGCCTGAAGCAACAGACATAACACTTGATGTACCACTCATCTCACTTATCATTTCAGGTCTTATATACTCCGTAAAATATGTATTGTCGTTCGTATTTAAATAGTCATTTAATATATAGTTGTTTTTATCCTCAACGCTAAGTTGCTTGTTATATCCGCTCCTCTGGGTTATTGCTCCACCTTGTGCATTTGCATCTCTATTATCCGCAATATAATCATTCTTCGACTCTATGTATAGTGTGTTTTCTTCATTTTCTATCTTCTCAAGCGCATCATAGTCACCGCCCGGAGGAAGGATTATCTCGCTGTCTATATTTGCTGTTCTGTTATTATCAACATTTTTTACATCTCTCACCTCAATTGTTCTGACAGGATTTAAGGTCTCACGCCGTGAAGGATTTTGTCTGTTACAATAATGTCGCATAAACTTTATCCCTTCTATATTAAAATATTTTATAATATATAATATTCATTTAATTTAAAAATGATAATAAATCAATATAAATATTTTTCATTTAATACATATTATTCTTGATATTGAACATAATAACATTGCACAAATGAAAAGAAAAATATAAATTTTAAATACCATTTTCTAGGAGGAATTTTAAAAATGTCAAACAATCAGAACAACAATCAAAATCAGGACAAAAACAAAAACAATCAAAATAATCAGAACAACAAAAATAATCAAAATCAGGATAAAAACAAGAACAACCAGAACAATAAATAATGTCCTGTCAAAATGGTTCGGCATTAAATTTTGCCGAACCATTTGTGTATTATTTAGGTAAATACATATTAATTTCCGCAGCTTCATTTTCTTTCTTTGGATAAATATCATGTACACTACCATACTATATTTGAGAATATTTTATTCTTTTGTGAGGTAGGTATGAAATTTGTGACAAATAAAAAGAAATGCAGACCATCTGCTATAGCTTTGTTGCTTCTTATTTTATTTATTTTTCAGCCTCTTATATCTTATGGTGAAAGCAAGGCATTAATACCCGTCGGAAAAACAATCGGTATTACTGCATCTTTAGATGGCATATGCGTAGTTAATACCGCAGAATTTAAGTCAAAGGACGGTAATATGTGTTGTCCCTCCAAAGATGCGGGAATTCTACCCGGTGACAAAATTATAGGCATAAACGAAAATGAAATCGAATCTGCAAAAGACCTTGAAAATATTTTAAACAACGCAAATAGCAACGAGATGACAATAAAAATTATGCGAAACGGTAACGAAAAAGACTTAAAGGTTTATGCAGAAAAATCAGCACAATCAGATAGCTATAAACTAGGTCTATGGATAAAGGATTCCTGCTCGGGTATTGGCACACTAACCTATTACGACCCAGAAACAAGGAATTTTGGCGCACTCGGTCATGGTATCTGTGATACAGATAACAACCTAATTTTAATAACAAGTGGTAAATTATTAAATGCTGAAATAACATCCGTCAAACGCGGCGAAAAGGGCTCTCCTGGTGAACTTATTGGAGTTTTTAGTGAAAAAGATGATGAACTTGGGTCAATAACATCAAACTCATCCTGTGGAATAAACGGGAAATTAAAAGTATCACCTGATAACAAATCCAAAATGCAAACCGCCGAATATAACGAGATTTACGAAGGCAGTGCAACAATCTTGTCAAATATTGAGAAAAACACCATCGAAGAGTATTCTGCAGAAATTATAAAGATTAACAAAGATATTGAATCAGAAAAAAGTTTTGTTATTAAAATTACTGACAAGAGACTGCTTGAAAAAACAGGTGGAATTGTACGCGGCATGAGTGGTTCACCAATAATTCAGAACGGGAAACTGGTTGGTGCCGTGACACATGTTTTCGTAAACGACCCCACAAGAGGTTATGGAATTTTTATAGAAAACATGCTGGCGGAAACGGAGAAAATTAAATAACAAAATGCTCGCCTGTATTCATTATGGGCGAGCATTTATATTATACCTCAAAGAATGGCAGGTTGATAGAGCAAAAATTAACTAAATACAAGATGCGCTTAATAATTGCTCGACTTTTCGCAATACCGTTGTTTTAATTATTGTTGTGTGTTATAATTTATTTAAATCGGATACGAGGAGTGAATTTGTTTGGATATAATAGATAAAAAAATATTAAAAATTCTTTCCAAAGATGCCAACACTACTGCAACAGAAATCAGTAATTTAGTCAATCTGTCTGTGCCGGCAGTAAATAAGAGAATTTTCCGTATGCAAAAGGAAGGTATCATAGATTATTTTACGATAGTAACAAATCCCAAAATGCTTGATAAAACAATTACGGCTTTTGTATTTATTGTAATGCAATATGGTGACAGCATTAAATCGCTTTTGGAATATTCGGAAAATGAGCCTGATGTTTTAGAATGCTATTCCATTACCGGAGAGTATGATTATATTCTTAAAATCTGCGCAAAAGATATAGAAGCACTCGAAAATAAAATTTTAAATATTAAAAATCTTAAGGGCGTAATAAAAAGTCATACAATGATTTCTCTTATGGAAAACAAGTGTGTTCCGACGGTTTTGCCCGCTATGGAAGAAGAAAGTGATAGAATATGATGAATTTAAGTACAGCGGCACAAAATGCACTGCCTTCAGGTGTTCGCAGGATGTTTGAGCTGGCAAAAAAATATGATGATTCAATAAATCTAACCTTGGGCGAACCCGGATTTACAGCACCCGAACATATTATTGAAGCGGGTATCAAAGGTTTAAAAGATAAAAAAACAAAATATACCCCCAATGCAGGAATCAAGGAATTGCGTGATGCAATTGCATATAAGCTTGAAAAAGAAAACAACATCAAATGCGATCCTGATAAAAATCTTATTGTAACAGCAGGAGCCACACAGGCACTGATGCTTGCAATGGTAACACTTGTAAATCCCGGAGATGAAGTTATTATTCAGGGACCAAACTGGCCTGATTATAAAGGTCAGATTGATATGGTAAATGCCAAAACCGTCTATGCAAAAGTAAGCGAAAATAACAGTTTTAAAATGACAGCAGATATAATCGAGCCTCTTATTACCGATAAGACCAAGCTGATTATAATAAACTCACCGTCAAATCCCACGGGCGGCGTGCTTGACTATGAGGATTTGATGAAAATAGCCGAGCTCGTAAAAAAGCATAAAATTTTTATAATTTCTGACGAACCATATGAAAAACTTGTTTATGACGGCTTCCAACAAAGAAGTCTTGCTTCAATTCCGGGACTTGAGGACTATGCGTTGACAATAAACAGTTTTTCCAAAACCTTTGCCATGACAGGCTTCAGAGTGGGATATATATGTGCAAATGAAAAGATTACGGAAAACCTTATAAAGCTTCATGAAAACATGATAGCAAGCGTACCGGAACCAATGCAGCTTGCGGCAGTTGAAGCGATATACACTGGCGAAAAAGATGTGCAGGAAATGGTAAAATACTATGATAGAAATCGCAAACTTATTGTTGATGGTCTCAATAAAATCAAAGGCTTTTCCTGCCGTTACCCCAAGGGTGCATTTTATGTATTCCCCAATATCACAGAATTTGGCATGTCAAGTCGTGAAACTGCAGAATACATCCTTGAAAAAACCCATGTTGTAACTTCACCGGGCGACGCTTTTGGTCCCGATGGCGAAGGGTACATAAGAATATGCTACGCTTCAAAGTATGAAGATATAAAAGAAGCACTAAGGCGTATGGAAAGGGTTTTTGGTAAAAAAAGATAAAAACACTAAAAACCGTTGTCCCCTATTGACATCACTCGTGTCGGGTTCACCTATAATTCAAAATGCTAAAATTGTAGGGGCAGTGACGCATATTTTTGTAAACGACCCGACGAGGGGTTATGGGATTTTTATTGATAAAATGCTGAATAATAAAAAATCAAGGCATTAAATGCCTTGATTTTTTATATTCTTTTTCCCAAAATTTCTACCTGCTCCTTTTTATATGATTCAAATGAATCATTATCAAGAGCCTCTCTTATCTGAGCCATCAGATTATTATAAAAATATAAATTATGCATTACTGACAGACGCATCGCAAGCATTTCCTGCGCTTTAAACAAATGCCTGATGTAAGATCGAGAAAAGTTTCTGCATGTTGGACAGTTACAGTTTATGTCAAGCGGGCGTTCATCTCTTTCGTATTTTACATTTAAAATGTTGAGTATGCCCTCTGATGTAAATATCGTTCCATGTCTTGCGTTTCGGCTTGGCATAACACAATCAAAAAAATCAACTCCGCGCTCTACCGCTTCTAAAATATTTAAAGGTGTACCAACACCCATAAGATATCTCGGCTTATCTTTTGGCATAAATGGTTCTACCGCCTCGATTATCCGATACATATCTTCTGTACTCTCACCTACGGCAAGCCCGCCAATTGCGTATCCATCTGTATCTAGCTCTACAATCTGTTTCATATTTTCTATACGCAAATCTTCATATATGCCACCTTGATTAATACCAAACAACATTTGATTTTTGTTTATTGTAGATTCAATACCATTAAGCCGTGTAAGTTCCTTTATGCATCTCTCAAGCCAACGAACAGTCCTTTGCGACGACTCTTTAGCATATGTTTTTTCGCATGGATTTTCTATACATTCATCAAACGCCATAGCAATCGTAGATGCAAGATTTGACTGAATCCTCATACTCTCTTCAGGTCCCATAAAAATCTTTCTGCCATCTATATGAGAAGAAAAATATACACCTTCTTCTTTTATGTTTCTTAGTTTCGCAAGAGAAAATACTTGAAAACCACCACTATCCGTAAGAATGGGCCGATCCCAATTCATAAACTTATGAAGTCCACCCATATCGCGTACAACCTCATCTCCCGGTCGTATGTGCAAATGATATGTGTTTGAAAGTTCTACCTGACAGCCTATCTCTTTAAGTTCGGGAGCAGACACTGCACCTTTTATAGCCGCAGCTGTACCAACATTCATAAAAACAGGTGTTTGAATTGTACCATGAACCGTTTTAAACTCGCCGCGTCTAGCTCTCCCATTTGTTTTTATTAGTTTAAACATCTTAACCGTTTACCTTTCAATTATATAAGTTATATAAAAAATTTAGCTGATAGTTTAAATCAGGCAATAAACATTGCATCACCAAAGCTGAAAAATCTGTATTTATCTTCAACAGCCACCTTATATGCATTAAAAACATTTTCTTTACCGGCAAAAGCTGAAACTAGCATAAGCAATGTTGACTCAGGTAAATGAAAGTTTGTAATTAACCCATCAATTACCTTGAATTTATAGCCCGGATAGATAAAAATGTTGGTATCTCCTGATGCTGCGCATAATTTACCGCTATCATCTGCAACAGTCTCAAGAGTCCTTACAGATGTTGTTCCGACCGCAATAATCCTGCCGCCATTTTGTTTTGTACGATTTATCTTATCCGCAGAGGATGCATCTATCTCATAATATTCGCTATGCATCAAATGTTCTTCTACATTTTCGACAGATACAGGTCTAAATGTGCCAAGTCCTACATGCAAAGTAAGGTATGCAATTTCCACACCCATCTCTTTTATTTTATCAATAAGTTCTTTTGTAAAATGAAGTCCCGCTGTAGGTGCCGCAGCCGAACCCTCTATCTTTGAATAGACTGTCTGATATCTTTCTCTATCTGTCAATTTTTCTTTTATATACGGCGGCAACGGCATTTCTCCAAGTTTGTCTAAAAGTTCTTCCCATACACCCTCATACTCAAATCTTACAATTCGATTTCCACCTTCTGCAATCGAAAGAATCTCTGCTTTTAAAAGTCCTCCGCCAAACTCAAATCGACTACCTATCCTTGCCTTTTTGCCAGGCTTTAGGATGACCTCCCACTTATCAAGTTCAATGCGCTTTAAAAGCAAAAACTCTATCTTGCCACCGCTGCCCTCTTTGTTGCCATAAAGTCTTGCTGGAATTACGCGTGTATTATTCATAACAAGACAATCACCAGATTTAAGATATTGCAAAATATCGTAAAAATGCTTATGATATATTTCTCCGCTTTCTCTACAAAGAACCATCATTTTTGATGCCGTTCTATCGTCAAGCGGGGTCTGAGCAATAAGCTCTTGCGGCAAATCGTAATAAAAATCTTTTGTTGTCATCTATGTGTTATACTCCTTATCAATATGCGTTTTCAAGGTTTGTGCCCGGGAAATAATGAAGCAAAATATCAACATAGCTGTATCCTGCCTCTGCCATTCCCTTTGCACCGTACTGGCTCATTCCTACACTGTGGCCCCATCCTGTACCCTCAAATACAAATCCGGTATTTACTCCACCTTGACTTACTTTCATCTCGTATGTTTCCTGATATACTCCATTGGTAACAAAAATCTGCTTTGCCGCAAGCGTTGCCCTACCGCTTGATGTCAGCATTATAATTTCATTTATCTTTTTGTCTGAATAATCATTTCCGTCTGTAATACGAATAGCAGGCGCATTCTGTGTAGCCTCTCCATTGCCATAAACCTTAAATGCCTGACTTTTTGTAACTGTGTTAAAAATTGTTCTACAACCTTCGCGCTCAAAAACCTTGCTGCCTTGGGTGCCCTTTACCGTCATCTTCAACACTCTTCCGTTTGGACTATATTCGTTTACCTCGATATCTGTAACCTGACCAACATTATATCCCTTGTTTCTCATTATGGTTGTTGCCTCATCACATGTAATCGAGCCCTTCCAGATACCATTGGGAATATTTGCTGTGTCTTCAAAACTGTTATCAACGCTTACAAGGTAAGGCACAGAACTGCCCCATACATATTTAACATCTTCAGTTGTCTCACCCATAGAAGAACTATAATATAGTTCAGCAGGCTCTCCTTTGTATGTCAGAATTTGATTACTTGTATCGTCAACCGGCGCATATGAATTATCTGTCTCAAATCTTGTGCCTGAATACGCCTGACAACAAACTGTACTACAAAGATCAAATCCATATTCAGCATGCTTGTTAAGATTATTTGCCGCGTAATTTCGCGCACATACCGCCTGTGCCTTAAGCGCCTCAATATGCCACGACGGGCTCATTTCCCTGGAAATCACACCATAGAGGTAATTATTCATAAACACAACATTTGTAATAACATTTTTTCCGTTTATAATTTTAAAGTCAAGACCTCCACGATATTCCTCGCCACCAATTGTAAGTCTTCTTTTCATTCCACCCTTTGTTGGAAACAGGCCAATACCTTCTTCAACATCATCTGTCTTATAAATCGTTTGGCCTCCGCTTTTAACAACTATTTCATCCTTGCCAAATGTAACAATAAGTTCTGTATGGATTGTCTCGACATCTTCAGCAAACTCATTTCCGTGATACACACCAAGCTTAAAACCGTTTTCAGAAGTTACTGTAGCCTCACTCTTTGCATTTGAACCATAAAATAATCCTATTCTCACATACGATGGTATTGAATAGTCTGCTAAAGCTTGCATAGGAACAGATATTACAAATAACACGAGTGAAATTATAACAGCTAATTTTTTCATTTGGCACCATCCTTTAGCCGTAGTATTTTTTCTTCTGCATATTATAATATCATAAAACATATATAATTACCATACATTTTTCGTCAAAATTATGTGTCTGATTATGTTAAATTTTGATTACAATTGCCTCTTTTTGTATATTATAACCAAAATTCCTCTATAAAAATCATTATTTACGCCAAATTAACATTTGACATATAATCAACCATGACATATAATATCTATAGTTAAAAATATTATAAACTTTAGTAAAACAACATTCGATATACATAGGGAGGAATTATCGTGAAACAGTATAATGTAGGAATCATTGGTGCAACAGGAATGGTAGGACAACGTTTTATAACCTTGCTTGAAAACCACCCCTGGTTTAATTTAAAATTACTTGCCGCTTCGCCAAGAAGTGCGGGCAAACAATATAAAGAAGCTGTTGGAGCGCGTTGGGCTATGACCACTCCTCTATCTGATAAAATTGGCGAAATGATTGTTATGGATGCAACTGCAGACATTGATAAAATTGCTAAAGAGGTTGATTTTGTTTTTTGCGCAGTTGACATGAAGAAAGATGAAATCCGCGCTCTTGAAGAAGCTTATGCAAAAGCAGAGTGCCCTGTGGTTTCAAACAACTCTGCGCACAGACATACAGACGATGTTCCTATGATTGTGCCCGAAATTAACCCTGAGCACGCAGAAATTATAGAGGCGCAAAGAACACGCCTTGGCACAAAGCGCGGCTTTGTATCGGTAAAATCAAATTGTTCTCTTCAAAGCTATGTTCCCGCTCTTCATCCTTTGATGAAATATGGAATTGAAAGCGTTCTTGCCTGCACATATCAGGCTATATCGGGTGCGGGTAAAACATTTGAAACATGGCCCGAAATGATAGATAATCTTATTCCATACATTGGGGGCGAAGAGGAAAAAAGTGAGATTGAACCTCTCAAGATATGGGGACGCATTGAGGGCGATAAAATTGTTGAAGCAACATCACCTGCAATCACTACACAATGTTTGCGTGTTCCTGTTTCTGATGGTCACACTGCAGCAGTTTTTGTTAAGTTTAAGAACAAACCAACCATCGAACAGATAAAAGAGGACTGGAAAAAATTTATGGGTGTTCCGCAAGAACTTGAACTTCCTTCAGCGCCAAAACAGTTTCTCAATTATTTTGAAGAAGACAACCGTCCACAAGCAAAACTTGACCGCAATCTTGAAAATGGAATGGCAGTATCAATTGGTCGTTTGCGCGAGGATACACAGTATGATTATAAATTTGTTTGTCTGTCTCACAACACTCTTCGTGGTGCTGCAGGCGGTGCAGTTTTGATGGCAGAACTTCTTGCCGCAAAAGGATATTTTGACTAATCGCGATATTTATATATCTGAAACTATAAGGAGGATTGTTTATGAAGATCCCAATATTTACTGGCGCAGCCGTAGCTATTGTTACACCATTTACTGAAAATGGCGTTGATTTTACAAAGCTTGCTGAACTTATTGAATTTCATGTTGCTAACAGCACTGATGCAATCGTAATATGCGGTACAACAGGTGAAGCATCCACCATGCCGGACGATGAGCATAAAGAAGTAATCAGATTTACTGTTGAGAAGGTTGCAGGTCGCATTCCTGTTATTGCTGGTAGCGGTAGTAATGATACAGTTCACGCAATTGAACTTAGTCAATATGCCGAATCTGTAGGCGTAGACGGCCTTCTTGTTGTTACACCATATTACAACAAGACGACTCAGCATGGACTTTATTTGCATACAAAAGCAATTGCAGATAGTGTAAAAATTCCTATTATTTTATATAATATTCCCGGCCGTACAGGTGGTCTTGCTTTCTCTCTTGATACCCTGAAAAAGTTAGATGAAATTCCGAACATTGTTGCTATCAAGGAAGCATCAGGAGATGTTGCGTTTGCGGCACAAATTGCTGCGGAGACTGATCTTGTTATTTACGCAGGAAACGATGATATTATTGTACCATGTCTCTCTATCGGCGGAAAGGGTGTTATTTCTGTTATATCAAACATTCTTCCCAAAGAAACTCATGATATTTGTGCCAAATATTTTGAAGGTGATATAAACGGCTCTTGCGAATTGTTTCTTAAGCATATGTCACTCATCAAAACTTTGTTTATTGAAGTAAATCCAATTCCAGTAAAGACTGCTATGAATCTTATGGGTTTTAATGTTGGTAAGTTTAGAATGCCACTTTGTGATATGATACCTGAAAACCTTGAAAAACTAAAAAAAGTTATGGACAATTATAATCTCTTAACAAAATAAACTAAGAATATTAGGTGAAACAGATGATAAATATTTTACTATGCGGTGCATCAGGAAAGATGGGGCACGCGGTTGTACGCGCAGTATCCGAAAGAGAAAATATTAAAATATCCGCAGGATATGATATTGTTCCATGTCCTGAGTATGATTTTCCTGTTTATACATCACTAAATTGCATTAGCGAGGCCATCGATGTAATTATAGATTTTTCTCATCCGTCACTGACGGATGGAGTTATTGATTTTGCGTCAGAAAAGCATATTCCCTCAGTAATATGTACAACAGGACTTTCAAAAGACCAGATTTCAAAAATTAATCGCATATCTTCCTCTGTTCCTGTCTTCTTCTCAGCAAATATGTCTCTTGGCGTAAATCTTCTTATCGACCTTGTTAAGAGAGCTTCTAAAATTCTCGAAGATAACTTTGATATAGAAATTATCGAGAAACACCACAACCAAAAAATTGACGCACCAAGCGGAACTGCTCTTGCGATTGCAGACGCAATCGCCGATACGGTATCTTATGAATCAGAATACACATATGACCGACACAGTGTACGCAAAAAACGCGACAAAAAAGAAATTGGTATCCATGCAGTGCGTGGTGGCACAATTGTTGGTGAGCATTCGGTCATATTTGCAGGTTGCGATGAAGTTATTGAACTAAAACACACTGCCACATCGAAAGAAGTTTTTGCGGTTGGTGCTGTCAAAGCTGCCGAGTTTATAAAGAATATGTCTCCCGGACTATACTCAATGAAAGACCTTATAGAAGACTAATCAACTTTACGAAAGGATTACTCGTATGATCAAGACAATTACAGATGTAAATTATCTCGAAGATGTTGCACTTGTGACTGTAAACAATATTCCAAATAACACAAAAAACATTTTCTTTATATTAAACGAAATAGCAAGGCGCGATGTATCAGTTGATATGATATGCCAAACGGCACCATATAAGGATAAAATCAATTTATCCTTTACTGTACCACAGGACAATCTCTCTGACCTGATATCTGCTACAACCTCATTTAAGTCAGTCAGCCCAGAAATCTCGACTGATTTAAACGGCAACAATGTTAAGTTTATAATAAGTGGCGAAGGAATGCGCAGCACCCCCGGCGTTGGCGCAGAACTATTTGAACTTTTGTCACATTCAGACATACCTGTCAAACTAATAACAACAGGTGAGACGGAAATTTCTTGCCTGGTCGATATTAAAGATGCCGAAAAAGTTAAATTACTATTAAAGTAAAAAGTGGTCGCAATAGCGACCACTTTTCTATTATATTAATGATGGAAAAGACGAATTCCAGTAAACGACATTGCAATTCCAAACTTATTACATGTTTCAATAACATTATCATCTCTTATAGAGCCTCCCGGCTGTGCAATAACGGTTACACCTGATTTTCTCGCTCGCTCAATATTATCACCAAACGGGAAGAATGCATCAGAGCCGAGAGCAACATCTGTGTTTTTTGAAATCCACTCAATCTTCTCTTCTTTTGTAAACACAGATGGTTTTACTTTAAAGATTTTCTCCCACGCACCATCTGCTAAAACATCCATATACTCATCTGATATATAAACATCGATTGCATTATCTCTGTCTGCCCTCTTTATTCCATCAACAAATTCAAGTGCAAGCACCTGAGGAGCCTGTCTAAGCCACCAGTTATCTGCTTTGTTACCGGCAAGGCGTGTACAATGAATTCTTGACTGCTGGCCTGCACCAATACCAATTGCCTGACCATCCTTAACATAGCAAACGCTGTTTGACTGAGTATACTTTAAAGTAATAAGAGAAATAATCAAATCTCTCTTTTGTTCATCTGTCATCTCTTTGTTGTCTGTTACTATGTTAGAAAGAAGTTCTTCATCAATCTTAAGTTCGTTTCTGCCCTGTTCAAACACTACACCATAAACCTGCTTGCGTTCAATTTGCTCGGGAACATAATTCTCATCTATCTGAATAACATTATAGTTTCCATTACGCTTTCCCTTTAAAATTTCAAGAGCCTCATCTGTATATCCAGGTGCAATTACACCATCCGAAACTTCTTTAGCAATAAGCTGTGCTGTTGCCTTATCACAAACATCAGAGAGTGAAATAAAATCACCAAAAGATGACATTCTATCTGCGCCTCTTGCTCTTGCATAAGCATTTGCAAGTGGTGTCATCTCAATAGAATCGTCAACAAAATAGATTTTTTTCAAAGTATCACTAAGTGGGGTACCGACAGCAGCACCTGCAGGAGATACATGCTTAAATGATGTAGCGGAAGGAAGACCTGTTGCAGCCTTTAATTCCTTTACAAGCTGCCATCCATTGAGAGCATCTAATAAATTTATATATCCGGGCTTTCCACAAAGAACTGTGAAAGGTAACTCTCCATTATTCATAAATACCTTGGACGGCTTTTGATTTGGGTTACACCCATATTTAAGTTCCATTTCATTCATTGTATTTATCCTCTTTTCAATTATATTATATATCTTCTTAGCTTTTGGGGCAAAGCCCCAACAAATCCTGTTGCCACCACTCAATCTTGAGGGGGGTATGGAAGTTGATTATTTATTCTTATTTACGATGCGACTTTCTGTCTTTCCTGTCTCTACATCAATGTAGCGAACAAATAGAGAAACCTTATTATCCTCGTTAAGATTTGTCCAGAGTCCATCTGTGAACTCATCGATATCATTTGGAATAGCAACTTTTTTAGGCTCTCCTTTAAAAGATGGAAGCGGGGAACCATCGCCCATATATGTATGTATAAAGTGGCCTTCGCCCGCAACTGGAGTTGTATAACTGAATGTAAATCTCTGACATGAATCAGGATTTCCATCATCACTCTTTAATATAGATAATGCATAGTTAAACCCATCACCTTCGAGTTTAATTATACCTGAAATTCTTGGTGTGTAGTTTGGTGCATCATCCTCATACTCACGACATCTGAGTGACTGTTCAAATGTCATCTGTTGATTCATCAAATCATAAATTGTGTCTGTCTGATCACCATTTGTAACAATAGTCTTATTACCAAGAACCCGAACAGGTGCATATATGATAAGGTGTGGATCTTCAAGTTTTGACGGATCAAAAGCCTGAGTTCTGATTCCATCTCCATCCTCAACAAAAACTCTGTTTCTTGAATTTACTGACCTTCCCATAATAAAGTACGCAGTAACCGCCTTCTTGCCATCATTCGATTTACCAATTACTATTCCGCGTCCGGGATATGCATTACTTTTGAGTTCTTCATAAATGTTAATCATTTAAATTACCTCCTTATATTTCTCTGCAAAGCATTTCAACCGCTTCGGGCAGAATCTTCCATTCAGCCTCTTCCATTACTCTTTTTTGCAAGGTCTCTGCGGTGTCATCTGCATTTATATATACCGCCTTTTGCATCAGAATTTTTCCGCCATCTGTTATCTCATTAACAAGATGAACAGTTGCACCTGTGACTTTTACACCATAATCAAGTGCTGCCTGATGAACTTTTAGACCATAAAACCCATCTCCGCAAAATGACGGGATAAGTGACGGATGAATGTTTACGATTCGGTCACGATAAGCATCTATAAAATCCTTACCGAGTATTGCAAGAAAGCCTGCAAGAACTACAACATCAACATTCATCTTTTGCATATAGTCACGAAGAGCAATATCAAA
>JAZLDW010000012.1:0-16955 GCA_045614945.1 Clostridia bacterium | reverse complement strand
TGGTCGGGATAACAGGATTTGAACCTGCGGCCTCTTCGTCCCGAACGAAGCGCGCTACCAAACTGCGCTATATCCCGGCAACGAAGTTGATTATATCATACAAAGCCTTGTATGTCAAGGATTTTTTGCCCTTTTTAAAGGTAAATGGGCAATGCCTTTCGGCTTGCCCATCATACTATATAGCAATATTTATCTTATACTGATGTTTACCTAGTATAATAAAATCTCCCGATTTAATTTCCTCCCTTGTTATCGCCTCTCCGTTTAAGAATGTACCATTTGTTGAATCAAGATCCACAAGGAATACCACGCCGTCTTCACAAATAAACTCACAATGTTCGCCCGAAACCGCGTTATCTGAAATCATTATATCGTTTGTTCCTCTTCTTCCAACCTTTGCAGACTTATAGAATTCGACAATCTTAACATCCGCATTGTTTATACCAGCCAGCGTAATGCGGACAACATTTTCTCCTCTTGCCTCCGGTTCATCTATAATCTCTTCTTGCTCTTCCGCCTCTTCATAAACTTTAGACTCGGCTACCTCTTCCTGCGTAGGCTCATCATCAATAATTTCTTCTTGTTCAATCTCAGGCTCGGCATCATCATTATCTACATTTTTGGGTTCTTCGACTTCTTCATTTGGTTCTTCGACTTCTTCTGCATCTGCTTTGACATATTCATCATCCACATCTACGATCGTCTCGTCCTCATCTTTATCTTCGTTTTCTTCCTCATCAATATCCTCAGAATCTACATTTTTAACACCTGCATACATAGAGAGAAGAATAAAAAGCAAACCAATCAAGAATATTCCGCCACCGATAAGTATTATATAATCAATCACATTCATCTGGCTGATTGCAACATCTGACCCCACATCAGGCAGAGCATACACTGATGCATAAGACAAACAAAGACAAATCGCCACCAAGGCTGCATATAGCTTTTTCATTATAGTTAGACTTCCTTCCTGTATTGAATATTGATTACATTTAAAATCAATTTATCCTACATTTTTACAACAATTGCACCAAGACTGTCCTTAAATCTTGTATATTTTCTGTGCCTTAGGTTTTTTTCTACAATTTCTTTCATTCTGTCCAGCCATTCCTGTACGCTTTTCGACTTTTTTAGAGTTTTTTCTATCTGAAGCTCATGAATATTTCCCCAAAAGCCGTCTGTACACACAAGAAAAGCATCGCCTTTTTTTACCACCTCTGGTTGAGAAAAGTCAGGCATATTATTGTTGCCCGAACCAAGAAACCGTGTAAGATTGTATCTAATTTTTTGTCTGCGAATTTTGGGATATCTGATTTCGCCCGCTTCATATAGTGCGTGGGCATCACTATGGTCAGGGGTAATCTCGTATAAAAGATTGTCTCTGAGAAGATAAACTCTGCAATCCCCTATATGTCCCCATACTGCGACATTACCATCGGTAAGTAGCGTCGCCATACAGACGCAGTTGGGTGTTTCTGATTGTTTTAGCTTTGCATCCGCACCAGAGAAAAAACTCTCAACAGATAATTTTGTTATCTCTCCCGTTTGCTCAAATTCATCTATAACAGACCTGACCGCAACAGACGCAGCATCAGGAGAATCATGACCATCCGCAACAGCGAAACAACAACAGTCACCATCCTCTGAAATCGCAAGATAATCGGATGTATAATCCTTCTCCCCTTGTCTGATTACCGAAGCATAATCCATTTTGTCTTACCGCCTCTCGAAACATCATATCCTAGTGATAAAGTATTTACATTTAAGTTTATCATAAATAAAAATAAAAGTCAAATAAAAATGCCAATATGCCCCTATAATCGTTGACACATAAGGTGTTTTGTGGTATTATTATTTAAAATATTTGTGCAAAAACATTATTGGAGGCATACATATGAATTCAAAATTAAAAACAAGAGACCTTGTGCTCACTGCATTGCTTATCGCCATAGGAATTATAATACCAATTTACTTTGGTTTTCTCAGGGTTATTCTTCCGCCTGCATTTACTGCAACTCTTATGGCTCACGTGCCCATTTTTATATCTATGTTTATTTCTCCTCTGTCGGCACTTCTCACATCAATTGGTACAACAATCGGCTTTGCTTTTGCAGGCCTTGATCCTGTAGTCACTGCTCGCGCAGGTTCGCATATTGTCTTTGCTATGATCGGTGCTTATATGGTAAAAAAGAACTGCAATATAATATCAGTTGGAGTAGTCACAGCAGTCCTGCATGCACTTTTTGAAGCTATAACTGTATATCTGTTTCTTGCACTTGGTTGGTCTGTTGCAAAGAATGACTCGTCTTTCTTCTCAATTGCATTCTATACCACCGGAATCGGCACACTTATTCATAATGTGATTGACTTTATAATCGCCTATACTGTTTCTAAAGCATTAGCGGCGACAAAGTTTATACCTAAACTTCCAAAACTTATATAGGAGAGCAAATATGTCAGATTATAAGAAACTTGCAACGGATCTTCTCCCTCATCTTGAAAAAAGAAATTTTGAGGCTTACTACTGCGAAAACAAAGAAGACGCAGCAAATCTTGCTATATCATTTATAGATAAAAATGATGTTATCGCATTTGGTGGCTCCCGAACCGTTTTAGAAGCAGGAATCCCCGACAAACTCAGAGAGGGTGGCTATAATCTTATAGAACGCGGCAGAAGTTTTTCTCCCGAGGAAAATGAGCGTCGTATGCGCCAGGGACTTATCAGCGACACATTTTTAATGGGTACAAATGCGATTACAAAAGATGGTATACTCGTAAACATAGATGGTACAGGCAACCGCGTTGCAGCCATGTGCTATGGCCCAAAGCAGGTAATTATTGTCGTTGGCATGAACAAACTGTGCGACACGCTTGAAGACGCGGTATATCGTGTACAAAATGTTGCATCTCCCCTTAACGCAAAGAGGTTTGGTCTTACAAAAACAGGCTGTTCAAATGGCAAGTGTGTTGATTGTTTGTCTGATGAATGTATGTGTTCTTACATTGTGCAGACACGCAGATGTAAACCAAAGGGTAAAATAAAAGTTATACTGGTCGGAGAAGATTTGGGATTTTAAAAAATTAACCACCGTACATATGTACGGTGGTTTTTCTATATTTTTCCTAAATATTCTCTTATTTCGTTTTCCGCTGCCTCTACTTCATGACGAAACTCATCTGCAGTAATTCGAAATGCACCATTGCCGAGAATAATCATCTGCTCCATATAATCGGATGTCGCAACACGCACATTATTATTTTTAGAAAGTTTTTTTGTAACATTTTCAATATATGTATCAGCCGTCTCCGCCTCTTTTGTATACACAACACTTATGTTGTTTACACGCTCTACGCTACCCGGATTATTCTTAACCTTGTACGCATCAAATACAACAATAACCTCTATGTTTCGCATCGCACTGTATGCACAGAGTCTATTTATAAGGTTTGTTCTTGCAAAGTCTAAATCTATGTTTGTTGCGGATTTTAATTCCTCCCACTCATAGATAATATTATATCCATCAACCAGCATATAATTGCCCATTTTTGGCTTTGGTTTTGGCGTCTTGTATTTATACTCCTCCGCCTTTGGTGTTCTCATTGCATTATGATTTTTTCTCTCTACCTTGCCATAAGTTTTTTCAAAAATCTTCAGAAGTTCTTCATCATTAACAAACCCGACCGTCGATGTTCTTCGACGCGCCTTTTCTATCTCCTCTTCAGGCTCATTGAGATTAAGCGCGGGCAGATGCATATAATCAAAGACTTCATTCCATTTGACTGTAAAACCAGCACCATGAGAGCAAAATACTGAATCTGGCGTATGCTCTGTGTCACCCTCAGCGTCATATCCGATTTTTTCAATTATCTCATCTGGATTGCTGCATGGCTCGTACCCTTTAAGAACACAGGAAAGTCTTCCTCTGCCTCTTGTATAGGCAGTAACCTCCATTTGATAATCACTCATTTTTGATGCAGGGGCACTACCCGAAACATAAGAGATATCTCCTTTTGTATCAGGTGGCAAAACATTTCCTCCCATTTGCGAGATATCAGTCATTGCTCTGCCAACGCATTCGGTCGGCAGCTCAAGACTAAAACTGTACCATGGCTCTAAAATAACACTTTGTGCCTGCATAAGACCTTGTCTTACAGCGCGATATGTAGCCTGACGGAAGTCTCCACCCTCTGTGTGTTTAAGATGCGCTCTGCCAGCAACAAGAGTAATCTTAATATCCGTAATGGGTGAGCCGGTCAAAACACCAAGATGAGTCCTCTCCTCAATATGTGTCATTATAAGTCTTTGCCAATTTCTATCAAGCTCATCAGTGCCACATCTTGTGGCGAACTTAATACCGCTGCCTCTCTCAAGCGGCTCCATCAGAAGATGAACCTCCGCATAATGCCGAAGTGGCTCAAAATGTCCAACACCCTCTACGGTGTTTGCAATCGTTTCTTTATATATTATACTTCCCTTTTCAAACTCAACTTCCATAGAAAAACGGTCGTGAATTACACTCTTTAATACCTCAAGCTGAACCTGTCCCATAACCTGAACTCGTATTTCCTGAAATTGTTCGTTCCATGCAATATTAAGCTGTGTTTCTTCTTCCTCAAGTTGTTTAAGGTTTGCTACCGCAGTATGAACATCAACTTCAGGGGGAAGCTTAACCGCATAATAGAAAATAGGTTCAAGTGTCAGTGCATCAGAATTTTTCTCAACACCAAAACCCATACCATGCCTAGTATGGACAGGTCCCGTAACAGCGCAGACCATTCCGACTTCTGCCTCAGGAACACTCTCATACTTTTCTCCCGAGTAAATACGAATTTCATTTATCTTTTCGGCAGGATTGTCGCCTATCGTTTCCTTTACACGCAGTCTACCGCTTGTAATCTTCATATGCGTAAGACGATTACCTCTCTCATCTTCCGAAATTTTATACACCTTTGCGCCAAAATCACTTCCCGCAACATGTGCTTTTGTATATCTCCTAAGTCCCTCAACAAATGCATCAACGCCTTCAAGCTTTAAAGCGGATCCAAAATATACAGGGTAGATTTTAGTGTTTTTAATGGCACAAATTATTCCATCTTCTGATATATTCCCGCTATTGAGAAACTCTTCCATAAGTAATTCGTCTCGCATAGCAGCCTCCTCGGCAAAGGCCAAAGACATCGCATCTGCACAAAAATCCATGCATCCATCACCGAGTTTCTCACTAAGTTGGAGATATACTTTTTCCTTATCTGCACCATCTAAATCCATTTTATTTACAAAAATAAATGTGGGTATCTCGTGCTGACGAAGCAGCCTCCACAGAGTCTCCGTATGGCTTTGTACACCATCTGTGCCACTGATAACAAGAATTGCATAATCAAGAACCTGCAGAGTGCGTTCTGTCTCTGCAGAAAAATCGACATGTCCTGGTGTATCAAGAAGAGTAAACACCACATCCTCAAAGTCAATAACCGCTTGCTTTGAGAAAATAGTAATCCCTCTGTCACGCTCTATTTTATTTGTATCTAGATAGGCATTGCCGTGGTCAACTCTGCCAAGTGTACGAATCTTTCCCGATGTATACAAAATTCCCTCAGACAGCGTCGTCTTGCCTGAGTCAACATGGGCAAGAATGCCAATTACAAGTCGTTTCATATGTTTATCCTTTATTTATGCATATTGGAAAAGCCTATGGGTGTGTCATTATACAATTATTTTTTCTTAAGTGGTCTTTTTTCGCCATCAGGACCTACGATGTCAATATTGTCAAGTTGCGCCTTAAGACTTCCTCTGAATGCCGCGATATACTCTTCTCTCAACTTCTTTTGCTCAATCAGTTCTTTTGGCGTAAGTCCTTCTTCCCTAGACTTTTTAGCAAGTTGGTTTATACGCTCTATCATTTTGTTATCCATACATTTTCTCCTTATCGGTAACTATAGACTTTTCCCAATCTCAAAAAAGTTATGTAACACTGTTCTTTTGTGTAATGTCCCTTTGGGGCAAAGTGCGATTTGGATACACCACGCATAACATCCCACTGGTACATATATCTGACGGCGGTATCCGCCCATGATGAGATTTCAGTTGCATCATAAAACGCATCAACCCCCTCACTCTCCGGTCCAAGCTTAACACCACCGCCATAGCAAAAATACACCCTTAGCAGCATTGCTGCAGCTTCCTCTCGTGTTATATAGGCATTGGGGTCAAATATGCTATTTCCTTTGCCAAACACAATAGACATCGAATTTGCGCATTTGATATAATATTCATACTCTGAATCTTCAATATCTGTAAATGTATCTTCAAGAAACATCAATGGATTGCCCAAAGAATCCATATGCGTTGCCAGATACCACTCGATCATCTCTTCAACATCCATATCAAGGTGGCGTGCTACAAAATCAACTGAAATTTTAGTGAATTCCGCTCTCGTAATGTTGCTCTGATAATTATTTTGCATATCATGGGGAATAATGCCAAGAAAAATCGCCTCTTCTACCTCTGCGCTTGCCCAATCAGAAATCTCCGTATTTGTTGCATATACAACGCCACACAAGGCCATCAGTACAACAAGAAGAATGAACAATTTCTTTTTCATGTTTACACTTCCCTCTCAAACGCTTTGTTAATATAGAGTCGACCATATAATAGACCCACAGGATTATTACATAAGCCCCATGCACCAGATAACAACAAGGGCTGTCAGCGTTACCAGTGTATCAATTGTTATACCATAAAACATTGGGGAAAGTCCTGCTTTTCTAAAGTCAGTAATACTTGTTCGAAGACCAATAGCCGCAAGTGCCATTACCATCAAAAATTTACTTGCATTCTTCATAATAACCGATATTTCATTTGGAATAACTCCGGCACTATTGATAATTGCAAGTGCCAGAAAACCGGTAATAAACCATGGAACTATCTTCAAAATATTTACTTTTTTGCCTCCGTCAGCTGATCTCAACTCCTTATGTTTCATACGGGTACCTATGTATGCAAACACAAGTACCGTTGGAATAATGGCAATCGTTCGAGTAAGCTTAACCATTGTCGCAAAGTCACCTGCAGCCTCAGAAAAAGCATATCCTGATGCAACCACACTTGCAGTATCATTTACAGATGTTCCCGCCCAAATACCATAGGCAATGTCGGTCATACCCAACAATTTACCCATAATTGGATACAGCGCAACCATAACCATATCAAACAAAAATGTAGAAGACATGGCAAACGCTATATCCTTATCATCTGCATCAATGACTGGCGATATAGCCGCTATAGCAGAGCCACCGCAAATACCTGTTCCAGCAGAAATAAGATTGCCCAACTTCCAGTTGAGTCCAAAAATTTTGCGAATAAAATATCCACCACCAAAACACATTGCAAAAGTAAAAAGCATTATAAAAAAAGTCATTTTGCCCACCGACATAATTGTACCGATAGACAATGATGCGCCAAGCAGAATAATCGCAACCTTTAAAATTCTTTTTGATGTAAATTTAAGAGCTGGTTCTACCCACTTCGGATGAAAAAAACTATTAATTATTGTTCCCATAAATAGTGCAACAATTGAAGCCCCAAGAATATCTCCCGGAATTACTTTTTCAAGCAAAACAGAAAGAACTGCTACCACAAAGCAGATAATAATACCGAGAAAAAACATTCCTTTTTCTTTTAACTTGTTGTTCACAGAAAACCCCTCCTGAATTTATTACAGTTCATCATAAATACACATATTGCTCACACGCACTCATCTTAAGCAAATTGATTATGTTTATCAAATAAATTTATTATATCATCCTACCTTTTCTTTGTCAATTTGTCAAATTTGTTGTTTGGCTAATAATTTCTATCAAAATGAGAAAAATATCTTTTAACAAACAAATAAACGGAGGATTGCTTAAAATGGTAAGGATTAACGGCAGAGCAGTATCGGATGGAATTGCAATTGGCAAAATTTTGTTTTTTAACCGCAAAAAGATTACTGTCAGTGCGGAGCATACTTACAACGAGCAAATAGAACTTGAAAGATACCATAACGCCAAGACATCGGCAAAGAATGAGCTATTAGACTTTATAAAACTTGCCGAGACACGCGCAGGCAAGGAAAGTGCCGAAATCTTTGAAATACACCAGATGATGCTTGACGATAAGGATTTTGTTGAAGAAATCGAACGACTTATAACACAAGAAAAATGGATTGCAGAATATGCCATATCACAAACATCTAAAAAATTTGCCGAAATGTTTTTGGCAATGGACAACGAATATATGAACGGGCGCGCAGCAGATGTTACCGATGTGTCAGAGCGCATGATTAAAATTTTATCAAATAAAACAGAAGATCCAAGTTTCTTAGACAATGACGAAAAGATAATTATTTGTGCCGACGACCTTGCACCAAGCGAAACTGTACAGATGGACAAATCGAGGGTTATCGCAATTGCCACAAGATATGGCTCTGCCCAATCGCATACGGCAATAATTGCAAGAACAATGAACATTCCAGCAATTATTGGTCTTGGTGATGCGCTGTCAAATGATTTTGAAGGTATGACCGCAATAGTTGACGGAAGTGACGGCAGTATTTGTATCGATCCAACTCCAGATATTCTAGAAAGTGCAAAAACAAGGCATCGTATTGCCACTAAACGACGCGAACAACTAAAGCAGCTAAAAGGTATGGACAACATAACAAAAGACGGGCATCGTGTAATGGTTTATGCAAACATTACATCTCCTGATGATTTGAAATCTGTGCTTGACAATGACGCTGGAGGCATTGGTCTTTTCAGAAGTGAGTTTTTATATCTTGGCAGCAGTAATTTTCCGACGGAAGACGAGCAATTTGACGCTTATAAAAAAGTATTGAGCTTTATGAATGGCAAGAAAGTTATAATAAGAACACTTGATATCGGTGCGGACAAGTGTATAGACTATTTTAACCTGGACAAAGAAGAAAACCCCGCACTAGGATACAGGGCAATCAGAATATGTCTTTCGCAGCGCGACATCTTTAAAACACAGTTGCGCGCACTCCTGCGCGCCTCTGCCTATGGAAAACTATCAATAATGATACCAATGATAGTTTCAATTGACGAGATAAGAGAAACCCGTATAATAATAAATGAGGTCCAAACAGAACTACGGCAAAACGGAATTGACTTTGACGAAGCAATCGAAGTTGGAATAATGATAGAAACCCCCGCTGCTGTAATGATAAGTGACATGCTAGCAAGAGAGGTAGATTTCTTCAGTATTGGCACAAACGACCTGACACAGTATTGTCTTGCAATTGACAGGCAAAATCAGAAACTTGAACCTTTCTATGACCCTCATCATATATCAGTGCTGAGAATGATATACAAGACAATAAAAAACGCACATAGAGCGAGAATATGGTGCGGCATATGCGGAGAACTCGCAGCTGATTTAAAAATGACAGAAATGTTTTTGTCTATGGGCGTTGATGAATTATCTGTTTCCCCCTCATCTATATTGCCTCTCAGAGAAAAAATTCGTTCTACAAACATTGATGCAATACGAGATAAACATCTTGGCGGACTATAACCCAACATGTTTTTTCATTATTTTTTGAGTTGTTTATAATAAATTAACATAATTTTAACAATTTACTAAACCCCTTGATTTTCAAGGGGTTTAGCTATGTTATATTCACAAAAAACGACTGTATTTTTACTTTTTTAGCCCCAAAAACTTGACATATTCTTTAATTTATAATATAATAGACATAACTTTGTAGGTATTTTATGCCTTCAAAAATCCATTGTAAAGGAAGTGACTCCGCGGAATTAAACTAATTATATAAAACTTGGAGGTTATATTTTGAATAATTTTAAAAAGGATTTTGTAAGAATTGTATCATTATTATTTGTGGTGATAACAATCTCTGCTTTGATAATTGTTCCAGCATATGCTACCGATGAAGAACCAGTTGATTTCGGTCAGTTGTATGGAATAGTAGACACTGCAACTCTTAACGTCCGTGCTTACGCGTCAGAAGATGCTCCCATTGTTTCAGAGCTTTCTATGTATACATATGTAAGAGTCAACTGGATTGAGCCTGACTGGGTATGCGTAACATATAATAACAACGGAATGATCGGATATGTTTCATCCGAATACATAAAGGTATTTGAAGGTGACCTGCCCGTGTATAGCTCATCAGGCGGTCAGGCTGCGGTAAATGTTGCAGTTCAGTTCCTCGGCGTACCTTATGTATGGGGCGGCACAACTCCATCAGGTTTTGACTGTAGTGGCCTTATGCAGTACTGCTACAAGCAACTCGGTTATAATATAAATCGTGTTGCGGACGCACAGATGAAGAACGGTATTGCCGTTTCTAAAGAAAATCTCGCACCCGGAGATCTTGTTGGTTTCTACAGCAGTCCCGGAAGCGGCTATGTAAGCCATATTGGTATGTACATCGGCAACGGAATGATGATTCACGCTCCTCACACCGGAGATGTTGTAAGATACGCAAGTATTGATGGTGGTTACTACAGCGAGCGTTTTGCAGGTGGCAGAAGAATTATTTACTAGAATACTTAAAAAGGGTAAACGATAAAATCGTTTACCCTTTTATTATGCAAACAACAAGGTTTCGTGGCACTCGATTGCAATCTTTGGTTGCATTATCCATTCTGAATTCTTATTTTTTCTTTTAACTCATTATACACTCTATCATAAACAAATTCTACATCAAGCTTATGCCCGAGGTAATGTTCATCAGCAACAATCGCCTGATATATAAGCATGCTATATCCATTTTGGGTTTTCAGACGCCTTTTTTTTGCTTCTTCCAGAAGCTTTGTCGTCTCAGGGTTATAAATCAAATCAGATACAAATGCAGTTTTGGGAATAACATCTAAAAAATCAAAGTTTAAATAATCCATCGTGCACCCGCTCATTCCAAGCGGCGTTGCATTTATCATAATGTCAGCCTGACTGCAGCGCTGATTTATTTCCTTGTTCGAATACTCACCACAGTCAATATTTACACCCGTTTTATCAGACACAAGCTTACAAAGTTCCTCGGCGCGTCTATTTGTACGGTTTATAATATATATGGTTTGCGCCCCCTCCTTTGCAGCAAGAAGAGCTATGGTTCTTGCTGCACCGCCTGCGCCATGAATAACTACTCGACTATTTTTAAAACTATGTCCGCTTCTTTTGAGAGATAACTCATAGCCGACTCCATCTGTGTTATACCCACACAACTTTCCATTCTTTATACACACTGTGTTCACAGACTCAAAAAAAAGACCACTGTCATCAATTTCTGACAAATATGGAATTATATCCGTTTTGTGAGGCATCGTCAGGTTAAATCCAGAGACTCCGTTCTTCTTTGCATATTCTATATAATCTACAAGACATCCTCTTGGAACTTTTGTTTTTTTATATTCAAATTCTATACCAAGTGCAGACAATACCGCACCGTGAACGATAGGCGACTTGCTATGTTCTATTGGGTCACCTATTACTTCAAGTTTTATCATATTGATTCCTCAAATCCCGATCAGTTTTGTTTTGCGTTTTTAATTAAATGCTCAATCGCCAGAGAATAACCTTCAAATCCGCATCCACATATCTGCTCTATGCATGCAGGGGCTGTTACTGATTTATGTCTAAAATCCTCCCTGCTATGAATATCGCTAAGATGCACCTCGATAGCTGGCATATTAACCGTTTTTAATGCGTCATATATGGCATAGCTGTAATGAGTATAAGCTGCAGGATTTATTACAATAGCATCACAGCTGCCCAGGGCATAGTGTATAAAGTCAATTATTTCCCCCTCCGAGTTGCTTTGCACAACAACCGCCTCTACGCCTTTATTTTGAGCATAGTCCTCTATATAATTTTCAAGGTCTGAGTAGGTCTGTGCTCCGTAAATCTCAGGCTCTCTTGTGCCGAGCATATTCAGGTTTGGTCCGTTTATTACCATTATTTTCATAAAATCACCTTTTCCATTTTACAATCTTATCCACAACATCTTCAATGCTGCCTTTATTATCCACGCGTACATCTGCCCACTGACAGTATTTTTCATATCTCTGCTCATAAAGCTTATAAACTCTCTCTGCTCCATCTTTAAGCAGAGGGCGTGTATCTGTATCTACATCACCGATAATATCTTCGATTTCTCTGTCGATAAAAATGACAACTCCACATTTTGCTATATCCAGATTTTCATCTCTCGTGACAATTCCGCCACCTGTTGCAACCACACTGTCTCTGCCCATCAAACTGCGAAAAGTTTCTGTCTCAACATTCCTGAAGTATTCCTCTCCATCCTGTTCAAAAATTTCATTTATACTACGATTTTCGCGTGTTTCAATTTCTTCATCCAAATCAACAAAATTACTGCGGAGCCGCTCTGCAACAAGTCTGCCAATTGTTGTTTTGCCACAACCTGGCATTCCAATCAATACATAATCCATGTCTTGCCCTCCAAACTACACAATCGAATTCGATTGGTATGTACCAAGAATGGTAAAATCACGGGTTTCTCTCTCTACCGTCTCAAGTACTGCGCATACTCTATCATCGAGAAGTCTGCCGCTAAAATCTACAAAAAATCTGTATTCAAATGGCTTGTCCGCAATCGGTCTTGACTCAAGTTTTAAAACATTTAAGTCGTTGCTTGCAAAAATACTAAGTATGCGATGTAGCTGCCCACTTTTGTGATTTAAACCAAACGAGATGCTGATTTTATCGCATTCCTCTGTCACCTCGAGTTGCTTTGCTATCACAGCAAAGCGTGTTGTGTTGCCTTTGTTATCGTTTATTTCCTCGGCAATAATATCAAGGTTGTAAAGTTCAGCGTTGATTGCAGAGGCAATTGCAGCTATTGATTTATCTCCACATTGGGCAACTGTCTTTGCGGAAATTGCTGTACTGTAGTAATCCTTACACTCTACATTCTTTAGGTTTTTCAAAAACTCTCCACACTGCAAGATCGCCTGTTCATGAGAGTAAATTTTTTTAATATTAGAAAGAGTTGCTCCGTGTACACCTACAAGGCAATGTCGTATAGGAATGTATACTTCTCCTATAATACTAAATTTATATTTCACAAGCAGATCAACAACCTTTGCAATTGTACCCGTAGATGAATTCTCCACAGGAAGTACAGCATAATCAGCTCTACCGGCTGCAAGCTCCTCAAATGCCTCGTCAAATGTTGTAGAATAAATTCTGTTACAATTTTTGCCAAAGTACTGAATTGCCGCTGCTTCGCTATACGCACCTTCATTCCCAAAATATATGATTTGCGGATTTTTGACAGATTGAACCGATTTTTTTATTGATTCACGACGATCTTTATTTAAGTCTCTGTCGCTGAGAATCTTCCCTTGATACACACGGCTTATGCACATCATTGAATTAAAAAATTCGTACACTTCATCTGCCATCTCAGCATCTTCTAAAAGCTGCATTTTGTTTTCAAGCACCTGACGCTCACGCTCAGGGTCAAAAACCGTCATCCCCGTCTGCCTCTTATATTCAGCCACCTTGCCGCAAAGTTCCATCCTCTTTAAGAACAGGGGCAATATTTCCTTGTCTGTCTCATCAATTTCTTTTCTCAACATATCAAGCTCGTTCATTATGTATTGCACCTCACAAAATCATATCAAGAATAGCAATGGCAGTTGCCGCTTCCGCCACAACCGCTCCACGATGTACTATACAGGGGTCGTGTCTGCCCTTTACATTGATTTCAACATTCTTCATTTTGTCTATATCCACAGTTTTCTGCGTCATACCGATAGACGGAGTTGGCTTAAACACAAGCCTGAATACAATTGGCATTCCATTGGTTATGCCACCGTTTATGCCTGCGTTGTTGTTGGTATATGTCTTTATTTCTCCATCCTGTGTATAGAACTCGTCATTGGCAGTCTTTCCATCCGTCTTTGCAAAGTCAAATCCAAGACCAAACTCAATTCCCTTTACGCCGGGGACAGAAAACATCATAGACGACAATCTGCTCTCCACAGACCCAAAAAACGGTGAGCCAACGCCTGCATCCACGCCTGTTACTCCACATTCCACTATTCCGCCAACAGAGTTTTGCTCAAGTCTTTTTTCCTCTATAATTGCCTTCATCTCTTCGCCCTTATCTTCGTCTATAACAGGAAATTCTTTCTTTGACAATTCTATCAATGTATCACAACTTAAATTTGTCATATCAAAGGGTGTATCCAAAGCATCCCCGATACTGAATATATGAGAGCCAACGGTTATGCCTCTGCCCAAAAGTATCTGCTTTGCAACTGCCCCTGCAAAAACAAGAGGAGCCGTAATTCTGCCTGAAAAATGTCCTCCTCCACGGAAGTCACGGCAGGGTCCATACTTTTTAACCGCAGTATAGTCAGCATGCCCGGGTCTGATCAGTTGCGGCTCATAATCACCTGAGCGGGTGTTTGTGTTCATTATTACAGCACAAAGAGGAGTGCCTGTTGTCACTCCGTTGTAAAATCCCGACAAAATCTGCACATCATCTGCTTCTATTCTCGGTGTCGACATTTTATTACGACCGGGAGAGCGACGCTTCATACATCTTGATATTTCCTCCATATCAAGTCTTGTCCCTGACGGGACTCCGTCAATTACAACGCCAATACCCTCGCCATGAGACTCCCCGAATATGCTTAGTTTAAACTTTTCACCCCATGTATTCATCACATACACCCCACTTCTTTTATCATACAAACTATCCTTTAATATCTCCGTCAAGACTTTTATAAACCTCAAAAAAATCAGGATAGGATTTTCTAACGGCAGAAGCACCTGTTATGGTCACCGCTTCTCCCTCACATCGGCATGCGGCAATGGAGAGCGCCATTGCGATTCTATGGTCACCCCAAGATGAAACCACACCACATTCTGCCACCTGACAGCCATTGATAACAAGAGAGTCGCTGCCCTCTGTTATATCTACGCCAAGCTGAGTAAGCTCCTTTGAGATTGCCGCAAGTCGGTCACTTTCTTTCATTCTGAGTCGACCTGCACCAACTATTTTGCTCTCTCCTCTGCAGAACGCAAACAAAACTGCAAGAATCGGAACAAGATCGGGAATATCTCTTACATCAACAGTTATACCACACATATTCTCGCTTACCACTGCAGAGATACCACCATTCTTTTTCTCGATTTTTCCGCCTGCCTGCTCTATTATTTTAACAATGGCTCTGTCCCCTTGCGAACTTTTTTCACTAAGTCCAAGACAGGTGATGTCGCACCCAAGGGCACCTGCAACAAGAAAAAATGCTGCCTGAGAATAATCCCCCTCAACAGTATAATTTCTCGGCTTATACTTTTGTCCGCCCTTTATTATATATTTTTTGTAATCGTAATTTTCAATTTCTATCCCAAATTCTCTAAGGACATCAAGGCTAATATCAATATATCCCTTTGACTCTGGCGATGTTGTGACAATAATCTCACTGTCCTCCTCCAAAAGAGGCAGCGCCATAAGCAAGCCTGTTATAAACTGAGAGCTTATATCCCCTGTAATCTCATATCTGCCACCTTTTAGTTGTCCACTAAAGCTGAGATAATCATTACTACTCTCGCATTTTATTCCCTTTTTTTTGAACATATCAATATAGGGCTTTTGCGGCCTTTGCATAAGTCTGCCATGACCTGTAAATTTTATATTACCCCCATACACCAGAGCAACGGGAATCAAAAACCTCAGAGTTGATCCGCTCTCGGCACAGTCAATTTCCAAATCCGTCGACTTTCTTCCTCCCTTTTTGGAAGAAATACACACTCTTTTGTCTTTTTTATTCATAGTGTATTTTGACCCAAGTGCCCTCATCCCCTCAAGAGTTGCCAGAATGTCATCGGACATTGTTAAATTGTCTATTATACATTCGCCCCCGGAAAGAGCCGCCGCAATTATTGCACGGTGGGCAACGCTCTTAGATGGCGGAATCACCACGCTTCCTCTCAACATTTTAGGGGTTATCACTACATCGTCCATAAATATCCTCCGTAAATCTTTTTGCTTATATATCGTCCTTGTCAATTGGATGTATCAAAACATCCCCTATATTGTTAAGCAAAATCAGCTTTATCTCGCTGCCTATACCCTTTTTGTCCACGCCCACCGCCGCAAGAAGCTCTCTATGGGTAATGTCAGCAGATGTGGGAAGCGAGTACTTTTCAAGTATCTTTTTCATTCTGTCACAGGTGCCACTCTCTGTAATCCCGCGGCCCTCTCCCCATTTACATGCCATAACCATTCCTGCCGCAACTGCCATTCCATGCGTAAATTCTGTATAGTTATATTTCTTTTCAATTGCATGACCAAATGTGTGTCCAAAATTTAAAATCATTCTCTCGCCGATGTCATGCTCATCCTTTTCAACAATATCTCTTTTTATACTACAACAAGTATACACTATCTCAGGAAGTTTAGCAAATAATTCTTCGGTATCTTTTATATCTTCAAGAACTTTAAAGAACTCCGCGTCTTTGATAGCACCATATTTTACAACCTCCGCCATACCGTCAGATAAAATCTTGGGCGACAAAGTTTTTAGACAATCAGTGTCAATTATTACAAGCTGCGGCTGATAAAAAGCACCCACCAGATTCTTCCCTTTTGAAAGATTTACTGCCACCTTGCCGCCGACGCTTGAATCTACCTGGGCAAGCAACGTTGTAGGTATCTGCACAAATGGCACTCCCCTTAATAATGTTGCCGCCGCAAAACCTGTCAAATCGCCAACCACTCCGCCGCCAAGAGCGACAATCAAATCAGAGCGGGTAATACCAAAATCAAGCATCCTCTCATAAACCATTTCAAGTACGCCGAGAGACTTACTCTTTTCTTCTGCCTCTACAACAATAATTTCTACCTCATATCCGCCATTTTTAAGCACGGATTTAAGTCTGCCTGCATAGAGAG
>JAZLDW010000011.1:0-7187 GCA_045614945.1 Clostridia bacterium | reverse complement strand
ATTGAAATAGTGGCTCCGCTTCCTGAGGATATTAAAGAACTTATAGATTATAAGGAATGATGCTTATGTCAAAGAAGAATGAAAAGAATACAAGAGGCAAAATAATAAATGCTGCGTGGGATTTGTTCTATGAGCAAGGTTATGAGGATACAACAGTAGAGGAAATAATAGAAAAGTCCGGAACATCAAAAGGCTCTTTCTATCATTATTTTGAGGGTAAGGACGCACTTCTCGGGTCGCTTTCTTACATTTTTGATGAGGAATATCTAAAATTAAAGGACGAGATGCCGGAATCTATGTCGTCCTTTGAAAAATTGCTATACCTCAATGGTGAACTTTTTGCTGTGATAGAGGATAGAATAGATATTGACCTTTTGACAAGGCTTTATTCAACTCAACTTATTACAAAAGGAGAAAAGCATCTTCTTGATAACAAGCGACCGTACTATAAATTGCTCAGAGCAATCGTCTCGGATGGACAGAAAAATGGTGAGATTACAAGTGAGATGACGGTGAACGAAATCGTAAAGCTCTATGCAATAAGCGAGAGAGCGCTTATATACGATTGGTGCCTCAGTGGTGGTGAATATTCTCTCAGAAGTTATGCAAAGAGGGTTATGCCTATGTTTTTGTCGGAAATTCGTCTGTAAAATCGTCTTTTTAAAAATTCAAGTAAATAAAGAGATATTTAAAAATATAGAGAACTTAGTATAGAATACGGTCTGTACTTAGTTCTATATTGATTTTTGTAAAAATATGTGTTATAATGTCACTCATGCAATAAATAACACAAAGGAGAATGAGAATATATGGATATTTTTGCATTTGTTTTATATTTTGTAGCAATGGTAGCTATAGGGGTTTTCTTTTTTGTAAGATCAAAGGTGATAACAGAAAAGGATTACTTCCTTGGCGGACGTGCAATGGGGCCTTGGGTTACAGCGATGAGTGCTCAGGCATCAGATATGAGTGCTTGGCTGTTGATGGGTCTTCCCGGAAGCATTCTTGCTTTTGGTTTTGGACAGGCGTGGATTGGTATTGGTCTTGCAATCGGCACGGCTGCAAACTGGATTTTGGTTGCTAAGAGACTTCGTAAGTTTTCAAGAGCGGCAGGTGATTCTATCACACTTCCTCAGTATCTTTCAAATCGTTTTGCAACAAAGAGTCATACATTGAGTATTATCTGTGCTATCGTATTTCTTGTTTGCTTTACTATTTACGTTGCATCTGCATTCGTTGCAGGCTCGGATGTATTTACAACTCTTGTTCCGACTCTTGACCCGATGATTGCTATGATTATATTTGCTGCAATCGTAATCGTGTATACATTCCTTGGCGGATTTAATGCGGTTTGCTGGACAGACTTCTTCCAGGGCCTTTTGATGATTGCTGCACTTTTGATTGTGCCGATTGTTATTGGATTTACAAGAAATCTTGACCCGACGGCGCTTACAACAGTATATCATGGACCTGATGGAGAAGAGTTTAAATTTGTTTCAACCTTCTTTAATGCAAGTTGGCAGGATGTTTTATCAGGTCTTGGATGGGGTCTTGGATACTTTGGTATGCCTCACATTATCGTAAGATTTATGGCTATTGAAAAACCATCAATGGTTAAAAAGTCAGCTACAGTTGCAATTATTTGGGTTGTACTCTCTCTTGCTGCTGCGATAATGATTGCATATCTTGGCAGAATGTTTGTATACTCAAATGGTACGGACTTATCTGAAGTATTACTCTCAGAGGGTAAGCAGTCTTTGATATTTGTTGAACTTGCACGTGATGTTTTCCCTGCGTTTATTGCAGGTCTCTTGCTTGCGGCGATTATTGCGGCGTCTATGTCGACTGCTGATTCACAGTTGCTCGTTGCGGCATCGTCTTTCTCAAGTGACATTTATAAGCCTATAATCAGAAAGAATGCATCAAACAAGGAAATGCTCTGGGTAAGCCGTCTAGTCGTTGTTGCTATTGCAATTGTTGCTTTCTTTATTGCAAGCAGTAAAGGTAAAGCAGCACAGGCTATTATGGATCTTGTATCTAATGCATGGGGAATTTTCGGTGCGGCATTTGGCCCTGCAGTATTGCTTTCACTTTTCTGGAAGAGATTTACATACAAAGGTGCGATTGCAGGTATTGTAGTTGGTGCCCTTGTTGATATGCTTTGGTTGTGGCTTCCTATTTCAGGCGGAATTGCACTCACTGCTATTACAGGTGTGTATGAGATAATCCCCGGTTTTATAATTGGTGCAATTGCTGCAATTGTTGTTACTTTGGTTGATAAGGCACCATCACAGGAAGTTGTTGAGATTTTTGAAAGAGCAACGGATAACAGTATTGACGATTAATTTAAAACATAAGAAAAACAAAAAAAGGCAATTTAGCAAACTGCTAAATTGCCTTTTTGTTTTTATACTATATCTGCATCAGTAACAGATAGGATTAGTTACAAGTATATCTGCATTTAATAAGACATGTTGTACTAGTTACGAGCAACGAAAAGAAGAAAAGCAGAGCCCCCGTAATAATTGCACCGATTACACTTGTTGCAGCAAAAGTTATCCCAAGAAGAATCAGGGAAGTTAACGCGGTGCCCAGTATTGAAACAATAACGGTACGGAGTGCTGTGCAACAGGTTCTGGTAGATGTTGCAATTGCGGATGTCAGGATGTTGATGCCTAAATACCCAATTGCAATACCAAACAATACCCATAAAAATGCCGGTGTTATAGTTATAAGTGCAGTAAAACGAAAGACCGCTGACAGAACACCTATAATTATACTTGCAATAACTGATTTGCCGGTACAACTAATCTGACAGTTGTAATTTTCATAAGCCATAATCTCACCTCCGGTTTATAATATGAGCAAAGATTGCTTTAGGTGATTATATTGCAAAAAATATTGAAAAAACATCTGATATATGATATACTAAAAAAATGTGAAATTATGCAAAAAATTGGCATGTTAATTGCTTGTTGGTTTTATAATAATATATGGGTTTTAT
The DNA here is from genome assembly GCA_045614945.1 of Clostridia bacterium. Classification (GTDB taxonomy): domain Bacteria; phylum Bacillota; class Clostridia; order Monoglobales; family Monoglobaceae; genus UMGS1820. The sequence continues at coordinate 4,183 of JAZLDW010000011.1, read as the reverse complement.
ATTATTATAAATAATTTAGAGGAGAGTTTTATGAAAACAATTGTTGTTTACAAGTCAAAGTATGGTTCAACAAAAAATTATGCAGAGTGGATTGCGCAGGACCTGTCCTGTACAGTTGTTGAGGCATCAGAGATAAAGGTGGATGAGCTACGCCAATATGATACAATTATCTATGGTGGAGGCCTTTATGCCGAGGTAATAGCAGGTCTGTCGCTTATAACAAAAAATATAGAAAAATTAAAAGATAAAAAGATTATCGTATACACAACAGGTCTGACCCCTCCGGAGTGTAGAGAATATTATGATAAACTTGTTATGGAGAAGAACTTTAAAGATGGCAAGAGCGATAATATAAAGATTTTCAATTATCCAGGCAAAATGGTGGTTTCTGAATTATCGTTGGTACATAAGGCAGCAATTAAAACTCTGCAGAAAATAATGGCAGACAAAAAACACCCAACCGAGATGGAAAAGCTTCTAATCAATCTTTGTGATCTTGACGGGGATTTTACCGATAGGGAACTTATATCAGAGCTTGTGCAATATGCGAAAAACGAGGATTAGATAGATTTATTCAACAGTACAAAAGAAAATGAAGGTGAGTTTTTGAAGAAGTTTTATAAGAATTTAAAGCCATATATTTTTATATTGTTTACTGCAATCGCTTTGCTCTTGCCCGAGTTTATGCTTCGACGCTTTATTGGAACCGGAGTTTTTACAGAATCATATGTTGCGGTAGCCTCATCCTTTTTTTCTATTGGATGGGTTCTGTTATTTATTGTTATTTGTGTATTTGTTTTGCCTAGAAGCATCGGAAAAATCCTTTTTATAATCATAACTGTCTGCTTCTCGTTTTTTTCATTGGCAGAATGTGTGTATTATAAGATTTTTGAACAATTTTTCTGGCTCAAAAGTATAGGGCTTGCAGGCGAGGGGCTTGACTATTTCAGCTATGCTGTAAAACTGATTGAGCCGTGGATGATTGCATTTGTTGTTGCTTCTTTAATTTCAGTTCTGCTTGCTCTTTTGACTTGGTGGTCTCCAAGGATGAATAAAAAATACAAAATTATATTGTTTGCATTACCACTTGCCATTCTTTTGATAACCCATATTTGTATGCAACCTGTGTTGCATGGAGATTCTGCAGATGAGTGGGATGTGTGGCGAAAACCAAGAATTGTATACAAAAACTTTAATGATGTGAATAAATCGCTTGAAATTTCAGGTGTTTATCAGTTTAGTTATTTGAACCTATATACTTCTTTGTTTCCGCAGCGGCATAATTTATCAAAGGATGACAGGTATATGGCAGATGAGTATTTTACCACGAAAGATGAGAAATCAAAGAACCATTATACCGGTCTGCTAAAAGGGAAAAATGTAATTGCTGTTATGATGGAGAGTGTAGACACATGGGTGATTGATAAAGAAACCACACCGACACTATATAAAATGATGAGAAACGGCATCAACTTCACCAACTATAATGCTCCCTTTTTTGGTGTTGGATTTACATTCAGTTCCGAATTTGCCTTTAACACAGGATTTTTTACTCCTGTGTCGGCAAGTAGTGCCTCTAACTTCAGTAAAAGCGCGTTTCCGTATTCTGTAGCCCGATTGTTTAAAGAGGCTGGATATGAAACTAAATCGTTTCATTTTAATAGTCCTGAATTTTATAATCGCGGTATTATGCACAGAACTTTTGGTTATGAAAAATATTATGCGGCTGCCGATTTTGGCATTATGGGCGTTGAGGCAGAGCTCGATAGCAATCTGATAAAAAACGATGATTTTTATAATAAACTGACAGAGAAAACGCCGTTTTTTAACTTTTTTATTACATATTCTGCGCATCTGCCATATCAGGGCGATAGTGAAAAGTTGGCACTTGCAAGGGAATACCGCCCCGATATGATTGATGAGAGTGAGGATACGGAGAAGAACAATATAAGAATTCTTGCGGCAGACACCGATGAATTTTTCAGAATTTTATTAGAAAGGCTGGAAACTGATGGATTGCTCAAGGATACTGTAATTGTGGCATACACTGACCATTTTGCGTATGGTATTTCAAGCGAGGAAAAACTTAACGAGTGGAAGGGAGACACCCTTTCTTATTGTGTTCCTGCATTTATTTACAGTCCGGGCCTAAAGCCTAAAAAAATATCAAAACCAATGATGACTATTGATTGGGCACCAACCATTGTAAATCTTTTCGACTTGTCAAATCAGGCAAGATACCTCGGTACTGATGTGCTGGATCCAGAGTCTGAGGGGTTTGTCTATTTTGAGACCGGTGCATGGATGGACGAAACTATGCATTATATTCCGACAGATGACAATACTGAAAGCGAAGATATAATTTATATTCAAAAACAGACACAGCGGATGAAGAAAAACATCCAGATTAACGACATTATTATTCTGGGTAACTACTACGAGAACAAGTGAATGTAAATCGAAGAAATTGTTAAAAGATTACAGAGCCTGAACATGTCATGCCTGAAAAAACGACAAATACTTTGATGCTTTTGACCTGATATGAGGAATTGCGGTCTTTGACCGCAGCTGAATTCGCATGTCGTGCATATAAAAAGTAATTATGAGAGGACGATAATATGAATTTTGAAATTATATCAATAGGGACAGAACTTCTGCTTGGACAGATAGTAAACACCAACGCAAGGGACATAAGCCAAATGCTTGGCGAACTTGGTATGAATGTTTATTATACAACAGTTGTGGGTGATAACCCACAGAGACTTAAAGAGGCGCTGGAAATAGCCGCAAGCCGTGCAGACGGAATAATCACAACAGGTGGACTTGGCCCAACTTGTGATGATTTGAGCAAGGAGACGATTGCGGAGTTTTGTGGCGTTAAATGCGTGCCTCATGAAGAGAGTCGTCGCAGACTTGAAGAGAGATTTGCAAAACAAAATAGATATATGCCAAAAAACAACCTAAAGCAGGCGGATATGCCTGAGGGGTGTATAGTTCTTGATAATGATTACGGCACAGCGCCCGGGGCAATAATTGAAAGCGAGAGGGCAACTATTATAATGCTTCCGGGGCCTCCTTTTGAGATGAATAAGATGCTAAGCGAAAAGGTGCGCCCATATCTTGAGAAAAAGGCAGACGGAGTAATACGCTCAAAGGTTTTAAAGGTCTTTGGTGTGGGAGAGTCGGCTGCGGATGAAAAGTTGTCAGACCTGATGCAGCAAAGCAACCCAACAATTGCACCTTATGCAAAGACGGGTGAGATGGAACTTCGGCTAACTGCAAAGGCAGACGAGGCAGAAAAAGCCGCAGAGATGATTTTGCCCCTTGAAGAAAAGGTGAGAGAAATTCTCGGTGACCATATATATGCAGAGGGCGAGGATGAGACGCTCCAGAGTACAGTCGTCAAATTGTTAATCGAAAAGGGCAAAAAAGTTTCTTTCGCAGAGAGTTGCACGGGCGGACTTTTGTCAAAAAAGATAACTGAAATCCCGGGGTCTTCCGAATGTATGGATTGTGGTTTTGTCACATATTCAAACGAGCAGAAGACTAAACTTCTCGGTGTAAGCGAAGAGACTCTTATAAAATACGGTGCAGTGTCTCAGCAGACAGCACTTGAGATGTGCAAAGGCGCAAAAGAGAAAAGCGGAGCGGATATAGGTATTGGTATTACAGGTATAGCAGGTCCCGGTGGCGGGAGCGAAGATAAGCCTGTCGGACTTGTGTATGTTGGTATATGCACAGATGATATATGGGCGTCGGTAAAACTTAAACTTTCAGGCGGCAGAGGTATGGTCAGAGAGAGAGCAAGTCTTTACGCGCTTGATTTGGTGCGCCGTAGTTTGCTTGGGATTTTAAAAGTCCCTGGTGAAAATAAACAGTGCCTTGATATTGACTATATCTGGTAGTTGTGTCGATTTTCATAATTTAATGCTTGACACTGTAAAATCAGTAAATTATAATAATACAGACGGGTATTTTCGTGTACAATAATCCGTCAAAGGAATATGAGAAAGGATTGGAACTTGGTATGAATGATGAGAAAAGAAAAGCTCTTGAGAGTGTTTTTGGAAACATAGAAAAACAGTTTGGCCAGGGGGCAGTTATGCGACTTGGTGAAAAGTCTGATATAAAGATTGATGCAATTCCGACAGGCTCAATGGCGCTAGATATTGCGCTTGGTATC
>JAZLDW010000010.1:0-15657 GCA_045614945.1 Clostridia bacterium | reverse complement strand
GTCCATCTGTAAACATTCTTATAAAGCTGCTCAGCATGGTTTCTATTGTATTTGCAGGCGTTGTAGTAAAATTTAATTTATACGATTATATTATCGGACTCTTTAAATAAAAAATAACGTAGCGATACTGAAGTAGTCAATACTTTGTAGACACAAAAAAGACATTTTTAAGCTGCCTGTTCAAGTCTGTATTGAACAGGCGGGTTTCTTTTTAATTTTCTAACCGGTTTTACATAATTAAAATAATATACAGTTTCGTCAATAACCTTTCTTAAGTCATCTGGGTCTTCCTATAAAATCCCCTCCTTACTTTTATTTTAATATAGAAAAAAATAGTAGACACTGTTTTTTTAGTGTCTACTATCTTTATACCACTTCAGCGGGAAATCCTGCTGCAGTTTTTATTTGTTGAATACAACATTTTTTCGAACTTTTTACACAATTGTTAAATATTGTAAATTTTTCCAATTATTTTCTAAAAAACTATTGACAAAATTTGTAAATTATGTTTATAATATAGTTAATTCAAAATAAAGGAGTTAGAAAAATGCAAAATATTACACAAAGAAAGCCAAAAGTACTTATCGTTGACGATGACAAAGAGTATGTAAAAGCGATTAGCGCGGCAATTGCCAGAAGAGGTAGCATAGATTTGATTGGCTATGCATATGATGGCATCGAAGCTATCGATATGATTGAAGAAGGTGAGCCTGACATCGTTATACTTGATATTATTATGCCAAACCTCGATGGAATAGGCGTTCTTGAGCGACTTTCGATTAAAAACAAATTTAATATGCCAATATTTATTGTAGTAAGCGCAATTATAAACGAAAAAATTGCTGCACACACGATATCTCTTGGCGCAGAATATTTTATGCAAAAGCCAATTGATATAGAGGCGCTTGTCAACAGAATTGAAATGTTTTCTAAAGAAGTTGACACATCATTGACAGCTCCTGTAAATAAAAACGAATTACGCATTGTATCAAAGCCGACTGCACCGGATATTGAGGCTATGGTCACAAATATCATTCACGAGGTTGGTATTCCTGCACATATAAAAGGGTATCAGTATCTGCGTAATGCAATTATTATGGCAGTTGATGACCTTGATATAATTAACTCAATCACTAAAGAACTTTATCCAACTGTTGCAGATAACTTCAGTACTACTCCCAGTCGTGTCGAGCGCGCAATTCGTCATGCAATTGAAGTTGCATGGGACAGAGGTGACCCTGATGTGCTAAACGCTTTCTTTGGATATACAATTGCAAACGCCAAGGGCAAACCTACAAATTCTGAATTTATAGCAATGATTGCCGACAAGTTAAGGCTTGATTTAAGGAGCGCATAAAACAATAAAAGCATAGCGTCATCAGACGCTATGCTTTTTAAATAATGTACCAACCGCATCACCACTTACAACCTTGTATAAGTTTTCCGGAGTGTTTCCATTGGTAATAATCATATCAATTCCATTTTCGCACACAAGTTCTGCGGCTTTAAGTTTGGTTATCATACCGCCTGTTCCTCTTCTTGTGCCCTCGCCGCCTGCACAGTTTCTTATCTCATCTGTTATCTCTTCTATAACAGGGATAATCTTTGTTCCCGAATCATTTGGCTTGCCATCATAAAATCCGTCAATGTCTGACAAAATCACAAGGGTATCTGCGTCAACAAGGTTTGCAACATAGGCAGACAAAGTATCATTGTCGCCAAACTCAATTTCGTAGGTTGAGATAACGTCGTTCTCGTTGACTATCGGAATAACGCCGTAACCAATCATTGTCTCAAACGCGTTTTTGGCACTCTCATATCTCTGCTTATCATCTAAAACAAACTTTGTAAGCAGAACCTGTCCAGTGCTATAACCATACTCCATAAAGAACTTTTCATATATCGACATAAGGCTTGCCTGACCTATTGCCGCAAGCGCCTGTTTTTGTCTTGTGGTTGACGGCTTCTCGGGCAGACCAAGTTTGCCGACGCCCACACCAATCGCACCGCTTGAAACAAGTATAATTTCGTGGCCCATGTTCATAAGGTCAGAGAGTACCCGAACAAGTTTTTCTATCATTTTAAGGTTTGTTTTGCCCGTGTCATAGGTAAGAGACGATGTACCCACCTTAACAACAATTCTTTTTTTATCTTTCATTGGTCTCCTCCGTAATAAAAAGAACACCGCAAGTATCACCGACAGTGTTCTTTTATAATCTTTTATTTGCTTTGCGAACTTATTTATCAAGTGGCTTCTACGACTACGCTCGGATTTCTTTATTTAAATAATGGTAGAAATCCTCGCTTCGCATGCATTTGCCCTTTCACGCTCGCCGTGCATGGATGCACGTTTATGCTCGCTACGACTCGTTGCGTTCACTGTGTGAACTTACTTGTCGGAAAGTGGCTTCATTGTCGGGAACAAGAGCACATCACGGATTGAGGAACTGTCAGTGAGCAGCATTACAAGTCTGTCAATGCCGATACCCAGACCGCCTGTTGGAGGAAGTCCGTACTCAAGTGCATTAACATAATCTTCATCCATCATATTTGCTTCTTCGTCACCCTTTTCGCGCTTTTCAACCTGAGCCATAAATCTGCTCTTCTGGTCAATTGGGTCGTTAAGCTCACTAAAGGCATTACCATACTCACAACCGAGAATGAACACTTCAAACCTCTCGGTAAAAGCAGGGTTGTCCTTATATCTCTTTGCAAGAGGTGAAACCTCAACGGGATATTCGTAGATAAATGTAGGCTGAACAAGGTTGTCTTCTACCTTTTCTTCAAAGGCAAGATTTATAATCTCGCCTCTGGTCATTCCCTTTTCTACCTCTATGCCGACAGACTTGGCAAGCGCCTCTGCCTCTGCATCGGTAGAAGTTTCTGCAAAGTCAATACCTGCAAACTTTTTGATTGACTCTATCATTGTCATACGCGCCCAACCAGGTGCCAAGTCAAGATCTGTGCCCTGATATGTAATCTTGGTTGTGCCGAGAACTTCCTGGGTAACGGTGGAGATAAGGTCCTCTGTAAGATTCATCATTCCTTCATAGTCGGTATATGCCTCATATACCTCCATTGTAGTAAACTCAGGATTGTGCTTTACATCCATACCCTCGTTACGGAACTGTCTTCCCATCTCATATACCTTTTCGAATCCACCAACAACAAGACGCTTGAGATAAAGTTCAGGTGCGATTCTCATATACATATCGATATCGAGTGTATTGTGGTGAGTGATAAACGGTCTTGCGTTTGCACCACCTGCGATGGTGTTGAGGATAGGAGTATCAACCTCCATATAACCACGACTGTCAAGATAGTTACGGATTCCTGTAACAACTTTGCTTCTGATTTCAAAAGCGCGTTTAACATCAGGATTCATAATCAAGTCTACATATCTCTGGCGATATCTAAGGTCTGTGTTTGTAAGTCCGTGAAACTTCTCCGGAAGCGGACGAAGCGACTTGCTCAAAAGTGTAATTTCACTTGTACGAATAGAAACTTCACCCTTCTGAGTGGTAAAAACCTCTCCTGTAACGCCAAGTATATCACCAATATCAAATTTCTTATATTTTCTATAGGGTTCTTCACCCATCTCGTCTCTCTTTACGCAAAGCTGTATTTTGCCACTACCATCGCGAAGGTCAGCAAATGACATCTTGCCCATTACACGCTTTGACATCATTCTTCCCGCAACAGTAACAACCTTACCCTCAAACTCCGCGTAGTTCTCCGTTATATCAGTTATAAGATTTGTTCTGTCAAACTTGGTAATACCAAACGGGTCTTCGCCTTCCTCTCTAAGCGTTGAAAGTTTCTCTCGACGGATTTTAAGAATCTCATTAAGGTCCTGTTCTTGTGCCTCTACATTCTGACTAATATTTTCACTCATAGTAATTCCCCTTTTAATTCTTATGTTATATAACCTGAAATCAAGATATTTCTGTCTTACTCAATAGCAAGAATCTTATATTCGATTACACCGTCCTGAGTATCAAGTTTGGCAACCTCACCGGCACTCTTTCCGCTGATTGCAAGGAAAAGCGGACACTCATTTGAAATAGTTTTTTCATCGTCAAGAGTTGGATCTGCCTCTGTTGAACCAACTATTGTATACCAGTCTGCTTCGTCTAGTTCAACATCAAGTATCTGCACTTTTGTACCTATACCAACCTTTGACCTGTCAATATCTCCTGCATCAATAATCTCAACATTCTTAAGCATGTTCTCAAGCTCATTTATTCTAATTTCAACCTGAGCCTGCTCATTTTTTGCTTCGTCATACTCTGAATTCTCCGAAAGGTCTCCAAATCCGAGAGCAACCTTTATCTTCTCGGATACTTCCTTTCGTTTTTTAGTTTTTAAATATTCAAGCTCTTCCTCAAGCTTTCTTAATCCATCATTTGTGAGTGTAATCTTCTTGTTATCCATAATAAAATCAATCCTTTCAACTCCCGTCGTGGGCATGCCACAACTATGATAACATATTAAATAATTATAATATATTAAAGAAAAAATGTCAACTTTTTTCTTGTTCTGCTCTAATAACTGAAAAAGCACTTCCGAAGAAGTGCTCACCCTGGCTGCCTGACTAGGATTTGAACCCAGACAAAGTGAGTCAGAGTCACTTGTGCTAACCGTTACACTATCAGGCAAAATAATGGTGCGAGCAGTGGGACTTGAACCCACACGCCATAAGCACACGCCCCTCAAACGTGCCTGTCTGCCAGTTCCAGCATGCTCGCATTTCATTATATATTTAATTTATCGGGAATCAAACCCAACTCGTACATTATACAAGTTTTTTTTTATTTTGTCAATACTTTTTTAAAAAAAATTATTATTTTTTCGGCATTTATACTATATTTTTCCCTGATATCAGATTTTGCACAACGAGGTCGCATTCGTCGCCAAGACAAACTGCCTCTTCAGCAGGGTCTAACTGATAGTTTCCACTGTTTGATATAAACTCTGCCCCATCTATAACAAAATCATTTATTCTTATCCGACCTGCATCGACATCAATCAAGATATTCACATGTCCGTGCTCTGTTATCTTATCATATTCGAAAACGCCTATCATAACCCCATATTCCTCAAAAAGCTCCTCCGAAAGTTTTTCACCCCGTCTTGTATTCTCTGTCAGAATATTTATACATCTTATCTCCATACATATCCGAGACAACTTATCATATTCTATCCCTTTTAGTTCTCGGTCACATATAACGGCACAATTGGGCATTTTGCCACCGCAGGCACCTTTATACTTCTCTATCGCTATCATGAAGCATTCTACCATTCTATGCGGCGGAATTTTGTACAATTTTTCTACATTCTCTGTCTCATATATTCCCTTTGCTGACATTATATCTCTTACTGTTTTTGAAAGCAAAACCTTTTCAGCTCCCTCACCCACCAGAAAGCTTTTCGCAGAGCGTACAGCTCTTAGAGCTCGTCTTGAACTCATTTTTTTAAGTTCTTCTTCTGTGCAAAACAATTCCGCCACAATATACTTATTATTATTTCCAAACTTCTCTTTTATTACAATGCGGCGCAGAAATCTGCGCCGCATAGCAACTTTTTTTTCAGGCACCGAAATTATTCCTATTGTTGTCACTTTTTGTTCAAATATTTGATTGCTGCCACAAGCTGCTCATCACCCTTCATATCAAGCCTTGCAATATTATTCTTTTTTTCCTGGCTCATTTCAACCTTAATATCAGGCTCTATACCTTTTCCATGAATACAAACACCGTTTGGTGTATAGTATCTTGCAACCGTCACAGAAAGCACGCTCTCTTTCATAGTCATAGCACTTTGGACAATACCTTTTCCATAGCTTTTGTCGCCAATAATAGTTGCAAGCTTATAATCCTTCATCGCTCCTGTAAATACCTCACTTGCAGATGCACTGTTTCCATCTATAAGAACAACAATATCTATTTCTGGCTTTTTGTCTGTTTCGCTATCTGAGAAAAACTCGGTACAATTTTCATATTTATCAAGAGTATAGGTTATAAGCTCACCATTTGGAACAAACAAACTCGTAATATCTATAACTTCAGGAAGCAGTCCACCGGGATTACCGCGCAAATCAATAATAAGCGATGCCGCTCCGCTTTCTGTGAGTCTTGTGTATTCATCTTTAAATTGTTGCGCTGAGCCTTCTGTAAACTGTTGCAAAGCAATATATCCAATCTTGTCATCTATCATTTTTGCTTCTATCTCCTGCGTAGTGATTTCACTACGAATAAGTGTTACATCATGCTCAATCTTATCTGCCACAGAGAGTATAGTCAGAGTAACTTCTGTACCCTCCTCTCCCTTTATGACCGATGTAATCTCGTTGATTTGACTTGCACTATAGCTTTGTCCGTCAACCTTCACTATTCTATCACCGACAGAAATTCCGGCAGCTTCTGCCGGTCCGCCTTTTAAGACCGCTTCTATTGTAATAAATTCTTCCGCATCATCTATGCCAATCTGCACTCCGATACCACAATAGTTGCCACTGACTTGTTCCATATACCGCTGCGCATCGTCTCCCCACACATAGAATGTGTATGGGTCACCAGTTGCAGATGTAACCCCCAAAAGTGCCGTTTCAACCGCTTCAGACATATCTATTTCTTCATAAAAGCTATTTCCTATGACTCTTGTCAAAATAGAAAATTTCAAAAACTTAAATGTGTTTCTAATCCCAAATGGATTAAGTGCACAAACCGTGCAAATAACTGTTATAAGAACAATCGCTATCGCACCTTTTATTAATCTTGATTTTTTTATATACATATATTTGCACCTTTTCCTCTACAATCGTCTCAAGACGATTATATCACATTTTTATCGTATTCTGCATCGTGTTTTACTATGCCTTAATTTAATAATGCTATGCAAAAGTTTTGATAAATTTATATATAAATCACCCTTTGCACTCTCATCCAATAGAAGCGGAAAAAATATAAGTATATGCAAGTGGCCCTATAAGACCAAGTACAAGCGCCACGGCAATTATAAGCGCGATAATCTTAACAAATTTCTTGTTCACACATATCACTCCTGTATATTTACTGAAAACATCTGTAAAATTTCTCTTAATAAAGCAAAAAACAGAGCCAAGGCGCGATTTAAATTAAAGCCCCCTTGGCCCCGTCATTTTCTAATTATAAATTAAATTCTTGTAGGCTCTGATGTAAGGTACTTATTTACCATCATAGCAACTTTAAAGATAATTGCATCATCAAATTCTCTTAGGTCAAGTCCTGTAAGTTTCTTTATTTTATCAAGTCTGTACACAAGCGTGTTTCTGTGAACAAATAATTTTCTGGAGGTTTCTGATACATTAAGGTTGTTTTCAAAGAATTTCTGAATTGTATATATTGTCTCACTGTCCAGAACATTTATTGACTCCTTCTTGAATACTTCATTTAAGAAAAGTTCACAAAGGGTGGTCGGAAGCTGATATATAAGTCTGCCAATTCCAAGATTATCATAGCTTATAATATTCTTTTCAGTGTCGAACACCTTGCCAACCTCAAGAGCGATTCTTGACTCACGATATGCTTGTCCAAGTTCACTGATTGAATCAACAATGGTTGACATACCAACAGAAACATTTATCATTTCCTCTGCAATGAGGGTGTCATGAATGTTCTGCGCAATCTGAAAAGCCTCTGCTTTATCAATGTTGTCAGGGAACTCTTTTATAACAACGATGTCATAATCATCAATTCTTATAACAAAATCTTTCTTGCGGTCGGGAAACAAGTTTCTCAAGACATCGAGCGCTGAATTCTCGACAGTTTTAGAAATGCGCACAAGGTATACTGCACGCTTTACATCTATAGCAAGATGAAGTTCACGAGTTCTGAACAAAACATCTCCGGGCAAAATATTATCAACAATTATGTTTTTAACAAAACTGTTTCTGTCGTATTTTTCATCATAGTATTGTTTAAGTGTGAGAAAATGAACCCCAAGAAGTGCACAAACATCTTTCGCAACTTCATCATCGCCTTCACAAAATACAAGATACTCCATCTTATTGAAGGTCTCAATTTTCTTGTAGCTCGATCCACCAATACATCTGATTTCTCCCGATGCATCAAAAACAGTGAAAATATTGTCGATAGTTCTGCCTATCCACATCTCATCACTACAAGCAATCACTGTCTCAGTATCGTCAATAACACCGACAACGCGCTTTACATCCTTTTTTATCTGTGTCAGGGTATTTTGAAATAATCTGTTTTGCATTACTCTACCTCCATAGATTAAAACAAAAAACTTAATCTATTTTATTATAACATATCAATGAAAATCCGCAAGGATTTTCTATCCTCAACAGCGGAGCTGAGCTTGCCGATGCGGAGCGATATGTTAAAATGTTCTCTCAGGCGTCAAAATCTTAGATTTTGGTAACGCCGTGAGAATATTATAACTCTAATCCAACAAAAAAGCAACATTTTTGTGAAAAATTTATAAAAAAGACATAAAGCGTTATTCTTGACACCAATTGCGACTTAGGTGTATAATTGTGTTTGATATACAAAAGTTTCAAAGGATGTGTTTTTATGAAATATATAGTTGTATTGATTGACGGCGCAGCAGACACGCCTGTCCATGAACTCGGTGGCAAAACACCACTTGAGGTCGCATTAAAACCAAACATTGACCACCTTGCAGCACATGGCGAGGTTGGTATGGTTACAACAGTACCCGAAGGCTATCCCCCAGGCAGTGATGTTGCAAACCTTGCAGTCTTTGGCTACGATCCTCAGAAATATTACTCAGGTCGCTCTCCACTCGAAGCTGCTTCTATTGGTGTTCCGCTTGAGCTATCCGATACTACATTCCGCGCAAATGTTGTTACACTTTCAGACGAAGAAAATTACGCAGACAAGACAATGGTAGATTATAGTTCTGATGAGATTACAACCGAGGAGGCTCATATACTTATTGATGCTGTAAATAAAGAACTCGGGTGCGATGAATACGAATTTTTCGGTGGCACAAGTTATCGTCATCTTCTTGTATGGCACAATAAAGAAAATGATTTTTCTCTTACTCCGCCCCACGACATTTCCGGCAGAATCGTAGGAGAATATCTGCCAAAAGATGATCTACTCCTTTCTCTTATGAAAAAAAGTTATGACATACTCAGAAACCATCCCGTAAACCTTGACAGAATAAAAAGAGGCCTTCACCCTGCAAATTCAGTTTGGATTTGGGGCAACGGTACAAAGCCTAATCTTGATACATACGATAATAAATTTGGTATAACCGGCACAGTTATCTCCGCCGTTGACCTAATTAAAGGCATCGGCAACTGCGCAGGTCTTAATGTTGTTGAGATTGAAGGTGCAACAGGCACCGTGCATACCAACTTTGAAGGCAAAGCAAATGCAGCAATTTCTGCTCTTAAAGACGGTTCTGACTTTATCTATGTGCACCTTGAGGCCGCAGACGAGGCGGGCCACAGACACGAGATTGATAACAAAGTTAAAGCAATAGAGCTTATCGACGAAAAGATTGTTGCACCGATTCTAGAGTACCTTGAGAATTCATGCGAAGATTATAACATTCTAATCATGCCCGACCACCCGACACCACTTGATATTATGACTCACACCTCCGCTCCTGTACCATACATACTATACAAAAGTAATACCAAGATTGATTCTAAAGTTTCTTCATATACAGAGGCAAACGCAGAGCAGACAGGGGTATACGAAGAACACGGATACACACTTATCAACAAACTCTTTGACAAATAATTATAAATTTAACTTGCAATTGTTTTAATTTTTTGGTATTATATCAATGTGCTTTATATCGCTCATATAAACACAAAAGAATCACTGAGCAGGAAAGGTATGTTTTTAATGGCTGAAACAAACAAGGAAACTGCACCAAAGACAACAAAAAAGGCTGCAGAAAATAACGAACCTCAGCTTCTGACATATAACGGAAAACCGCTTCTTCGTTGCGGCAACGAAATTATGTATGGAAACCCCGAGGATAAATATGTTGTAATCTTCAGGCTTGAAGACTGCGAGTCTCTTGAGGATTTGCAGATTGCAAAGAGAGTTATTATTGAACTTAAAACTAACGAGGGCTCAAGGTCACAACTTCTTCGTCAGGCAGAGCGCGACGGTCTTTACAAGGCGCTTGACCTTGGCATTTTCTGGCTTGACCAGGCTCTTGAAATGGGTTAATAAAACATAAACGCGGTAGCTCTGGCTACCGCGTTTTATTTTTTTCTGGCGTGTCAAGTTTTCTCTTTATTCTCTGCAGAGCGTTATCAATTGACTTTGGCGTTCTGTCAAGTTCAACCGCTATTTCCTGATAGTTCATCCCATTCATATAGAGGGATAGAACAGTCTTTTCAAGATCACTCAGTTTGCTGTTTATCTCCGCACTAATATGCTCTGCCTTTTCCCGTCTTAAAAACATTTCCTCGGGATCTACCACATCTCTTTGCGCTATCATCTCTACAAGTGCGCGCTCTGATGTCTCATCGTATAGCGGCTCGCTCAGCGATACATAGGAATTCAGCGGCATATGTTTTTGTCTTGTCGACGATTTTACCGCCGAAATAATCTGTCTCTTTATACAAAGTTCTGCAAATCCAAGAAACGACGCCTGTTTCGTCACATCAAAATCACGAATAGCCTTAAAGAGACCTATCATCCCCTCCTGCACTATATCATCGCGGTCAGCACCTGCAAGAAAGTACGCCTTTGCTCTGCCCTTTACAAGATTTTTATATTTTGTCAAAATAAACTCCGTTGCGCGTCTGTCACCACTTGCTGATAACTCAACAAGTTCTTCATCGGACAAATTTGAATATTCAAATTGGGCTTCTGTCACATCTGACCCTCCCTTTAATAAAACACCGCAGAATAACAACGCACCAAACATTTATATAAATCGTGCATCATTATCTGCGGCATAAGTCCATTAATTATTTAAGAAGTGTGGCTGTATCTCTGGCAATCATAAGCTCTTCGTTTGTCGGAACAACAAGAACTTTAACCTTGCTGTCAGGAGTACTTACGATCTCTTCTTCTCCACGAACACCGGCATTCTTCTCGGTATCTACGCAAACTCCCATAAACTCGAGGCCCTTTGTGATAGCCTCACGCATTTTGCAATCGTTTTCTCCGACGCCTGCAGTAAATACAATCGCATCAACGCCACCCATCTGAACTGTATATGAGCCGATATATTTGCGAACACTGTACACAAACATATCAAGTGCAAGCTGTGCTCTCTCGTTGCCATCTTTTGCAGCACTATCAAGATCACGGAAGTCACTGCTCACACCGGATATACCAAGCACGCCTGACTCCTTGTTAAGAAGTGCATCTACACCCTTGAGGTCAATACCCTTTGTATCTGCAATAAACTTAATGATAGCAGGGTCGATGCTTCCGCATCTTGTACCCATCACTGTACCTGCAAGAGGTGTAAGTCCCATTGATGTTGCAACAGACTTGCCTCCGTCAACAGCTGTTATACTTGAGCCGTTGCCGAGGTGACAAGTAATAATTTTTAAGTCCTTGATGTCCTTACCGAGAATCTGAGCGGCACGCTCTGATACATACTTGTGTGATGTACCATGGAAGCCATAACGCCTGATTTTGTTCTCTGTGTAGAGTTCATAAGGAAGAGCATACATATATGCTTCCTTTGGCATTGTCTGATGGAAAGCAGTATCAAATACGCCAACCTGTGGCACACCAGGCATTGCAGCTTCGCACGCCTCAATACCAATAAGGTTTGCAGGGTTGTGAAGCGGTGCAAGAGGGATACACTCTCTCATTGCGGCTTTAACCTCGTCATTTATGATTACAGAACCACTGAACAATTCTCCTCCGTGAACAACTCTGTGACCAACCGCAGAAATCTCATCCATGGATGTAATAACACCGTGATTTGCATCTGTAAGAGCTGCAAGAACCATAGAGATTGCATCTGTGTGATCCTTCATATTCTTTTCAATTACAACCTTGTCCCCACCGTTTGGTGTATGATTAAGCTTTGACCCTTCAATGCCAATTCTCTCGCAGAGACCTTTTGCCAAAACACCTTCTGTTTCTATGTCGATAAGCTGATATTTTAATGATGAACTACCTGCATTTATAACAAGAATTTTCATAATTACTCTCCGTCCTTATTTTAAATTATATAATATCCTAGTTCTTCTGCGCCTGTACGCAAGTGATTGCAACAACGCCAACAATATCATCTGCAGAACATCCGCGTGACAAATCATTAATCGGCATTGCAATACCCTGAGTGATAGGTCCATAAGCTTCTGCCTTTGCAAGTCTCTGTACAAGTTTGTAGCCTATATTACCTGCATCAAGGTCAGGGAATACAAGAACGTTTGCTCTGCCTGCAACAGGGCTGCCCGGTGCCTTTGATTCACCAACAGATGGAACGATAGCAGCGTCAAGCTGAAGCTCGCCATCAACTTTAAGCTCAGGGTTATTTTCTTTACAGATTCTTGTAGCCTCAACAACCTTTGTTACATCATCGTGCTTTGCACTGCCCATTGTAGAGTGTGAAAGCATAGCAACCATAGCCTCTTTCTCAACAAGAAGTTCAAAAGATTCTGCAGAGCAAGCCGCAATTGCAGCAAGTTTCTCCGGATCAGGATTCTGTTCAAGACCGCTGTCTGCAAAAATGAACGCACCATCAGCACCATATTCACAATCAGGAACAACCATAACGAAGAATGCTGACACAAGCTTTACACCAGGCTTTGTCTTGATTATCTGAAGACTTGGACGAAGTGTGTTTGCAGTAGAGTGGCAAGCACCTGATACAACACCATCTGCGTCGCCTGCTTTAACCATAAGACAAGCATAGTACATATAATCGCCAAGGGCGGTTGCTTTTGCTTCTTCGTATGTAAGGCCCTTTGACTTTCTAAGTTCAACAAAAAGATTAAGATACTCTTCTGTCTTTTCGTATGTAAATGGGTCAATAATT
Organism: Clostridia bacterium; assembly: GCA_045614945.1. Lineage (GTDB taxonomy): Bacteria > Bacillota > Clostridia > Monoglobales > Monoglobaceae > UMGS1820. The sequence goes on along the minus strand of JAZLDW010000010.1, from coordinate 2,652 downwards.
GTAGCACCTGTAATATCGAAGCCTTTGCTGTTCTCAGCGACTTCTTCCGGTGTACCGATGATTACAACATTTGCAATGTCTTCTTTAAGGACAGTTTCTGCCGCCTCAAAAGTTCTTGGGTCCATAGATTCGGGAAGAACAATAGTTTTCTTGTCCGCTCTTGCCCTTTCTTTAATCTGCTCTAAAAATTTACTCATTTCCATGCCTCCATATGCATAATTCAATAAATTACATTATACACCTATCTTATCAGTAAAACAAGTGTATTTTTGAAAAATTTTGAGTTTTTTTGAAAAAATATTATATATATTCAGCACAAAGTTTTTTCTATTGACATTTTTGAGATTTTTGGCTACAATTTGATGGTAAGCAAATACAGAAAGGACTTATAAAAATGGATTTTTCAAATTATAAATTTGGCCTGAGAGGTCATGATATTGCAAACAATTTTGATGATATGTGTCGCATCGCGAAAGAAACAGGCGTCCCAAATCTGCAATTTGCACTTGCAAGAACAGTTAATACTGTAAACTTTGACGAAATTGGCTATGACGATGCACTCGCAAAGGATATAAAATCGAAGCTTGACGCCCACAATTTATCAGTCTCTGTCCTCGGTTGCTACATAAATCCCATTGACCAGAACCCTGATTCTCTTAAAGTTCAGCTAAAGCGTTTTGAGAACTTTATCCGCTATGCCGCAGCTTTTGATGCAAGAGTTATCGGCACAGAGACAGGAAGCCTCGGTTCTTTAGAGGCAACAAGATCGGAAGAAAATTATCAATTTCTGCTTAGCAATCTCCGCCCGCTTGTAAAAGTTGCGGAAGAATGTGGGGTAACAATGGCAATTGAACCTGTCTGGCAGTTTACCATATACTCAGTTGAGGTTATGAAGAGGCTGCTTGACGATATAAACTCCGACAACCTTGGAGTTATCCTTGATATGTCAAACATTACGGTTGCTGAAAATTTATCAGAAATGGACGATACTATTCGTAAGGCATTTAATATTCTTGGCGACAAGATTCACGCCGTTCATGTGAAAGACTTTATCATTGATGATGAGGGCAAAAGATTTGCCACAACATGCGAAGGTCAACTTAACATTAAGCTTTTGTTTGAATGTATGAACAACCTCTCTGTTATGCCTGATATTATTCTTGACGAACTTCGCGTTACATCCTATAATACCGCACTTGAAAACTTAAACAAAATACTGTAAAAAAGCTTCCCTTATGGGAAGCTTTTTATATAAGCATATGACCGTATCCTGCCACAATACCAAGTGCAGCAGCAATTAAAATAACCACAATCGGATGTGTCTTCTTTTTAAAGATTAAAAATGCAGAAACTGCAAAAATTATAAGCAAGCACAAAAGTTCAATGCTAAAAAGTGTTTCAAGCGATATACCCTTTGGGAAAAGTGCCGTGCGTCCAACAGTTAAAACCGCCGTACCGATAAGACCAATAACGGCAGGGCGAAGGCCTTTCATACAACCTTCTACTGTGCTGTTGTTTTTAAACTTTTCAAAACATTTTGCAACAATCAAAATAATAATAAACGATGGTAAAACAACACCGAGAGTTGCACAAACAGAGCCAAAAATGCCACCCAGCTGACCGCCCACATATGTTGCTATGTTTACCGCAAAAGGCCCTGGGGTTGATTCACTTACCGCTATAAAATTGACGATTGCTTCTTCCGGCAGCCACTTGTTGTTTAAAACTTCCTCTGTAATCAAAGGCAACATCGCATATCCGCCGCCAAATGTAAATGCTCCGATTTTAAAGAATGTCAAAAATAACTTTAGAAAAATCATCTCGCCATCCTCCTCTTTGCAATAATTGACGATATAAGTCCCATCAATGCACAAGCGATAAGAACTATTAAAATATTAACGTCAAAAATGCCTGCCGCTATAAACGATGCCCCCATAACAATGTAAGACACAAGTCCTTTGGGGCATTGTTTATACATAGACAAAAGCGCCTTAATTACCAAAGCAAGCACCCCCGCTCTTATACCCATAAAAGCAAACTGTACCGCCTGAATATGCTGAAACTGTTCAAGCACATATGATATAATCGTAATAATCACAAATGATGGCAGGACAACCCCAAGTGTGGAAAGCAACGCACCGAAAAAACCTGCAATCTTGTACCCTACAAATGTAGCAGAGTTTATCGCAATCGGGCCTGGTGTTGACTCCGCTATTGCAATAATATCTAAAATATCATCATTTGTAATCCACTTTTTGTTATCAACAACCTCTCTTGAAATCAGCGGAATCATTGCGTATCCACCGCCAAATGTAAATGCTCCGATTTTAAAAAATATGCAAAAAAGTGTCCATATGCGTTTTATCTTCTCGTTCATAGTAATCCTCGTTTTTATTTTAATAGAATTTATTGCGCCTTAAAGTTCCATACTGTACCATATTCTAAATTAGTCAAAATTACTTCTTTATAGTCTTTTGACCATTTTAGCTCAAAATCTCCCTCCCACGAAGATGAAAGTATCATGGTATAGTCATCAATAACCTCGCACACATAATTGCCACTGAGCACACGCACCAGGTACATATCAACAGTCCATCCCTCTGTGCGATATGTCATTGTAAAATAACTTTGTGTCTCATCATCGGTATAATA
>JAZLDW010000009.1:0-3158 GCA_045614945.1 Clostridia bacterium | reverse complement strand
CCTCGCTGATTGTACCGAGAGGTGCGCCGTCTTTTTCTATAACGGTTGGCACAACGAACTCGTCGGTTACACCCTCGTTATAAGCCGCTTTAATAGCAGTAACCGCACTATCTGACTTATTGCCGACACCACGCACCATTGCACTGTATGCCTTTTCTACTCTCTCCCAGCGGTTGTCTCTGTCCATAGCATAATATCTGCCCATAACCGACGCAATATCGCCAACGCCGATTTCACGGATTTTTGCAACCAACTCTTCTGCAAACTCTGCCGCAGATGAAGGTGGCACGTCTCTTCCGTCTAAAAATGCATGAACGTGAACATTCTCAAGTCCGCTTCTCTTTGCCATCTCTAAAAGTCCATACAGGTGAGTGTTATGACTGTGCACACCACCACTTGACAAAAGCCCCATAAGATGGAGGGCGCTATTGTTCTTTTTACAGTTCTCAATAGCCGCACAAAGAGTGGGGTTTTCAAAAAAGTCTCCGTCTGTGATAGACTTTGTAATTCTTGTAAGTTCCTGATATACAATTCTTCCTGCACCGATGTTGGTGTGACCAACCTCAGAATTGCCCATCTGTCCGTCAGGAAGACCAACATCCATACCCGACGCATGGATAACAGTGTTCGGGAACTCCTTCATATATTTATCAATATTGGGTGTCTTTGCCGCGTAAATCGCGTTGCCTTCGTGAATCTCATTGATTCCAAAGCCATCCATAATTATCAAAGCGTATGGTTTTTTATTCATTAAAATTCATAGCCTTTCTGTATAGTGATTTTATTATTTTGCAGCAGCAACAATTACTGCAAAATCGTCAGCCTTAAGACTTGCACCGCCGGTAAGACCGCCGTCAATGTTTGGCTTTGCAAGAAGTTCTGCAGCATTTGCAGCATTCATGCTTCCACCGTACTGAATTCTGATAGCGTCTGCTACTGCCTCGCCATAGAGACCCCTGATAGTCTCACGAATAATTCCGCAAACCTCATCTGCCTGGTCTGCAGTTGCAGTTTTGCCGGTTCCAATTGCCCATACAGGCTCATATGCAATAACAATGTTCTTTGCATTATCTGCATCAATATCAAGAAAAGCAATCTTTGTCTGTCGACGAACTGTGTCATCAGTAATACCCATCTCACGCTCTGCAAGGCTCTCTCCAACGCATACGATAGGTGTAAGTCCTGCGTCAATTGCAGCCTTTGTTCTGAGGTTAACCGTCTCGTCTGTCTCACCAAAGTACTGGCGTCTCTCAGAGTGACCGATGATTACATACTCTACACCCGCTTCTTTGAGCATATTGCCAGCAAGCTCACCTGTGTAAGCACCGCTTTCTTTAAAATGAACATTCTGCGCACCAACCGATACATTGCTGCCCTTTGCAGCATCAATTGCTGCAGGGATACAAATAGCGGTCGGACATACTACTACATCACAGGCCGCACCCTCTACCTTTGCCTTTATATCATTTACAAGATCCAAAGCCTCCGATGGAGTCTTGTTCATCTTCCAGTTTCCTGCTATAATCTTTTTTCTCATTACAAACATCCTTTCTCTTTTATTCTAACGATTTTCAAGGCGCATTACTGCGCCTTGATATCTTTTATATCTTATTTATCATTAAGAGCGACAATTCCAGGGAGGTCCTTTCCTTCTAGGAATTCAAGAGAAGCGCCACCACCTGTTGAGATGTGAGACATCTTATCGCCAAGGCCTGCCTGGTTTACAGCCGCAACAGAGTCGCCACCGCCAATAATTGTAGTAGCATCAAGATCGGCAAGCATAAGCGCGATTGCGTTTGTACCCCTTGCGAAGTTTGGCATCTCAAATACTCCCATAGGACCATTCCAAACAACTGTCTTTGCATCTTTGAGCGCATTTTTATAAAGCTCAATTGTCTCCTCTCCAATGTCAAGGCCCTGCCATCCCGCTTCAATACCGCCGCGGCCAACAGTCTTGCTCTCTGCATCGTTGTCAAATGCCTTTGCAACAACTGTATCAACAGGGATAAGGAGTTTAACTCCCTTTTCTTCTGCCTTCTGCATCATTTCTTTTGCATAGTCAAGATAGTCTGCCTCAAGGAGAGAATCGCCGACTTCCTCGCCAAGTGCCTTCATAAAGGTGTATGCCATACCACCACCGATGATAAGCGTGTCAACCTTTTCAAGAAGATTGTTAATTACCGAAATCTTTGAAGATACTTTAGAACCACCAAGAACTGCAACCAAAGGTCTTACAGGGTTATTTACTGCATTACCGAGGTATTCAATTTCCTTGTTGATAAGGTATCCCCCAACTGCTGTGTCTAAATACTTCGTAACACCAACATTTGAGCAATGTGCTCTGTGCGCAGTACCAAACGCATCGTTTACAAATATATCAGCAAGTGAAGCAAGCTCCTCACTAAAGGCATCAATATTTTTTGTTTCTTCTGCTCTGTATCTTGTGTTTTGAAGAAGAACAACATCGCCGTCCTTCATAGCCGCAACTGCAGCCCTTGCATTTTCACCTACAACATTATCGTCTGCCGCAAAAACAACATCCTGGCCAAGATGAGCAGAAAGGCTCTTTGCAACAGGGGCAAGCGAAAGCTCAGGCTTTGGCTCTCCCTTAGGCTTTCCCATATGTGAGCAAAGAATAACCTTTGCGCCGTCAGCAATAAGTTTTTTTATTGTGGGCAAAGCACCTACAATTCTTGTCTCGTCAGTAATCTGACCATCCTTGATGGGCACATTAAAATCACAACGCACCAGCACTCTCTTGCCCTGTGCAGAAATGTTATCCACTGTCTTTTTGTTCATTTTAAATTCCTCCATATACTATATTTTTACCTCTCTGATAGCCAGAGCTGATTTTTATCATATAACAAAAATTTAAGCTATTTACATGATTTTTAACCAAATAACATTTTACCCTATTTTCCATAATTTATCAAGTATTATTGCAATATTTTTTGCAAAAGTTTTTATAAATTTTTATAAAAAACCCTTGATTTTTTTATAAAATATGGTATACTGTAGAGGTTGTAAATTAAATATGTTGTCTAAACTCGCGACATACGGAGAGGTGGTCGAGATGGTTTAAGGCGCAGCATTGGAAATGCTGTGTACGTTAATAGCGTACCGTGGGTTCGAATCCCATCCTCTCCTCCAGAAAAGAA
>JAZLDW010000008.1:0-4320 GCA_045614945.1 Clostridia bacterium | reverse complement strand
GCACCGCATCGTGCGCCACGGTTTTCATATCCTATGGTTACTCCTGTGCCTATATTCATATTTTTTCCTAAGACTGCTTCCGGGTGTATAATAACTCTGCCGCTATGACCTATATAAAATCCTTCGCCGATTTTTGTCCGTGCCGGGATTTGTATATGGGTTTTATAAGACTTGAGTTTTAACTTAACTGTATAGTATAACTTCAAAGGCTTGAATTTGCATTTTTCTGCCTTTCTGAAAAGCGCAATATACTTAAGTTCTGTTGGTCTTAAAAGTCTTTTAATAAAACTTTCGCCCTTTTCTCCATAGTATCTATATAAATCCTTTGAAAATTTATCATTCATAATTTATCTTCCTTACGGAGTTTTTTTCTCCAAAAATATTTTTCTTGTAATAAAATTGTATATTGGGACAAACACAAGAGCAAAAACCTTAACCCAAAGATAGTAAGCAGTCATTATTTCTGTTCCAAGCCACATTATAAATTGATTTAATAAAAGTCCGCCAATGCTAAGAGCAACAAACACTATAAATTCTTTTACCTTACTGTTTTCACTGCCCTTAAAAACAAATAGCATACTTAAAATGTAATTTGCTATAACTGATACCGAGAAAGCTACCGCCGATGCTACAAGAACATCAACGTGCATAAATTCTTTCAAAAGCATCAGCACAGCCAAATCAATCAGGGTTGCAATTACACCGACAATGCCGAATTTAATCAGTTGTATTATGAGTTTTTTCACCTATCTTCACCTTTTAAATCTTTTTCATATATTCTTTATAAAAAATTTCTGCAGATGCTTCTGGGAGTGCTTTTGAATAATACCACCCCTGAATATAATCACAGTCGCTTTCAGATACCAAAGTGTTTTGTTCTTCTGTTTCAACACCTTCGCATACAACTTTAAGATTAAGATTGTGTATTAACGATATAATTCCCAAAAATAGTTTTTTTCCGCTTTCTTTTTCAGAGAGCAGAAGAACTTCTCTGTCGATCTTTACTATATCGATGGGATACTCACCCAAACTTATCAATGATGTATAACCACCACCAATATCATCTAATGCAATGCGAAATCCCAGTTCCTTCGCCTTTATGATATTATCTCTTGCAACATCTAAGTTTTTCTCGATAGCATCTTCGGTAATTTCCATTATCAGTTTGCTTCTGTCAAATTCGTACCTTTCTGCAATATCTTTTATTTTGGCAACAAAATCCTTTTCAGATATAGTAATTCGCGTAAAGTTACAAGATATTGTAAGCTCTTTAAAATCTGTTTTAGCCCATTTACTTAGCTTATCGCAAACCATTTCAAACATATAATAATCGAACTTAATTATCAATCCGGATTTTTCCATTACACCTATATATTTTCCGGGCATAATAACCTCGCCCGAAGAATCTTCCCATCTTGACAAAGCTTCGCCTGATACAATCCTCTTAGTCTTGTTATCAACTATAAATTGGAGATGCATCTTAAACTCTTTATTTTTTAATCCATATCTTATTTTGTTAAGAAGAAGCTTCTCGTTCGTGCGATTCTTTATGCCAGCTAAAAAGTTTATTAAATTTTTAGAAAAATTCTTACTCATTTTTCTTCCCTCATCAATTCTATATTATTGCTACATAATATGTAATGTATTGTTTTTTGTGTAAAAAACAAAAATAGCTGCAACAATCAAAAGTCTATATCTCGACCTTGTATCATTGCAGCTGGACTGGCATAGTTTAAAACCTTAGCCTCTTTGCTTTGCGTCACCGATTTTCACCGATTTTGCTAAATATTGAACTTAAATAAGTTTACCACAATGAACTGACTTTGTCAAGCAATCTTTCAATCTCTGGCAAAAACCCAAAGTGTATTATTTACAGAATTTTCTGCATCACTTAACTTATAAATACTAAGGATTACAGTTTCTCCGTTAGTCTTTTTATATGTAATTCTGGGTGTATTACCTTCCAAAAGCTGTCTTTTCAGAGCCTCATAATTCAAAAAGTTCACAATTGCTCTGTGGAACTCGGGTGCAACAGAATCATCTATATACTTAGTTAAAAGGTTAGAAAAATGTTCTTCATTTTCATTATAACCAAGGTAGGCAGGCATTAAAATACGATGCGCCTTGTCCGTATCTAAGTCTACACGATATATCCCATTATAATTTTCTTTCAGAATAGAAATCATCGCATCAATTTCAGGTATGCCTGTTTTCACATGGACGTAACCTTTGTCATCTGTATGTGAGGCATTTTTCTTTTCTTTATCCTGATAATATTGAGCCTTTGCCTCATACATTCTGATTTCGGCTTCGCGAACCATTTCCTCACAGTTTGTGTTTCGATTTCTGTGGGATGTACCAATAGCAACATGGTAGTCCTTTGTTTTTATTTGCTGGGTAAAGGTTTCGATGCTCTGTTTAATAGTTTCTTGTGGAATTTTCTTTGCAAATACTAAAAATTCATCACCACCCATACGGTAAATGTACTGACCATAGAACACTTCCTTCAAGGAATTTGCAATATAGATAAGCATTTCATCGCCTGCGGCGTGTCCATATTTATTGTTCCTGATATGAAGCTCGTTAACATCAATATAAATGCAGGAAAAGTCTTCCGGTTTTTCTTCGTCAAAAACGAGAATATCTTTTTTATATGCAACACGGTTTAACGCTCCGGTAAGAGAATCTGTTGTTGCAGTAAGCTCAGTTTTGTTAAGATGCTTTTTGTTATATATGGCAATAGAGAAACAAACCACAACATCGCTGGCGAGTTTTCTGATGTCAGAGCTTTTCTTCGGGTTAATCGCACCTAAGATACTAACATGGTTATCCTTGTCTGTAATAATCGCAAAAGATATATCTTTGATACCTTGATTTAATAAAAAGTTATAAAATTCCGGATTGGTTTTTAAAAGGTGATTGTTTGGAATAATCTGCATGAATCCGGTAGAAGAATCATCAGTATGAATATTTGCCGCGTACCTGAAAAGCTCGCTAACAAAGTATTTTCTTTCGTCACCCAATAAGCATTTATCCTTCAGTGAAGGCCTTATGTAGTAATAATCCTCTCCGTCAGTATCTGCAAAGAAGCAGGAACGGGCGTTTGAAAATTCTTTTATTCTTTTTAAAGCGGTATTTATATTTTCATGTTGCCTGTTTATTTCCAGAAGAAGATGCCTGATAACAGAAGACTCTGAATTTAATTTTGCTCTATTTTTTTCGCTTTTTAATATCAGCTCAAGATAAATTGCTATAATTAAAATGAATAGAGCAAAAACAACAATTAAATTGTGGGATATTTTATGAGCTTCCGCAAACACCTGTGTTTCATTACGGGCAAGCATAATACCCCAGTTAAAATCTTCAATGATTGAATAATGGATATAAAGATTCTCACCTGTACGTATGGATTTGAACGACGAATAACCTTTATCGGAATTAGCCAGCATTTCGTATGAATAGCCGTCATTATACTCCCTGTTTTTCAAGCTTGACAGTTCAGATGGTTTTTCATTTATTGTATCTACAATAAATTTTCCTGTTTCTTTATCATAAACAAACAGCTGCGCATCGAGCTCTTCTGCCATGTTATTATATCTCTTGTTAATGGTTTCAATCTTGATGATACCAAACATAATGCCAACCGTTTTACCGTTCACACGAATTGGAATGGAACTGCGAACCACCTGCTCATCAGGAATCGAATAACTGTACGTTCTGCCTGTAACGTGTTCACCTAAATGCGCTTGTTCGCCGAATGATATTTGACCTTTTAAATCATAGGTTCCGTCTTTTGTGATAAACTGCTCTTCCGGCGTGAGGATACCAATCCTTGAAAACAAACCGATAGGCTTGAAGGAATCAAACATAAGACTGTAACTTTCACCACCGGCATAAAGCTTTGCAGCAAAGTTTGCCATGGTGATAAGATTTTCTCTGTCTGATTTTAACTGCAGAGTCAGGTCATCTTTAATCTGCTTCGTCTGAATGTGAAGCATCTCATAGGCATCTTCCTCTGCTTTAAGATAAAATGATGTAACCATGGCAAAAAAGACTACACATATCAAAAATGTAGCCACTATTGTGTATATAATATTATTCTGTCTTTGTTTTTTACGTTCATACGTGATTGCCATATCAGCATCTTCTTTCTTGTAATATATAATATATGTCATATTAGTTTCTATAATTGTCCTATTTTTAGACACACTCTTTTTTATTGTATCATATATTTATATCAAAATCAAGAATGTGAAAATTTTTCCTAAATTTGTCGTATTGATGCACAATAAAAGCGCTGATTTTGCATTCAAAATCAGC
>JAZLDW010000007.1:0-33288 GCA_045614945.1 Clostridia bacterium | reverse complement strand
CGCTTCGATGCCTGTCCGTGTATGTGAGATACCCTAAGCTTATGCAATTTTAAATGTTTTTAGTGAAGTTTTGTTGTGATTATTTGCGACAACAACTCAACTCCGTGTTTTGCACATGATTTTGCAGTATTAATACACGGTTCGTGCGTGTCGTTGTGTCGGCTGCTGCATTTGAGATTATATCACAGAGTGGTGAATATTTCAAGTGTTTTTTTGAAATTGTTACTTGAGCATAAATGCGCCAGAAACATAAAAAAAGCAGACCTCTTATGAGGCCTGCTTTTTGGTACACCTTCGGGGATTCGAACCCCGGACACCCTGATTAAGAGTCAGGTGCTCTAGCCAGCTGAGCTAAAGGTGCATTTCAAACACAAGTGACATTATACTACGCAAAGAAGCATTTGTCAAGCATTTTTTTAAATTTTTCAGAAATGTTGTTCAAGCAGCTCTGGCAGGAGTGGAGGGAGATTGTAATGTTACATTATTATATATGAGGCAATAAAAAAGTGCGAAGACGAACAATACATTATCTTAGCGAAAAAAATTAAAATTTTTCTTGACAACACTCGAATTCTGTGATAATATAGATTGTACCTCTGCAAAGAGGGTTTATTTGTGTTGACAAAAGCCTTGCTTTTGAAATTGATAACAATGAGGTGAAATAAATGCAAACCAAAATTACATTGGCGTGCACAGAGTGCAAGCAGAGAAATTACGATACAACAAAGAACAAGCAGAATTGTCCCGACAGACTTGAGATGAACAAGTACTGCCGTTTTTGCAAAAAGCACACCTTGCATAAGGAAACCAAATAAGGTTGAGGAGTGAAAACTATGGATCAGGCAAAGCCAAATGTTTTTACCAGAATGGTAAATTACTTTAAAGAAGTTAAGGCCGAAATGAAGAAGGTAGTTTGGCCTACCTTTGCAAAAATAAGACAGAACACGATCACAGTTATAGTATATGTTTTGATTGTTGGTCTTGTTATCTGTGGACTTGACTGGCTGTTTACATGGCTCATGTCTTTGTTTTATTAACAGATAACTTATAGGAGGGAAGGGGATTTTTCCCGAATATTATGGCTTCAAAAGACGCAAAATGGTATGTTGCACATACCTATTCAGGCTATGAAAATAAAGTAATGGCCGACATAATGAAAACCGTTGAGAACAGAAACATGTCTGAAATTATTCAGGAGATTAAAGTTCCAATGGAAGAGGTTATCGAAATGAAAGATAACCAGAAAAAAGTTGTTGAACGCAAGATCTTTCCCGGCTATGTCATGATTAAGATGATTATGACCGATGAGAGTTGGTATGTTGTCAGAAATTGCCGTGGTGTTACAGGTTTTGTAGGTCCCGGATCCAAACCGGTTCCTCTTACTGATGCCGAGGTAGAGAATATGGGCCTTGAACATAAGGTTATCCAGCTTGATTTTGCGCAAGGCGACAGTATCAGAGTTAAGTATGGTCCTCTTGAAGGATTTGTTGGTGTTATCACCGAAATACAGATGGACAAGAAGAAGATACGCGCAAAGGTGTCGATGTTTGGTAGAGACACCGATGTAGAGCTTGAGTTTAATCAGGTAGAAGCTCTGGTATAAATTAATTTGTTACCCACACGGTTGAATCCGTATTTATATTCCGTCGCGAAACGACGGTCTGTGGGAGGGAAGATTCATGAGAGTCTCCCGATAATACCACGTTTGTGAAATGAGGAGGTGTATCAAAATGGCACAGAAAATCACAGGGTATATTAAACTGCAGATTCCTGCCGGTAAAGCTACTCCGGCTCCACCAGTTGGTCCTGCTCTTGGTCAGCACGGTGTTAACATTATGGACTTTACAAAGCAGTTTAATGAAAAGACTCAAAAGGATGCAGGTCTTATAATTCCGGTTGTTATCACCGTATATCAGGACCGTTCCTTCACCTTTATCACCAAGACTCCGCCGGCTCCAGTTCTTATTAAGAAAGCTTGTAAGATCCAGAGTGGTAGCGGTGTTCCGAACAAGACAAAGGTGGCACAGCTCAGCAAGGCTGATTTGCAGGCAATTGCAGAGCAGAAAATGCCTGACCTTAATGCTGCTTCGCTTGAGGCTGCTATGTCAATGGTTGCAGGCACAGCTCGTTCAATGGGCGTTACCGTAGAAGAGTAATTACTGCGGTCTTAAAAATAGTGGGAGGGGCGTATGATGCGTCCTGCAGAACCACCATAGGAGGATATATAATTGAAGAAAGGTAAAAAGTATCAAGAAAGCGTAAAGCTTCTTGAAAAGGGTAAGTTATACGACACCGCTGAAGCTTTGGATTTAGTTTGCAAAACTGCAACTGCAAAGTTTGATGAAACTGTCGAGCTTCATGTTAAACTCGGTGTTGACTCAAGACACGCTGACCAGCAGGTTAGGGGTGCGGTTGTACTTCCTAACGGAACAGGTAAAGATGTTCGTGTTTTGGTTTTTGCACGCGAGGGCAAGGCTGATGAGGCTAAGGCTGCGGGTGCAGACTATGTTGGTGCAGAAGAACTTGCACAGAAAATCCAGACAGAAAACTGGTTTGAATTTGATGTTGTTGTTGCAACACCTGATATGATGGGTGTTGTTGGTAGAATTGGTAGAATCCTTGGTCCTAAGGGTCTCATGCCAAACCCAAAGGCAGGTACTGTTACTCCTGATGTTGCAAAGGCTATTGCGGACATCAAATCAGGTAAGATTGAGTACCGTCTTGATAAGAACAATATCATTCACTGTCCTATTGGTAAGGCATCATTTGGTGCAGAAAAGCTTTCTGCAAACTTTGATGCGTTAATGGGAGCAATAATTAAGGCTAAGCCAGCAGCTGCAAAGGGTCAGTATCTAAGATCAGTTACCGTTGCATCTACAATGGGACCTGGTGTTAAGGTTAACCCAAACAAGCTTGCGTAAGCATGGTTTAAGTAAAAAACAAAATTATATATAGTTCCGCAGACAGCAGGTGGCTATGCCGTAAATCCTGCCGAGGAAGAAATGCGTTTATGCGTATGTCCCCGTTTGTCTGCAGATAAACGGGGCTTTTCCGATTTTTCGGTAATTCCCATAGCGGAATAAAAGAGAAAGGAGGATATAACATTGCCAAGTCAGAAAGTATTAGAAAGCAAAAAGGCGATAGTTGAACAACTTAAGGAAAGATTTCAGAATGCTCAGGCGGGTGTTCTTGCCGACTACAGAGGTCTTACTGTTGAACAGGATACTGCTCTTCGTGTAAAGCTCAGAGAGGCCGGTGTTGATTACACCGTTGTAAAGAACAACCTTACTCGTTTTGCTGCAAATGAAGTTGGCCTTAATGAACTCGATGAGGTTCTTCATGGACCTACTGCTATCGCAACAAGCGATACAGACGTTGTAGCACCTGCAAAAGTCCTTGTAGAGTTTGCAAAGGATAACGAGGCGCTTGAAATTAAGGGTGGTTTTGTTGATGGTAAGGTAATTTCTCTTGATGAGGTTAAGACCTATGCGGCTATCCCATCAAAGGAAGTTCTCATCTCAAAGATGCTCGGTTCATTGCAGTCACCAATCTCTGCACTTGCTCGTACATTGCAGGCTATTGTTGACGAAGAAGCTGTTCCCGGTGCAAAGGCTGCTGCTGAGGAACCTGCTCCTGATGAAGAGGCTGCTCCTGTTGTGGAAGCTGCTCCTGCTGAGGAAGCTGCAACAGAAGAGTAATCTATTATTGATTGCTTAAATTTTAATTTAAAAACTTTTTAGAAAATTTATAAAAATGGAGGATTTTTAAAATGGCTGATATCACAAAGATTCTTGATGAAATAAAAGAATTAACATTACTTGAAGTAAATGATTTAGTAAAAGCATTGGAAGAGGAGTTTGGCGTATCTGCTGCAGCTCCTGTAATGATGGCTGGTGCAGTTGCCGGTGGCGCTGCTGCTGCTGAAGAAAAGAGCGACTTTGATGTTGTTCTTGCATCTGCAGGTGACCAGAAGATTAAGGTAATCAAGGTTGTAAGAGAACTCACAGGTCTTGGCCTTGCTGAAGCTAAGGCTGTAGTTGATGGTGCTCCTAAGACCCTTAAGGAAGCTGTTGCGAAAGAAGAAGCTGAGTCAATCAAGGCTAAGCTTGAAGAAGTTGGCGCAACAATCGAACTTAAATAAGTTTAGATTACACCAAAAACCCCCGACCGATTGGTCGGGGGTTTTTATTTTAATATCTTTCTGCAAAGAGTGTCATTATTTTTATAGAATTTTCCGCCGCAATTGCTGCAAATTCAGGAAAAGACATATGTGAGTCATCATCGCCACCGTCCGAAATTGTGCGGAGAACTGCAAAAGGCGTGTCGTTTAGATTACATACATGTCCGATTGCACCGCCTTCCATCTCGCAAGCTGCGGCACCAAAGGTATCAATAAGCCATGCCTTTTTCTCGTTTGAATTGATAAATTGGTCGCCCGATGCAATAATACCACAGACACAGTTTATGTTGCAATCCTTTACGCATTGTGTCAGTAGTTCCTTTGCGGAAGTATCGCATACAATTTCGATGCCGTCTATGCCGCAGATATAGCCTTGTTTAAAACCAAGAGGCGACATATCCATGTCATGCTGGACAACGGCGTCTGCAACAACGGCGTCTGTAATTTTAAGACCTTCTGCAAGGCCGCCCGCAACCCCTGAATTTATTATTATATCGGGATGGAACTCCATAATCATTGCCTGAGCACACATAGCAGCATTGACCTTGCCTTCGCCACTTACAGCAATTACGGTATCTTTGCCGCAGAGATTACCTTTTGTAAATATGGTTTTACCGATTTTTGTATCGGTCTTGTCTGTCATAAGTTTGCGCAAACCCTCAATCTCGATTGTCATTGCGCCGATAATTCCTATCATAAAAATCTCCATTCCGCCGCCATACGTTGGCATAAATAGTAATTAAAAGTCTCTCTTATCCGTATGGCAAGGAATGATAAGAGATTTTTTCGCCCATGTGCGTTTCTGAGCAAGTGCGAAGAAAATTTCGCACGGGCAATTAATTCCGCCGGAGGCAGTAACGGGAAAGGAAGTTTCTCGTTATTCTCCTCATTTTAGTTTGGTATACAGATATTTTAAACCATTTAAATGGTTGTGTCAATAAAAAATAGGGAGGACATAGTGTTCTGCATTTTTTGGCATAGAAAAGTCTATGTTAACGACATTGCGATAATAAATGGTGTTACGTAAACAAATCAAATTTGTCTTTGAATAATGTGCCGCACCCAAATCCTAGCCATCCCCTGCGGTAGTGTAGACAAATTTGATATGTTATGTGTAGGGTAACTCGTCGCAATGTATTGCATCATTGCCGCCGCGCAAGGCTCTGGCGGAACAGGGGGCGGCGTTTATTTAAGGCAATACATTGCGACAATATGATTATGCAAAAGAGGGAGAACATATTGTTCTCCCTCTTGATTTTATGCCTTTTCGCAGGTGAATTTTCCGTCTGCAAAGTCAATTTTGATTGTGTCTCCCTCGCCAATTGAATTGTCAAGCATCTTTTGGGCAATCATATCTTCGATGCCGTTTTGGATTACTCGTCTCAGGGGTCTTGCTCCGTAAACAGGGTCAAAGCCCTCTGCTGCAATTCCTGAAATTGCCTCGTCGGTAAAATTAACAGTTATTTTGCTCTCAAAAAGGCGAGACTTTAACTGCTTAAGCATCTTTTCGGCAATAGATTTAATGTCGTCGGTGCCGAGCTGATGGAAGACGATAAGTTCGTCAATTCTGTTTAGGAATTCAGGCCTGAATGCCTGCTTGACTTCGCTCATAACATCGGATTTGATCTGTTCATAGTCTCTTTCTGTGTTTGTCTCTCCTGCAGAGAAACCTAGACTTCTGCGGTCTGTGATTTTTCTTGCACCAAGGTTTGATGTCATAATTATTACAGTATTACGAAAGTCGACGCGTCTGCCCTGAGAATCCGTCAGGATTCCATCTTCTAAAATTTGCAGAAGTATGTTGAACACATCAGGATGTGCTTTCTCGATCTCATCGAAGAGAACAACCGAGTAGGGCTTTCTGCGCACCTTTTCGGTAAGTTGACCGCCCTCTTCGTAACCTACATATCCGGGAGGTGAGCCGACAAGTCGAGAAACGGTGTGCTTTTCCATATACTCCGACATGTCAATGCGAATTATGGAGTCTTCGTTGCCAAACATTGCCTCCGCAAGAGCTTTTGAAAGCTCTGTTTTACCAACACCGGTAGGACCGAGGAAGATGAATGAACCGATTGGGCGTCTGGGGTCTTTAAGTCCAACCCTGCCACGACGGATCGCTTTTGACACTGACGATACTGCTTCAGACTGACCTACAACTCTGTTGTGCAGGATTTCTTCAAGTTTTAAAAGTCTTTCACCTTCGGACTCCTCAATGGATTTTACAGGTACGCCTGTCCACATAGAAATAATTTCTGCAATTTCGTTTTCGGTTACTACAGAGTCCTCTTTGTTGCTGTCTTTTTCCCAATTTTCCTTTGTGGATATGAGTTTATCACAAAGTTCTTTTTCTTCATCGCGGAGTTTAGCTGCCTTTTCATAATCTTGAATCGTTATTGCAGCTTCTTTTTCTTTGCGAATCTGGGAAATTTTATTCTCTAAATCTTTTATATCAGGCGGTGCGGTAAGAGTTTTTATTCGAATTCTCGATGCTGCTTCATCAACAAGGTCGATTGCCTTATCGGGCAGAAATCTGTCAGATATATAGCGTATTGACATATTTACAGCCGCCTCAATAGCTTTGTCGGTTATTTTTACTCTGTGGTGTGCTTCGTATTTGTCACGAATTCCTTTGAGAATTTCAATGCTTTCCTCTATAGTTGGTTCGCCAAGTGTGATTGGCTGAAAGCGCCTCTCCAGTGCTGCATCTTTTTCTACATACTTGCGATATTCCTCAAGCGTGGTAGCGCCAATTACTTGAATCTCACCACGAGCAAGTGCGGGTTTTAAAATGTTTGCCGCATCAATTGCGCCCTCAGCGGCGCCTGCGCCAATTATTGTGTGAAGTTCATCAATAAAGAGAATTATGTTACCTGATTTGTGTATCTCTTCCATGGCGGTCTTAAGTCTTTCTTCAAATTCCCCTCTGTATTTAGCGCCCGCAATCATTGATGACATATCAAGGGTAATGACCTTCTTGTTTTTTAGAATTTCAGGAACTGTTCCCGCAATAATTTTTTGTGCGAGACCTTCTGCAACCGCTGTTTTGCCAACACCTGGTTCGCCAATAAGGCAGGGATTATTCTTGGTACGGCGGCTGAGAATCTGTACAACACGCTCAATTGCCTCGTCTCTGCCGATGACGGGGTCTAACTTTTCATCCTTTGCCATTTGAGTTAAATCTCTGCCAAATTTCATAAGGGATGGTATATTTGATTTTGCGCCTTTTTTTGCTGATTCAAACTCATCAGCTCCGCTATTGGATACGGGTCCGTTCTCGTTTAGAAGATTCATAATATCGCTATAGAGTTTTTGGGGAGAAACACCCAGCTCAATGAGGATTTTAACGGCAATACTTTCGCTTTCTCTGAGTGTTGCGATAAGCAGATGCTCTGTGCCTACATAATTGTGACCGAGACGGCGCGCCTCAATATAACTGTTTTGCAGAACGCGCTTTGTTCTTGGCGTTGCCTCGGGTTGAACTCCGTTTAAAGGCTCGCCTGTGCCAATAAGGTTGTTTATTTTTTTGCATACTTCAGAATCCGTTAGGTTATTTGCCTCAAGTATCTTGCCGGCAACTCCGCCTGATTCTCTAATAAGACCAACAAGCAGATGCTCTGTGCCGACATAATTCTGTCCCATTTCAAGTGCCGCTTCTGCGGCAAGGTTAAGGGCCTCTTTTGCCCTTTCGGTCAATCTGTCTTCAAACATATTTCTTCATCCTTTCGTAATTTTCTAGATGTTAGTTTCTATCTACAGCAAAAGTTCTTTTATTATGTCTGCTCGTTTGATGTCACGATCTGTAACTTCAGTCAAATTATAATTTTTAATAATATTTGCAGGAAGAATAGCATACATCGCGGTATTGAGTTTTTCTATGTCTATATTTTTAATTATACCAAGTTCGACCGCAAAACGAACATCGGAGAGTCTATTTATAGCCTCGGATGAGGAGAGAACGACCGCGTGGGTAAGTTCACCCAAGGAGCGTAGCAGTTTATCTTCTATGCGATATTTGTCAGAGGAGTATATTGCATCACGAAGTTCTCTCTCTTTGTTTATTACATCTGTAATTATTTGTTCAAACCGTTCCAGAATATTTTCTTCGGTTTCGCCAAGTGTAGTTTGGTTGGAAATCTGATATATGTCGCCTGTCGCTTTTGATCCCTCGCCGAAGATTCCGCGGACAGTCATTCCAAGCTGACCAAGTGAGTCTATAACACTGTTGATGCCGCCGCTTATTGTAAGGGCGGGCAAATGCACCATAACGGATGCGCGCATTCCTGTGCCGACATTTGTCGGACAACAGGTGAGATAACCAAACTGATTATCAAACGCAAAGTCGGTAGTTGCTTCTATTGTGTCGTCAATTTTGTTTGCATCCTCAAAGCACTTTGAAAGATTAAACCCTGCTGCCATACACTGAATACGAAGATGGTCCTCTTCGTTTATCAGTACGCTGACAGAACTATCGTCGCTGAGAAGAACGCCGCGTTTTACATCGTCATTCATCATTTGAGGACTGATAATGTGACATTCTGCGATCGCTTGTCTTTCGTATTCCTTCATAGCACTAATATCTATAAAGTTTAGTTTTATATCGCTCTTGTCAATCGATGCCTTGCATATGTCGATTATGCGTTGCTGATCTTCTTCGGTAGTTTTTTGGGGGAAGGGTATACCCTTTATATTGCGCGCAAGTCGTACACGGCTTGACAAAACAACATCGCTCATATTTCCACATTCTGTATACCACATAGTTACACCTCCCTGCTCTGTGTGTCTGATTTTAATGCCTTTATTTCGTCACGGAGTTTAGCCGCAGTTTCAAAATCCTGCTGCGCAACTGCCGCGTTCATCTCTGCCTCAAGAGAAGAGATTTTCTTGCTGAGCAAGAACCCGTTGCCTATACGGCGAGGAACCTTGCCAATATGCTCAAAGGTGCCATGTATCTGCTTAAGCGGTCTACGAAGTCTTGTAGCAAATGTGCTATAACAATCGCCACAACCTAGCTTACCTTTTTTTAAAAATTCTTCATAGGACATGTGGCAGGTGGGACAAAGGGCTGTTTCTCTTTCTGAACCAATAGCGGTTTGCTTGCTGCCTGTAAACATTCCGGTTAAAAAGTCGCCTATGCCAAAGTTCATGCCTGACTTCATTTCTTTATATTCGGGGGAGGAAGATGCACAATCAGAGCAAAGATGCATCTCTTCTTTGTATCCGTTGATTATTTTTGTGATGTGAGCAGTTGCCTCTTTGTTACCGCATTTTTGACATTTCATATATAATCAATCCTTTCTTTATAAGCGTTTTATGCAAGAGTTATAAGCATATTTTTGACAAGTCCTGCCCTGAGGTATTCTTGTTCTGGATGTTTCAGAGGGATTGTCTTTTCGTTAATGGCTGCAAGTATGAGCTTTGCCTCGTTTTGCGTAATTAAATCATAATCAAAGCAATTTTGAATTATCGCTGCCGCATCGGAGTAGGAGAGATAGTTTCCGATTGCGTTGACTATGTGCATCATACGGTTGCCCGTCTTTGGCATCACTCTTGTTATTTTGATATATCCGCCGCCGCCTCGTCTGCTCTCTACTATATAGCCGCGTTCGGGTGAAAATCTTGTTGATATAACATAGTTAATTTGTGAGGGAACACATCCAAAGTGGCTTGCAAGCTCGTTTCGCTTAAGCTCAATTGCGCCGTCTTCTTCGGATATCATCTCTTTTATAAATTCCTCTATAAGATTACTTAGCTTCATTTTGTATCACTTCCTTCTACAAGAAACATCAAAATTTGACTTTGACTTTCTTTGACCTTTAATTTTATTATAGCATGGATTTTAAAAATGTCAATAGTTTTTTGAAAAAATAAGTCTATGACAAAACCACAGGGGTTGTTATTTTCTATTTTGTGTGGTATAGTAGTGACAAAAGCCCTCCTTGCCTAAAGGATGGGGCACAGGTCGTGTGACGGGAGGATTGTCAAGGATAAAAACAATCCCTCACCGCCTGCGGCGGAGCTCCCTTTACACAAGGGAGCCTTTGGAACTTGGCGTCTAAAACGCACTATCGAGAATGCTTGTTGATATATAGCCGGATTTAGTTGTAGGGCAGGGGCTTGCTCCTGCTGAAAAAATATCCCTACATGCGACAACTTTTAGGATTAGATTAGGAGCTGATAAAAGTGAAAATATTTCGGAATATTGTTTTAGGAATTATTTGTTATTTTTTAATAACGTGGATAGGAACGCTGATAAAATGCGAGGTACTTACATACCAACACTATGATGAATTTAAGGATGCTTATAAGCAAGATACGATGCTTGGAGATATGGAGTATTTTAAGGTTCTAAGTTATAATCCCAATAGAGCATGGGGCTTTGCGCAAGTGTATTATGTAGGTAAAGGGCATAGCGGAGGAGATGTGTTAACCCTCCAATATAATTACGAAAAGGATTTGTGGGAGGAAATTTCGTGGAGTACAATATGGTCAGGCGTGGGGGGAAGCGCCTCTGAGGTTATATGGCCATATTGGTGGCATTTTATATACGGCGGACTGTAGAATTAAATCAAAAAGCCTTGTTTCGCAATGCGAAACAGGGCTTTTTCTGTTCTCTATTTTCCTGCGCCAAGGATGTTGTATAGCATTTTTACGGCTTCTGCTCTTGTTACGCTTTGGGTTGGCATAAGTGTGCCGTCGGGGTATCCGCTCATAATTCCCTGAGTAACAATAACACGCATACTCTCCTTCGCCCAGAAAGGAATGTCGTCTGCGTCAACTGCGTCGATAGGCTGGGAGGAGAGACCCTCCGGCAAAAGTCTGCTAAGCGATATTGCAAATTCCATTCGGTTTATATTTGCCGATGGGTTAAAGGCAACGCCGTATTCATTAAGCTGTCCCTTCATTATACCAAGACTGTATATTGCTTTGATATTATTTTCCGCCCACCACGGAATGTCGGCGTTATCCGTAAATGGAAGTTTAGCGTCGGCATAATCATTTACATTAATGCCAAGATAGTTGCAAAGCATAATGGCAAACTCTGTTCTTGTCATGTTGTTGCCCGGTTTAAAAAGGACCAAACCGCCGTCTTCGAGACTTCCATTCACTACACCCAGACTTGCAAGGTATGAGATGTAGCTACTACCCCAATGTCCATTTGTGTCCGGAAAGTAGTTTGAAAAAGTGCCTATATTACCATTGTCGATGAACTTCATACTTGATAAACCATTCTCGTCGGTTACAAAAATTCCAACACGGGAGTATTTATCGTCAAGGTTCAGGCTTATCTTTCCGGTTTTGGAGTTATAGTCAAAGTCTACCGGTTCGCCGTCCGATGTGATGGTTATATCTTTTTTGACCACGCCATGACCGAGGATATATCCTCTCAATTTGCCAAGGACAATCTCTGCGTCAATGTTGGGTGGTTCGCCGTCTTCGGGAAAGTCGCCACCCTCTCTGATTATAATGGGTATTTCTACAGCACAGGTCCCTGCACTGACCGCGAGTATTCCTGTAGCATCGCTTATTGAGGAGGCACGAAAAACTCCGCTTGAATCAATCTTGCCAACTGATGCATCGTCGCTGATGACTCTCCAATTGTAGCACGAGTTATCCGAAATGAGTTTGTCGCCGTACCAATAACTTTCTGCTGCAAGATTGACGATTGAGCCGGGCTCCATCACAAGTTCGTCAACATAATATCCTGCATCTGCGTTGTACAGCATGATTTTTTCAGGTGTCGTGACAGATGTGACCATAGTTGTACCATCAGCCTCTCCGCCCTTTGCCGAAACATAGATGTCTCCGTTGCCGTGGACGGTCAAATGTCCTGATGGTGTAATTTGGGTGTTGCTGCCTGTGCCATCAGGGGTGTCTGCATCATCTTGTATATAGTAGTTTATGTTATCTGGCAGGGTGGCAGGACCATATGATGTATCGTATGCCAATGTTGCTCTGATGTCGATTGAGGCGCCTGATAACAGTTTTGTTCCGTAATTATCAAGCACAAGCTTGTATGGGATGCCGGTCGGTTTGACTAATTTATGCAAAAAGAGAAAGTTTGCACAGTTTCTAAGTTTGCCGTCAGATGGCAGGTTTATCGTCTTAAAATCGGTTGTACCTGGAAGAGTTGCGCCTAGAGAGGTAGAACCCCCGCCATCAAGATTGACAGCTTCGGTGCAGCCGAGTTCCAGAAGTCTTTTCGCAAGTGTTTCTTTTCTCACGCCATAGCTGTAACCGCTCTGGCGACCATCTATTGTATAGAAAATCACTGTGCCGTCGGGCTTTATGCCAATCGCAGTACGCGGTGCGGCTGATTCATCGTTTGTATCTATCTTTCCGTTTGTAAGCAGTTTGCCACCGGTGCATCCGATCGCCCAGAGAGCGTCATTCCAAAGGTCAGCGTTCAGAGTCGCTTTAGTTGAAATTGTTACCTTCGTGCCTTCTTCGAGGGAAAGAAGCCTTGATTTAATTTCTTCTTCAGCAAATGCCGAAACGCTGAGCACCAACTTTCCATCGGGAATATCAACAGAACCATCGTTGTCTTGTTTGCTCTCGACAACTGCAGTAATGCTGCTGCCCAAGGTTATGTTTCCGCTGACATTGCCGAGAACAACATCTCTTCCCCAATCGGGAGAGTGAGTTTCTTCCCCAAATTCATCGGTAAATAGGTAGAGAGCATAGGGTTGACGGTACTTGTTAATACACTCTACTGTAAAACTCTCACCGCTATCTGTTGTAATTGTTGTGGCAATAGGGAACTCTGCCGTAAAAGCGGTGCCGTCTTCTTTGAATCCAATGCCCCAGATAGAAGAGTCATCCTTTGTAATGACCTTTCCGTCAATAATGGTATTGCTCATCGGTACACCTGTTTGAAGTGAGAAGAAATCGGCATTAACACCCATGGCGGTATTGTAACCGAGGTCATGTAAAAGATTGTTGGCAGAGATGAGATTTCTTTTTCCGTATATTGTATCACCATTGGTTAGAACAGGAAGAACATCCTTGTTTGGAAAATATGTGACATAATGCTCTGTCTGTTTGCCGACTGTTGAATCGTTATATGTGTTTGTGTAAAGAGTTGTGCCTTGTGCAAGCTCTGTGCGCGATGTAAAAATGTGTTTGCCGAGGACATCTGCAAATGCAGTTGATGGCAGAAACATAATGAGAGCAATAAATAATGAAACAAATTTTCTTACTGTTTTGGAGAAGAAATGTTTATTCATATTGACAATTCCTTTCGTAGTTTATCTGCTGCAAATAAAAATAATATATATTTAGGACAAAAAGCCCTTGACAACTTGACAGACAGGTGATATAATGATATTCTGTTTATAGTGCGATATTTTGCGTATTTTTCCAATTTTGAAAAACAAAAACAATCGCAAATCGCCTAAAAATCGTGTTTTTTGACTTGCGAGGACGAAACTCATTGTACCACATCTTTAATGATTTAGCAAGTACCTGAAAATAAAGTTTACAATATGTTTATTTTTAAGCACGATGGCGATATATACATCAGCAAAAATCTGTGGCTGTACTGCGATGCTGACAGTCGACAGAGGCGACAAATGTCGTCGAAAAAAATATTTTAATGAGGTGAGCGGTTTTATGGTACATCCTGTGAAACTGGGCAGGAACACTCGTATGAGTTATGGTAAGATTAACGAGGTTCTGGAGATGCCCAATCTGATTGAAATTCAGACCAACTCGTACAATTGGTTTTTGGACGAGGGACTCAAAGAGGTTTTTCATGACGTATCGCCTATTACGGACTATGCCGGAAATCTTATTTTGGAGTTCATTGATTATCGTCTTGATGATGAACCAAAGTATGATATTGAAGAGTGCAAGGAGAGGGATGCTACCTATGCAGCGCCTCTTCGTGTAAAGGTTCGCCTTATCAACAAGGAGACTGGAGAGATTAAAGAGCAGGAAATCTTTATGGGTGATTTCCCGATCATGACACCTTCCGGTACATTTATCATAAACGGAGCTGAGCGTGTTATCGTGTCTCAGCTTGTTCGTGCGCCTAGCGTTTACTATTCACAGGAATTTGACAAGGTCGGCAAAAAGCTATTCTCGTCACAGGTTATTCCTAACCGTGGTGCATGGCTTGAGTATGAGACCGACAGCAATGATATATTGTATGTGCGTATCGACCGCAACAGAAAGATTCCGGTTACGGTTCTTATCCGTGCTCTTGGTTTTGGTACAGACGCACAGATAACCGAGCTTTTTGGAGAGGATGAAAGACTCCTTGCAACAATGGAAAAGGATACTACCACCAGCGTTGAAGAAGGTCTTCTTGAGGTGTACAGAAAGCTCCGTCCGGGCGAGCCTCCTACAGTTGAGAGTGCCCAGTCACTTCTGACCAATCTCTTCTTTGATCCTAAGCGTTATGATCTTGCAAGAGTTGGTAGATTTAAGTTTAACAAGAAACTTCGTCTTTCAAATCGTATATGTGGCTTTGTTTCGGCAGAAACAGTTGCAGACTCCGAAACGGGAGAGGTTATCGTTGCGCAGGGAGATGTAATTACAAAAGAAATTGCCCTTGATCTTGAAAAGGCAAAGGTAAATGCAATTATGCTCGATGTAGATGGACGCAAGACTCGCGTTATCTCAAATGGCATGGTTGACCTTAAGGATTATGTTGATTATAACCCCCGCGAATTTGGAATTTACGAGCGAGTAAGAGGAATCATTTTAGATGAGATACTTGAGCAGTATCCTGATATGAACTCGGATGAGTTCAAGCAGGCTCTTTATGACAGAAGAGATGAGCTTATCCCCAGACATATCCTCATTGATGATATTATCGCATCTATCTCCTATATGGGTAATCTGGCTGCAGGCGTTGGCGAAACAGATGATATTGACCATCTTGGCAATCGTCGTTTAAGAAGCGTTGGAGAGCTTTTGCAGAATCAGTTCCGAATTGGTTTATCCAGAATGGAAAGAGCTGTCCGCGAGCGTATGACCACGCAGGATTTGGATGTTGTTACACCACAGAACCTTATAAATATAAGACCTGTGACATCGGCTATTAAAGAGTTTTTTGGCTCCTCACAGTTGTCACAGTTTATGGACCAGATTAACCCTCTTGGTGAGCTTACTCACAAGCGCAGACTCTCTGCGCTCGGTCCGGGCGGTCTCTCCCGTGAGAGAGCAGGCTTTGAGGTTCGTGACGTTCACCATTCTCACTATGGACGCATGTGTCCTATCGAGACTCCTGAGGGACCTAACATTGGTCTTATAAACTCACTCAGTGGTTTTGCAAAGGTAAACGAGTACGGATTTATTGAGACTCCATATCGCAGAGTTGACAAAGAGACCGGGGCTGTTACAAAAGAGGTTGATTACATGACAGCCGATGTTGAGGATGGTTTCTATGTTGCTCAGGCGAATGAGCCTCTTGATGAGAATGACAAGTTCATAAACAAAAAGATAGTTACAAGATTCAGGGATGAATTTATCGAGGTATCACCAAACAAGGTTGACTATATGGATGTATCACCTAGACAGGTTATGTCTATTGCGACTGCGATGATTCCGTTCCTTGAAAACGACGATGCTAACCGTGCCCTGATGGGTTCTAACATGCAGCGTCAGGCGGTTCCGCTTCTTGTGCCTGAATCACCGATTGTCGGCACGGGTATGGAATATAAGGCTGCCCGTGACTCAGGTGTCTGTGTTCTCGCAAAGGCAGGCGGTATCGTTGAAAAGTCATCGGGTACAGAGATTGTTATAAAAAATGACAATCATGAAAGGGACACATATAAGCTTATCAAATATACTCGTTCTAACCAGGGTACCTGCGTAAACCAGAGACCTATCGTAAATGTTGGAGAGAGAGTTGAAAAGGGCGATATCATAGCAGACGGACCTTCAACCAGCAATGGTGAGATTGGTCTTGGACGCAATATTCTCATCGGCTTTATGACATGGGAAGGTTACAACTACGAGGATGCTATCTTAATCAACGAGCAGCTTGTTAAGGATGATGTGTTTACTTCAATTCACATAGAAGAATATGAGACTGAAGCGAGAGAAACCAAACTCGGTCCTGAAGAAATTACTAGAGACATACCAAATGTCGGCGAGGATGCGCTTCGCGACCTTGACGAAAGAGGTATCATTCGTATCGGCGCTGAGGTTGACAGTGGAGATATATTAGTTGGTAAGGTTACTCCAAAGGGCGAGACCGAACTTACCGCTGAGGAGAGACTTCTTCGTGCAATCTTTGGTGAAAAAGCGCGTGAGGTTCGTGATACTTCGCTTAGAGTTCCTCATGGTGAATATGGTATAATTGTAGATGTTAAGGTATTTACAAGAGCAAATGGCGACGATCTTCCACCGGGAGTTACTCAGGTGGTGCGTTGCTACATCGCACAGAAGAGAAAGATCTCTGTCGGTGATAAGATGGCGGGTCGTCACGGTAATAAGGGTGTTATTTCAAGGATTCTTCCTGAAGAGGATATGCCTTTCCTTCCTGATGGTACACCGCTTCAGATTGTACTCAATCCACTTGGTGTACCTTCGCGTATGAATATTGGTCAGGTTCTTGAGGTTCACCTTGGTTATGCAGCAAAGGCACTTGGTTGGAAGATAGCTACACCTGTGTTTGACGGAGCGACCGAGAAAGACATTATGGATGCCTTAGAGCAGGCAGGATACAACAGAAATGGTAAAACCATACTCTATGATGGTCGTACCGGAGAGCCGTTTGACAATCCGGTTACTGTTGGATATATGCACTATCTCAAGCTTGCCCATCTTGTTGATGATAAGATCCATGCGCGTTCAACGGGTCCTTACTCGCTTGTAACCCAGCAGCCACTCGGTGGTAAAGCACAGTTTGGCGGACAGCGTTTCGGTGAGATGGAGGTTTGGGCGCTTGAGGCATACGGCGCAGCTTATACACTTCAGGAAATCCTGACAGTTAAGTCTGACGATGTTGTTGGACGCGTTAAGACCTATGAGTCTATTGTAAAAGGCGACAACATACCGGAGCCAGGAGTTCCTGAATCATTTAAGGTTCTTATTAAGGAACTTCAAAGTCTTGCTCTTGATATGAAGGTTCTTGATAAAGAAGGTAACGAGATTGTTCTTCGTGAGTCATCGGATGAGGATGATGGTGATTTGCCTGTAAACATCGCAGGAACCGAAGAGGATGAAATGGTTAATAAGCATGATTTCTCGGAGGATGATGACATCCTTATCAGTGATGAAGAGGATGAACTCGACAGCATCCTGAATGATGATGACGATGACGAAGACAACATTATGGATTCTTTGCTTGGAGCGGCTATGGAAGGTGACGACATTGATTACCTCGATGCAGAGGGAATAGAGTCGCTTGACCAGCTTGCAGAGGAAGAGGATTTAGGCGACGACGAGTTTTAAGAAAGAACAAGTCAACCGAGAATGTAGTTTAGTTGGTCGTCTGCCCAGCTCACGGCAGACGGCGATGAGAATTTGTGAGCCGGAAAGGTATGATCGGTATGAGCGAATATCAGAATTTTGAAGCTATTCAAATCGGACTTGCTTCTCCTGAAAAGATCAGAGAATGGTCAAGAGGAGAGGTAAAAAAGCCTGAAACTATAAATTACAGAACACTCAAGCCTGAAAAGGACGGTCTTTTTTGCGAGCGTATATTTGGCCCGCAAAAGGACTGGGAGTGTCACTGTGGAAAGTACAAAAGAGTGCGTTATAAGGGTGTAGTATGTGATCGATGCGGTGTTGAGGTTACGCGCGCAAAGGTAAGACGCGAACGCATGGGACACATTGAACTTGCAGTGCCTGTATCGCACATATGGTACTTTAAAGGCATACCAAGTAGACTTGGACTTATACTTGATATGTCTCCTCGTGCTCTTGAGAAGGTGCTTTACTTTGCCGCATATGTGGTTATTGACCCGGGCAAGACATCTCTTGAGAAAAATCAGATTTTATCGGAAAAGGAATATAGAGAAAACTACGAAAAATACGGGGATATGTTCCGTGCAGGTATGGGCGCAGAGGCAATCTACGAGATGCTTAAGATGATTGATCTTGATGAGCTTTACGAAGAGCTTCGTGCAGAACTTGAGGATGCAAAGGGACAGAAGAAAATTCGTACAGTCCGCAGACTTGAGGTTGTTGAAGCCTTCCGTCATTCAGGAAACAAGCCTGAGTGGATGATTATGACGGTTATTCCTGTAATTCCTCCCGATATCAGACCTATGGTACAGCTCGATGGCGGTCGTTTTGCGACCTCAGATCTAAATGACTTGTACCGCAGAGTCATCAACAGAAACAACAGATTAAAGCGTCTTTTGGACCTTGATGCGCCCGAGATAATTGTCAGAAACGAGAAGCGTATGCTTCAGGAAGCAGTTGATGCCCTTATTGACAACGGCAGACGCGGCAGACCTGTAACGGGTCCCGGAAACCGTCCGCTTAAGTCTCTGTCTGATATGCTCAAGGGTAAGCAGGGACGCTTCCGTCAGAATCTATTGGGTAAGCGTGTCGACTATTCAGGTCGTTCGGTTATCGTTGTTGGTCCTGAACTTAAGATTTATCAGTGCGGTCTTCCTAAAAAGATGGCACTTGAACTCTTCAAGCCATTTGTAATGAAGAAGCTTGTTTCAGATGGTCTTGCGCATAATATTAAATCCGCAAAGCGTATGGTAGAGAGGGTTCGTCCAGAGGTTTGGGATGTGCTTGAGAATGTAATTTCAGAGCATCCGGTCCTCTTAAACCGTGCGCCAACCCTTCACAGACTTGGTATTCAGGCTTTTGAACCTGTGCTTGTAGAGGGTAAAGCGCTTAAACTTCATCCGCTTGTATGTACAGCGTTTAACGCTGACTTTGATGGTGACCAGATGGCTGTTCACCTTCCGCTTTCAACAGAGGCGCAAGCAGAGGCAAGATTTCTTATGCTTTCTGCAAACAATCTTATTAAGCCTCAGGATGGTAAGCCTGTTACGGTTCCGACTCAGGATATGGTTCTTGGTAGTTACTATCTGACGCTCAAGGATGATACTGAAATCGGTACAGGCAAGGTGTTTGGAAGCCATGAAGAAGCTGTACTTGCATACACAAACAACGCTGTAGGACTTCATGCGCCAATTAAGGTAAGGGTTACAAAGACGATAAATGGCGTGGAAAAGACTGGTATTATTGATGCGACGGTCGGTAGACTTATATTTAATGAAAAGATACCACAGGACCTTGGCTTTGTAGACAGAACAAACCCAGAGCATGAGCTTGATCTTGAAATCGGCGACAATGTACTTAAAAAGCCGCCTGTAAAGGAAGCAATAAATGATAATGTAGAGCCGGGCGTTGACAAAAAACTCCTTGGTAAGATTATCAATGCCGCAATTAAGATTCATGGTATTACAGATACTGCGACTCTGCTTGATGATATCAAGGCAATGGGATATAAGTATTCAACAATCGGCGCAATAACTGTCTGCGTTGACGATATGCAGATTCCTGAAGCTAAGGCGCAGTTCCTTGCTGAAGCAGAAGAGCGCATTGACAAGATTATGAAGAAATATCGCAGAGGTCTTTTAACGGACGAAGAGCGTCACCGCCATGTAATTTCGGTATGGAGTGAGATTTCTGGTAAGGTTACTGATGCGATGATGGATAATCTCAAGCAGCTCAATCCTATTTACATGATGGCAAACTCCGGTGCCCGTGGTAGTGTAAACCAGATGCGTCAGCTTGCTGCGATGCGTGGTCTTATGGCAGATACATCGGGTCGTACAATTGAGATTCCGATTAAGTCAAACTTCCGTGAGGGACTTACAGTTCTTGAGTACTTTATCTCAACTCACGGTGCGCGTAAGGGTCTTACCGATACTGCGCTGAGAACTGCCGACTCGGGTTATCTTACACGTCGTCTTGTTGATGTATCTCAGGATGTTATTGTTCGCGAGGAAGACTGTGGAACAAGAGATGGTATCATCGTTACAGATATCCGCGACGGCAACGAGATTATTGAGCCGCTTATAGACCGTCTTGAAGGAAGAACTGTTACTGAAGATATAGTTCATCCTGAAACCGGCGAGGTTATTGTGCCTGAAAATGGAATGATAAACATTGTCGCTGCAAAGGCGATAATTGATGCAGGCATTAAGGAAGTTAAAATCCGTTCAGTTGTTAAGTGCCGCAGTAAGATAGGTGTTTGTGCTAAGTGCTATGGACACAATCTTTCAAATGGCACACCGGTAAATGTTGGTGAGGCAGTTGGTATTATTGCTGCACAGTCCATTGGTGAGCCTGGTACTCAGCTTACGATGAGAACCTTCCATGCCGGCGGTGTCGCAGGTGATGATATTACTCAGGGTCTCCCTCGTGTTGAAGAATTATTTGAAGCAAGAAAGCCTAAGGGCGTTGCTATTATTTCCGAGGTATCAGGAAAAGTGCGTATGGTTGAGGCTTCAGGTAAGAGAGAAGTTGTCGTTATGAACGAAGAAACCGGCGAATCTGCAACATATATGATTCCTTTTGGCGCGAGAATTAAGGTGCGTGAAGATCAGGAAATCGTTGCCGGCGATCCACTTACAGAAGGTTCGCTTAATCCTCATGATGTACTTGCTATCCTTGGTGCAACAGCAGTGCAGAATTACTTTATTCAGGAAGTTCAGCGTGTGTATAGACTTCAGGGTGTTGATATCAACGATAAGCACATTGAGGTTATTGTTCGTCAGATGATGCACAAGGTCAAGATTGAAAGCGCAGGAGATACCGGATTGCTTACAGGTTCGCTTGTTAATATTTATGAGCTTGAGGAAATAAACAATAAGGTTATCGCAGAGGGTAAAGAACCTGCTGAATTTACAATTCAGCTTATGGGTATCACAAAGGCAGCCCTTGCAACAGAGTCCTTCCTCTCTGCAGCATCCTTCCAGGAGACAACTCGTGTTCTCACGGACGCTGCGATCAAGGGTAAGAAGGATCCGCTTGTTGGTCTTAAGGAAAATGTTATTATCGGTAAGCTTGTGCCTGCAGGCACAGGTATCAGCCAATATAATGATATTGAGGTGTATCCTGTGTATAATGGAGCAACCGAGGATGAAGTCATAGGACTTGACGATTAGTTAGCTAAAAAGCCGTTTGCCTTTTGCAAACGGCTTTTGTGTATTTATGTTGTTGAAAGATTTTGCAGTAGAAATAATAGATATGTATAAGAACATAAATAACAAAGAAACCGCAGTAAATGAGGTGAGCGACTGCCAGGCGTCGATTAAGATAATAGACAAGGCAATCAAAGCCTATATAGAGAGGTTTTGTAAATAGTAGCTATTTTAAACCCTTGCTTGACAAAGGGTTATAAAAAGATTATTATAGATTAAATAAGAAGTCGACACAGGAGGAAAAGTTATGATAAAAGGAAATATGGTTGTAGGTCAGTCAGGAGGACCTACAGCTGCAATAAACGCAAGTCTTGCTGGTGTGTATTGTAAGGCAAAGGAACTTG
The DNA here is from genome assembly GCA_045614945.1 of Clostridia bacterium. Lineage (GTDB taxonomy): Bacteria > Bacillota > Clostridia > Monoglobales > Monoglobaceae > UMGS1820. The sequence continues at coordinate 11,635 of JAZLDW010000007.1, read as the reverse complement.
GCGTGCCGAAGGTTTATGGTATGCTTGGCGGGGTTCAGGGATTGATTGACGGAGCATGTGTTGACCTTGATGAGCATATTAGTGGTATGGTTGAGATATTAAAGCAGACACCCTCGGCAGCCCTTGGAAGCTGCAGATATAAATTGCCAACCATCGAGGATGGACGAGAGGTTTATGAAAAACTGTTCAATGTTTTAGATGATCTTGATGTTTCGTATTTTGTGTATATAGGTGGCAACGACTCTATGGATACGATTGCCAAGCTTTCAAGTTATGCAGAGACAATCGGTAGCAATATAAGGTTTATGGGTGTGCCAAAGACGGTAGATAACGATTTAGCAGTTACCGATCATACCCCCGGATTTGGCAGCGCGGCAAAGTATGTTGCTACATCTGTAAAGGAAGTAATTTGTGACAGCTCGGTCTATGATATTAAGTCAATCACCGTAATTGAGATAATGGGCAGAAACGCAGGGTGGCTTACAGCATCTTCTGTACTTGCAAAGGGACATGATTGTTGTGGCGTTGATTTGATTTATTTGCCGGAGTGCGGTTTTGATTTAGACAAATGTGCGGCAAAGGTTGAAAAATTGCTCGAAAAAAAGAACACTGTTGTTATAGCGGTTTCAGAGGCTCTTCGTGATAGTGATGGAAACTACATATGTGAGGAGGGGTCTGTTCATGCAGCGCTTGATTCCTTTGGTCACAAGATAATGAGCGGCACAGGACAGTTTCTTGCCAGATACCTCGGTCAAAAGCTCGGCGTAAAGGCGAGGGGGATAGAACTTAATACATTGCAAAGAAGTGCAGCTCATTTTGCATCAAGGCAGGATATTGACGAGTCCTTTATGCTTGGCGGGGCATCTGCCAAAGCGGCGGTTGAGGGCAGAACTGCCGAAATGTCTGTTATAAAGAGAGTGGCAGATGAGCCTTATCAGTATAAAATTGAGACTGCGAGTATATATGAGATTGCAAATGTTGAAAAGACGGTTCCGAGAGAGTGGATATGCAATGATGGCTCTTATGTGACGGAAGATATGATAAAATATTGTCGTCCACTTATACAGGGAGAACTAAAAATTGTGACAGATAATGGTTTGCCTGTTCATCTTAAGATAAAACAAGGATAGGTGGAGGAAAATATATGGAAAAATATACTTTTAATACAAGAGGCACATGCTCAAGGTCTATAACTTTTGAGAGTGATGGCAACACTGTACATAATGTTGTTTTCAGTGGTGGTTGCAATGGGAACACACAAGGCATATCAAGACTTGTAGAGGGCATGGAAGTAAAGAGGGTTATTGAGCTTTTGCAGGATGTAAACTGCAATGGCAGAGGAACCTCTTGTCCCGCTCAACTTGCAAAAGCATTGATGGAGATGAAATGAGAAAATTCCTGAACACCTTTGGTGTTCAGGAATTTTGCGTATTACGGCTTTACAAAATTGTATATGCCGTTATATATTGCCTGAGCGGCAGCGGTTCTCCATGCAGAACTATTTAAGTTTAGAGCTTCTGTTGGGTTGCTTAGATATCCAAGTTCAAGCAGTGTTGCCGGCATGTTGGTTTGACGCAAAACTGCAAAATTTGCGGCACGCACGCCGTTATCCTTTGAACCAAGTCTGTCAACAAAGGAGCGGACTATGGATTCGGCAAAGGCTTGAGCCTCGCCGCCGAGCCTGTATACATAAGCCTCAAAGCCGTTTGCCGCGGGGTTTGGCGATGAGTTGGTATGGATGCTTACAAAATAATCAGCGCCCCAGTTATTCGCCATTCTTGCACGATTTGTAAGGTCTGCGCTTTTGCCCGGCAGAACATTTTCGCTTTGTGTTGTGCGATATAACATCACTTCATAGCCGCCGTTTCGTAATAGTTCAGCCAACTGAAGTGCTACGCTCAAATTTACATTTTGTTCTGTGACCATGTTGCCGACAGCTCCTGGGTCTGTGCCGCCGTGGCCAGCATCAACGAAAATCTTTGTTGCCATTTTTTCACCTCTTTTTTTCTTAAACAGAAGAATAAAAATTCTTCTGTTTTATAATATGCCATGCACTAGTAAAATGTTTTCAAAACATTTAATATTGGCGTAATTGTAATGTAATATCATTATGGTATAATATGTATAGATGTGATATTTTGGGCATTGTATCTTTTTGCGCATAATATTTTAAAAAGTTCTTGCATTTATAACAAAATATTGTTATAATGTTTTAGAGTTATACAATATGTAGATAAAAACCTATAGATAGGAGCGTCTATATGGAGAAATTAGTTGTTTTAGGAGGAGCAAAACTTTGCGGTCAGGTTGAAATCAGCGGTGCGAAGAATTCTGCCGTTGCTATTTTGGCTGCGTCAATTATGGTAAAAGGCAAGTGTATAATTGACAATGTTCCTCATGTAAGCGACATAGAGGTTTTACTTGATATAATTGAGGGGCTTGGCGGCAGAGCGGGATTTTTGCCAAGCGGTGCAGTAGAAATTGATTGTACAAATCTTGACAAGTTTGAGGCGGACACGGAGACGGTTCGTCGTATTCGTGCGTCCTCGTACCTTATGGGGGCTTTGCTTGGAAGATTTAAACGCGCAAGAGTTGGAATGCCGGGCGGTTGTGATTTCGGTGTAAGACCGATTGACCAGCATATAAAAGGTTTTAAAAGTCTTGGAGCAGAGGTTAATCTTGACCACGGACTTGTCGATTTAAAGGCTGATAAACTTATTGGTGATACGGTGTATCTTGATGTGGTTTCTGTCGGTGCAACTATAAATATTATGCTTGCTGCGACCATGGCAGAAGGATTGACTGTTATTGAGAGTGCAGCAAAAGAGCCCCACATAGTTGATGTTGCAAATTTCTTAAATATGATGGGTGCAAAGATTACAGGGGCTGGTACAGACAGAATAAAAATAACCGGTGTAGAAGAACTTCATGGTGGAAATTTCAGTGTTATTCCTGATCAGATTGAAGCAGGTACATTTATGATTGCAGCAGCTGCTACAGGTGGAGATGTTGTAATCAGCAATATAATCCCAAAGCATATGGAATCCCTTAGCGCAAAGCTTGAGGAAATGGGCGTTGGAATCGAAGAGTTTGATGAGGCCATCCGTGTATATATGGATGGAAGAACTTTAAAGCGGGCAAATGTAAAGACTCAGCCGTATCCTGGTTTCCCTACGGATTTGCAACCGCAGATTTTGACACTTCTCAGCGTAGCAGATGGCACAAGTATTGTTACCGAAAATGTATGGGATAACAGATTCAAGTATGTTGATGAGCTCAACCGAATGGGTGCAAATATCAGCGTTGACGGCAGGGTTGCGGCAGTTGAAGGATGTGGTCATCTAAATGGTGCATCTGTTCATGCGACGGATTTGCGTGCGGCAGCCGCGCTGGTTATAGCGGGCCTTATGGCGCATGGTGTAACAGAGATACATAACCTGAAATATCTTGACAGAGGATATGAGTGCATAGAGGCAAAACTTAGAAAGCTTGGTGCACAGATTGCAAGAAGAAAAATTGAAGGCGAAGCCTTTGATGATGCAATGTAATACAGGAGAAAAAATATGGAGTTATTTTCACTCAGAAGCTCAAGCCGCGGAAACGCGGCTTTAGTTTATACAAGAAAAACAAAGATATTGGTTGATTGTGGAATAAGCGGCAAGGTAGCAGAGGAAGCTATGGCAGAGTTTGATGTACGGCCCGAGGAACTTGACGGAATTGTTGTAACCCACGAACATACCGACCATATTGCAGGTGTTGGAGTAATGATGAGACGGTATAAACTTCCCGTCTGGGCAAATCGAGAGACCTGGATATCTATGTCGAGGCAAATCGGCAGAACAGATGAGTCCTTGATAAAGATTTTTGACAACAACGAAAACTTTGAAATTGGGGAAATAGGTGTAGTTCCTTTTTCGATTCCTCACGATGCGGAAAACCCGGTCGGATACAGTTTTATTAAAAACGGCGATAAGGTGTCTGTTGCAACTGACATTGGTGAGCTTCAAAAAGAGATGTTTGTAGCACTGCGTGGCAGCAAAACGGTTATATTAGAGGCAAATCATGATGTAAATATGCTGGAAATCGGAAGCTATCCACTCTCTCTTAAAAGAAGAATAAGAGGTAGCCTTGGGCATCTGTCAAATGATGATGCGGGCAAGGCGGCAGAATTTCTTGTAAAACTTGGCACAGAGAAAATCCTTCTTGGCCACTTGAGCGAGGAGAATAACTATCCTGACCTTGCGGTGCAGACAGTTGCCTCAACTCTCAAGAGTGCGGGGATAAAGATTGGTACTGATGTAATCCTGGGGGTTGCGGCCCGAGATGCAGTTGCGTCAATATAAAACCCATAGCAAACAATGTTTGCTATGGGTTTTTTAGTTCTGGCTTAAGAAGTTAACTATTGTGTCATAATTTTTTTCATCATGAGGAAATAAACACTCACTGCAATCCTTAATGGTTTTGCCGTCGTTATCTTTTATATATCTCGGACTGCCCGGACATATCTCTGATTTATACAAAGGACAATAGCAGAAGAGGCAATTTATATGATCTGATTTATGACATGGATAGAACTCGCATGTTTTGTTTTCAAAGTATTTGTAGCTCATTACTTAAGAGCCACCACAACCTTGCGGTTTGGTTCTTCGCCTACGCTGTAGGTCTTAACGCTGTTGCTGTTTTGAAGAGCAGCGTGAATGATTCTGCGCTCGTTTGGGTTCATCGGTTCAAGAGTAATTGCAGAGGACTCACGAACAACGCGTCTTTCAAGACTTTTTGCGAGTTTAACAAGAGTGTCTTCTCTCTTTAAACGGTAGTTTTCGGTATCAACAGTTACTTTTATATATGAGTTTTTTGATTTGTTTACGAAAAGGCTTGTAAGATACTGGATAGCATCAAGGGTGTCTCCTCTTTTGCCGATAAGTAAGCCCATCTTGGGACCAGAGAGGTTTACCCTTACATGGTCGCCGCCGTTTGTAACATCAACCTCAACATCCTCAAGGCCAATTTTCTTAACAAGCTCTGTTACAAATGCTTTTGCATCAACAAGTGATTTTTCTGTAACCTCTCGGTTCTTCTTTGAAGAAGATTTTGCTGCAGGCGTTGCAGCTTCAGGTACTGGTTCGGCAGGTGCTTTGTCAGGAGCCTTCTGCGCGATTGGCTTTAATATAGATTTTGAACTTTTGCGTTTTTCCATATCCACATAGTCATGTGTATGTGGCTGTTCCTTCGGGGCATACGGATTTGATTCCTTCTTCTCAAATTTATCTGATGCAGCGCGGTCTCTTGCAATCTTTGCAATGCGTTCTTCTTCCTCTGCCTCTTTGGTTATCCACGCAGAGATAATAACTTCTTTGCCAAGCAAAAGCCCCATAAGACCTTTGCCGACTTCGCGCTCTATCTCATAAGAGAGCTCTGATACAGGAACGCCAAACTCTTTTGCGGCAAGTTCGAGAGCTTCTTCTTTATTTTTTGCGTTTTTTTCTATTTTTCTTAACATTAATAATCTCTCCTTCGATTTGTTCTTCGGTTATATCTGATTTAACAAATTTTGTCATAATAATTTGTTGCAAGAGTGAAAGTATATTACTGATAATCCAGTAAAGACCAATAGCGGCTGGCAGAGTAAATGCAAACCAAGCAGACATAATTGGCATAAATGTCATCATGCCTTTCATTGGGTTTGGTGTTTCTTCGCCGGTTCTGTTTGTGTTATTCCTCTGTGCAGTTTGCGCCTGAGAAACCAAAGATGTTACATATGAGCTAAGACCTGACAGAAGAGGAATTGACCACAATAATACAACATTCCATGTCAAAGTGTTAACTCTGCCAAGGAACATTCCAAAAAATGCGCCAAGGTTAGGCGTTTTTGAAAGGTCAAGCCCAATAAAGTCATAGTTAATCAGCACAAAATCGCGTTCTGCCCCTGTAATCCAGTGATTTGACATAATCTCAGGGTGTGTCTGTAAAAATCTTGCAATCTGAATTTCATAAATGTTAAAATTCTTGTAGTTGTTGTTGGTAAGTACTGACATTGCATCCTTCCAATTTTCACCATATTTTGAAATGTCAATGCCAAGGGAAGTCAAAAATGCTTTAAGATTTTCAGGGTTTCCATCGCTCCATTCGGTGATTGCGTTAACGATTCGCCAAAGTTCGTCGTTTTCAAAGCCCATTATATACACAACAGGTCTTTTGACAACCCAATAAAGCATCATCAAAATAGGAAGTTGGATGAGCATAGGAAGACAACCGCTCATAGGGTTTACCTGATATTTTTGATAAAGTTTCATAGTTTCTTGATTGAGTTTATCTTTGTCATTAGCATATTTTTGCTGAAGCTCCATCAAAAGGGGTTGAAGTTTCTGGGTTTTAAGCATAGATTTTTGCTGCTTGATTGTAAGCGGTAAAAGAACAGTTTTAATAAGAATTGTAAAAAGAATTATAGCTACGCCATAATTGCCGGTAAGCAGACTGCACTGCCTAAGAATCCATCCAAGACCGGACATAATGTATGACATTGTTTTCACTCCTTTGTTATCGATTGTAAGGTTTCGTGGGCATCAAGGATAATCAATCCCACCTTTAGATAAAGGATTGCACCGTAGAATTCGCCATATTGCCTTTGTAGTGCCATGCAAAACTCCATATTTTTCGATTGCCATCATTGCATATTGAGAGCAAGTTGGATAAAATCTGCAACAAGGCTTTTTTAGTGGAGAAATTTTTCTTTGATAAAATTTTATAGCATCAATCAGTAGTTTCTTCATTTTTATTGTACAATTTAAGTTCCGTGGCGGCAGATGTAAAATCTCTGACAAGCATGTCGTAAGAAGCAGTCAGAATGCGGTTTCTTGCGACAATACAGATATCAAAACCGGGTTTTATATCTTTTTGAACAGTCCTGAAGAGCTCGCGCAGCCTGCGTTTTGCTCTGTTGCGACAAACAGCGTTGCCGACCTTTTTGCCGGCGGTTATGCCAAGGCGCGTTTGCCCTTCTTTACCCTTTATGCAATACATGACAAGGGTTGGGCGAACTATTGATTTGCCTCGACGATAGAGCCTTTGAAACTCAAAATTTTTACATAGACTAATAATTTTTTCCATAACCATCAATACTTTAAAAATCTCGCTATATAGACAAAAAGACGCACAAAGCGTCTTTGCAATTATCGGCATACGCCGAAGAAGGGGAAGAATGCAAACATCGCTTTCCCAAACAATCTGTGAAATGTGGTATCCATTAAGCCAGAGAAAACAAAATAGCATATAGCTATTTTGTTTACCTGAAGCTATTAGGAATTATGCAGACAATTTCTTTCTGCCCTTAAGTCTTCTTCTTGCCAAGACTTTGCGACCATTTTTGGTGCTCATTCTCTTTCTGAAACCATGCTCTTTTGCACGATGTCTCTTTTTAGGCTGGTAGGTTCTAAGCATTATTAACCCTCCTTCAAAATGTGTTAGTATATTAAAAAATAATTCTCAAAAGAAAATCTATAATATTTTATCACGGATTTTCCTAAATGTCAAGTGTTTGAGGGATTTTTTTGCAGAGTAATAGAATAAAAATTGCTACACCGCGGCAAATTAAGAAATACAATATTTATAAGGAGAGGTAAATATGAGAGAAGTCAGATACACAATTACAGACGAGGCCGGAATTCATGCAAGACCGGCGGGACTTTTGGTAAAGAAGGCAGAAAAATTCAAATCGGATATAGAGATTATCTCAAGTGGAAAAACAGCCGATGCAAAAAGACTTTTTTCGGTTATGAGTCTTGGAGTAAAAAAGGGCAATGAAGTAAGAATCACAGCAAGTGGAGAAGACGAGGACGCGGCAATAGATGAGATAGATAACTTTTTGAAAAAAACACTGTAATAATTCAATATATACTTGCGGTTTATATTATTGTGTGATACAATTTTATAAAGGAAAGTATTTGTTGAAAAGGAAAGAAAGAATGAAGAGATATACCATATGTCTTTTGGCTATATTGACTGTGCTTTTGTGCGGATGCAAAGGTTATCCAATCTGTAGAGAGGAAGAAAATCAGACAAAGTTGATGATGGATACTGTCTGTACAATTAGAGCTGGCGGAAAATCAGCGCGTGAGGCTGTTTCCGCCGCTTTTGCGCGCATAGAGGAGATCGCGTCGGCGGTTGACTACTTCTCGGAGACATCAGATGTAACCCGTATAAATATGGCCGAGGCAAACCAAGGGGTAAAGGTGTGCCAGGATGTGGTTAATATAATAGACAAAGCCCTTGAAATTAGTGAGGCAAGTGGCGGTGCGTTTGATATTACGGTTGCGCACTTTAAGGATTTGTGGGATATATCAGGTGGTGCACATAAGCCGCCTGCTGAGAGGGAGATTGAAAGGTTACTTGAGACAGTCTCATACAATCAGGTTCTTATCGATAAAGAGGTTGTGATGGTCACAAAAAAGAAGAAGGATACAAAGATTGACCTTGGCGGAGCGGCAAAGGGATACGCTGCAGATTGTGCAGTAGAGGTTCTTAAGCAATTGGGCGCAGAGTATGGAATCGTTGATCTTGGCGGAAATATTACGGTATTTGGCAAAAATCCTGATCGTGCAGATGGCAGATGGAATGTTGGAATTCAAAAACCATTTGGAAATTACGGCGAGATAGCAACGACAGTATCTATAGAAGAAGGTGCCGCTGTGACGGCGGGTACATATCAAAGGTATTTTGAGTGGGATGGAGAGATATACCATCATATTATTGATCCAAAGACAGGGTGTCCGTCAGATAGCGGAACAGACAGCGCAAGCATAGTTGCAGAATCAGCGCTTTTAGCGGATTGTCTTGCGACAGCATGCGTGGTTATGAGCAGAGAAGAAGCGGAAAAACTTGTTAATAGTTATGGAGCAAAGCTGATAACATTTTAGGCAGGGGGATTAGAAATGTTGATTATAAAAAATGCAAGAATTCTGACGATGACAAAACTTGGTGAGCTTGAGAATGGCTACATTATTGTAGAAGGTGGAAAGATTAAAGAAGTTGGCCAGATGTCCGAGTTTTGTGACAGATATAATGATGCAAAAGTGATTGATGCGAAGGGGGCGATAGTTGCCCCCGGATTAGTGGACGCGCACAGTCATATTGGCATATGGGAGGATGGTCTTAACTTTGAGGGTTCTGACGGCAACGAGGAAACTGACCCCATAACACCTCATTTGAGGGCTATTGACGCAGTAAATCCTATGGACAGAGCATTCGAGGAGGCTTTGATGGCAGGGGTAACAACTGTTGTGGTAGGGCCCGGGAGCGCAAATCCGATTGGCGGACAGATAGTTGCGATGAAGACATTTGGTAAATGTGTTGATAAAATGGTAATATCTGCGCCACTTGCTATAAAAGCGGCTTTTGGAGAAAATCCAAAAGTAGTATACAATGACAAGAGTCAGTCACCAACTACAAGAATGGCGATTGCTGCGCAAATAAGAGAGGCCCTTTACAAGGCGTGTGAATATCTTGAGCAAACGGAGAGATATCAAAAAGGAGAGCAGGATGATTTGCCCGACTATGATATAAAGTGTGAAGCGTTGATTCCGCTTTTAAAGAGAGAAATACCGCTTCATGCACATGCTCATCGTGCGGATGATATGTTTACCGCAATACGCATAGCAAAGGAGTTTAAGCTTCGTCTTGTGCTTGTACATGCGACAGAAGGGCACCTTGTTGCGAATGAACTTAAAGAAGAAAATTTCCCTGTTCTTGCAGGTCCGATTCTGACAGACCGCAGTAAGCCCGAGCTTAAAAATATGAAAGAATCGCTGCCGGCGATATTGACGCAGGCGGGGATTGAGACTGCAATTATAACAGACCACCCTGAGACACCGCAGAAAAATTTTGTGCTCTGTGCGGGGATGGCGATGCGAAACGGAATGTCAAGAGAGGATGCAATGAAGGCTATGACATTTATTCCGTCACATATATGCGGAATTGATAACAGGGTTGGAAGTATTGAAAAAGGACTTGATGCGGATATAGTTATATGGGATGGTAATCCGCCTGATATTACTGCAACTGCAAAAATTGTAATTCTGGGCGGAGAGGTCGTAAAGTCATAAAACGCTGAGGCTTGGGTGTAAAAAGTATTTTACAAACCAATGATATTTATTGACTAAATAGAAAATAAATGTTAATATACTAAAATATGAAGTTACATACAGATGGAGGTCCGAAGTTATGTCTGATAAAGTTTATGGAGATAAAGTAAAAAAGGTTTTAAATCTTTTGCATTCAGATTGCCGCCGCTCGCTTGAGCAGATGGCAAAAATGCTTGAAATGTCTGTGCAGGAGGTCGCCGAAATTATAGACGGGCTGGAGGCGGATGGTGTAATACTTGGCTATGGCGCGCGTATAAACTGGGATAAGGCGTATGACACAAACACTGTTACGGCGTACATAGAGCTTAAGGTTACTCCGCAGAGAAACAGAGGCTTTGACAGAATTGCAGAGAGAATATATCAGTTTCCTGAGGTAAAGGCAATAAATCTTATGAGCGGAAGTTATGATTTTGGCATAACTGTTGAGGGTGACAATATAAGAGAAATTTCTTTATTTGTATCAGAACATCTTGCACCAATGGAGTCGGTAATCAGTACGGCTACGCATTTTGTGCTAAAGAGATACAAGTATGACGGAGTGGTGTGCTGCAAGCCTGAAAAGGACGAAAGAGAGGTTATCTCCTTATGAGTCTTGACTTTCAGAAGATACTCAACCCCGTTGTAAAAAATATTCCGCCGTCAGGAATCCGTAAGTTTTTTGATATAGCAGCAGAAATGGACGATGTTATCTCCCTTGGGGTTGGAGAGCCTGATTTTGTCACTCCGTGGCATATTCGCGATGAAGGCATATACTCTCTTGAAAAGGGAATGACATACTATACCTCAAACTCAGGACTTAAAGAACTCAGAATAGAAATTTCAAATTACTTAGAGCGCAGATTTACACTTAAATATGACCCGCTTTCGCAGGTTATAGTAACAGTTGGCGGCAGTGAGGCAATTGATTTGTGCATAAGAACAGTAGTTGAGCCGGGGGACGAGGTTTTGATACCCGAACCATGTTTTGTATGCTACCGACCCATTACCGCTCTTGCAGGCGGAGTGCCGGTGTCTATCGTGACAAAGCAGGAGAATGAGTTCCGTCTTACTGCTGATGAGCTTAAGGCGGCAATTACCCCAAAGACAAAGGTGCTTGTTCTGCCCTTTCCCAATAACCCGACAGGTGCGATAATGAGCAAAGAGGATTTGGAAAGCATTGCTGAGGTTTTAAAGGGCACTGATATAATCGTGCTGGCCGATGAGATTTATGCAGAGCTTACATATGGTGAAGAAAGACATTTTTCAATAGCGCAGATACCCGAGATGTACGAGAGAACTGTACTTGTCAGCGGTTTCTCCAAAGCATATGCAATGACAGGGTGGAGACTTGGCTATGCCTGCGCTCATCCTGACCTTATCAAGATGATGACTAAAGTCCATCAGTTTGCTATAATGTCAGCGCCGACGACCGCTCAGTATGCGGCAATAGAGGCTCTTAAAAACGGAGATGAGGATATTGAGATGATGCGCGAAGAATATAATATGCGCAGAAATGTTAT
>JAZLDW010000006.1:0-23154 GCA_045614945.1 Clostridia bacterium | reverse complement strand
GTTAATTTAGCAAGCTTTTTGTGGAACACAAGAAAAATTTCCTTTGATAATGTTGTAGAGACAATGAAAGAAACTGGCATGGATATGCACATTGGATATAAAGAAACTGCCGAAGCCGGTCTTGCAAAAATAGATATATAGCATAAGGCTTTGGACAATCTCGCCTAGTGAAATTAGTCTCAAAGACATAAAACTGGAACATAACTATGTTAAAAGTCCTCCATATCCTGTCAGGATAATGGAGGACTTTTGATTTGCATAGTATTAACGGAAGATATCGAATTAAAACCGAACAACCATCAAGAGGAGATGCCATTTGCCATCTTACTTTATTCTTCAACTCTTGTCATTCCAAAGTGTGAGAAAGCGGCATTGAGCTGATCGTCGTTAATGATTTTACTCTTTGAAAGTCTTGTATAAAGCTCGTGCTGGGTTGTATAGTCAAGCACTCCGTACGAGTAGAGTCCGATTGAACTCTGGAATGTGCTTACTGCGTATCTGAGATCCTCGTCAAAGACCTCGTTGATTTCGCCCGAGAAGACACCCCACAGCTTGAGAAGCTCTTTCGCGGTCGTTACCTCTGCGCCACAGTTTCCGAGTTGATATTTGTTTGTATAGGTAAACTCATCATATTCACTCATGTTAACAGGTGACTCTGTGTTTTTAACAACTGCATCAGGAGTAATACCGATTCCGTTTATGTTGTTGCCCTTTGGAGTCAGATAGTATCCAATAGTAAATTTCATACTGTCGCCGGCATTTAAATTTACCATGTTCTGAATCGTACCCTTGCCATATGTTCTCTCGCCAATTAGAACTGCACAATCGTTTTCTCTCAGTGCTGCGGCCAGAACTTCTGACGCGCTTGCAGAATTTTCGTTGACGAGAACAACCGAGTTAAATTTATGCGTGTCATCATAAACTGCAATATAGTCTATGTTAAAGAAGGCAATTTTATGGTCCTCTGTGGTTATCTTGCTGCCCTTGGGAACAAGCATATCTGCCATTTCTACCGCTTGAGAAAACAGACCGCCACCGTTGTCGCGCACATCTATGATGAGATTTGATATGTTGTTTGCTGCAGCTTTGTCAAGGGCGTCTTTGAAGCACTGGGCAGTGTTGCTTACAAACCCGTGAACCTTAATATACATAAGCTTTTCGGCACCGTCTTTGTAGATTTTACTTGTAATAGATGTGCCGACTATTTCCTCGCGGATTAGGTCCTTGTATATTATTTCGTTTTCACCACGACGCTTGATTCCAATGCGGAGCGAACTACCTTTTTCACCACGGATGTATCCTGAAGCAATGTCAGAGTTTACGCCTGCAAGCTGATGCTCATCTGCGCTTACGATAATGTCACCAACCTGAAGTCCTGCTTTTGCTGCAGGAGTGTCAGGGATTACGCTTCTTACATCTACTCCGTCTGCGCACATCTGAAATGTAACGCCAATGCCGACAATTACACCTGAGACCTGTTCTTGCACAATGGCAGACTCTTCAACATTGTAGTATTCTGAATGCTCGTCTATAGATTCAAGAATGCTTTTCATAACATCCTCGTATAATTCGGGATGATTTTCAAGAAGAGTCAAAAGACCTTCTTTATAAAGACTTGCCTGTGACACATCGTCATATCTTGTCTGAACGCTTAGAAATTCAACAATAGACTGAACCACAGCAGCTTTTTCCTTGCCTGTAAACTCATCATTCTGTGCGTACACAACGCATATGGAGGAGAGCAACATAACAGCTGACAATAATATTGCAGTAGATTTTTTAAAAATATTATTAAACTTTTTCATTTTTATCCCCTTATGAGCAATTATATAGTTGATTACCTGAAGCTAAAGTAGGGTATGGTAAGGTTCCCGTTGAGTGTTCGTGCTATAATAAACCATGCGTTGTTGTCTACATAAGAATTAAGACTTTGAACATCACCCTTGGTGCCGCTTGGCAGCCATATAGCATCGGGCGAGAGACTGATTTCCAGGTATTCTGCCTCTCTTGCAATTCTTTTTGCCCTTGGATTTGTAGACGCCGCCTCGACAGAGCGCAGAACAACTCTGTCTGTCGGTGTGTCGCAGTAGTATAAGGTGCCTGTAAAGGCGTAGAGTTCTACAATGCGACAAATGTCCTCGGTTTCAGAGTTGACAGATTCTGTAGTTGTAATCTCATCTGCGTAAACAGGAAGCATCAAAAGACACAAAATCAAAACAGATACGATAAGTTTTTTCATAACCATTCTCCTTATAGTATAGAGGGCTACATTTTTTCAGGTGCGGTAATTTTAAGCATTCTTAAAATGCCGCTAATTACAATGCGGACGCTATCAATAAGTTTAAGACGAGCTGCCATAACATCTTCTGCCTCGCCTTTTACGCGGCATGTGTTATAGAAGGAATGGAAGTCGGTTGCAAGCTCCATAACATATCTTGTAATTCTTGCAGGTTCCATACTTTCAGCTGCAAACTTAATTTCTTCAGGCAGGTCAGTAAGTTTTTTAAGAAGTGTAAGCTCTGTCTCATCTGTAAGCAAAGTAGGATTAATATCCTTATATGACTTAACAGAGATACCGTCTTCACCGAGCAGACGGAGAATACTGCATATGCGCGCGTGTGCATATTGTACATAGTAAACAGGGTTGTCGCTGCTCTGCTGTGCGGCAAGGTCTAAATCAAAGTCAAGGTGACTGCCTGCACTTCTCATATTAAAGAAAAATCTTGCAGCGTCAACACTGATATCTTCGAGCAAATCAGATAGTGTAACCGCTTTGCCGGTACGCTTTGACATTCTTACAACCTCGCCGTTTTGAGTCAGGCGGACAAGCTGCATAAGGACAACATCAAGCCTCTCGGGCGCAATGCCAACAGCACCAAGGGCGTTCTTCATCCTTGCAACATGGCCGTGATGGTCGGTGCCCCAGATGTTGATTGCCCAGTCATAGCCTCTTGTAGAGAGTTTGTTTATATGATATGCAATATCTGCTGCAAAGTAAGTAGGAATACCATTTTGTCTGACTAGAACCTCATTCTTTTCAAGGCCCATCTTTTCGCAATTGAGCCAAACCGCACCATCTTCTTCATATGTGTATCCATTATCGGTAAGCTTTTTGATTGCAGCCATAACCTCGCCGTCGTTATGAAGTTTACTTTCTCTAAACCACACATCGTAGAAAATTCTGTACTTTTCAAGATCCTCGCGCAGAGCAGTCACATTTTTTTCAAGAGCGTAGTCAATAAGAGCCGCCTTGCGTTCTTGCTCGGTGCAGGAAAGGTGCTTATCACCGTTTATTTCTATAAAAGCCTTTGCGTGTGCCTTTATATCATCGCCGTGATATCCGTCCTCGGGGAAATCAATAGAGTCCTCGCCTTTGAGCAATTGAATATATCTCGCGTTGAGCGAGTTGCCAAACTTCTCTATTTGGTTGCCGGCGTCGTTTACATAAAACTCTCTTGTTACCTCGTATCCGGCATATTCAAGGACAGATGCAAGGCAGTCACCAAGTGCGCCGCCTCTGGCATTGCCCATGTGCATAGGGCCGGTGGGGTTTGCGCTAACAAACTCAACCATTACTTTTTTGCCTTTGCCAAGGTCAATCTTGCCATAGTCTGTGCCTTTTTCTTCAATCTGCTCCATAGTTGTATAGAGCCAGTTTGGTGTGAGGTAAAAGTTAATAAATCCTGCGCCTGCAACCTCTGCTTTTGCTATGTCGCTGTCTGTCGCAATATGCGAGACTATCGCCTCGGCAATCTGTCTTGGGGCGCAGTGCATCGGCTTTGCAAGCATCATTGCAATATTGCAGGCGAAGTCGCCGTGTTGTTTGTCTTTGGGGACCTCAAGGCGAACCATATTTGAAATATCAATGTCCTCGCTGCACAATGTGCCGTCCTTTATTGCGGCATTAAATGCCGCAATAATAGCGGCTGATACTTTGCTTTTCATCTCTTCAAAAATATTCATTGGTATAAATCTTCCTTTCCTCTGCCTGATATCTTAGTGTATATAATTATGAAAGCGGCTCAATCTTTACATGGAGAGAGTTTTTATGAAAATTCTCGTTGTCTGCATCGACGGTGTAGTCAACCCTTAGCCAACCCTTGTTGCCATCAAAACTAAAGTCGACATCAAAGGTTTTTATCGACGCACTAATTTCGCCGTATGGGGTGGGGTAAAGGCAAAGTCTTTGCAGACCCTTTATGTATTCAAGTTTCATATTAAATCTGCCCTTACGCGTAACCGTAACATTGCCTTCCCATATCTTTATTGTTGTAGTGGTATCAGCAAAGCCAGTCATTTCGCTTTCTTTGTATATAATATAGTATTTGTCATTAGCATTTCCAAATTTGCCCACAGTTTGCAGCTCAATAGGGTCATCGCCCTCTGAATCCACATCCTGATATGTCTTTATGCTTATCAAAACATTATCATCCATTTTGTATCCTCAATATTTTTCTATGTCAATTTTGTGTACAAAGCCATCTATGTCTTTTTCAAGAAAAACGCCAGCAAGTTCTTTAAAACCATTCACCGAGTCGCTTACATAATACTCAGCTTTGCCCGATGAGTTGCCAGAGAGCATATCGTGTTCTTTAAGATATTTAAAGGCAGCAACTGCCGTCTCTGCGCCTGAGTTTATAAGGGTAACATCATTGCCGACGATTTTCTGTATCTCGTCTGCAAGAAGAGGGTAGTGGGTGCATCCTAAAATAAGGGTATCTACGCCGAACTGACAAATTGGTGCAAGGTATTCTTTGGCGATAGTGCTAACAACCTCTCCGTTTGTGTAACCATTTTCAACAAGCGGTACAAAAAGGGGACAAGCCTGGCTGATTACATCAATATCGGGGTTTATATCTCTGATAGTCTGTAAATATTTTCCGCTGTTTATTGTGCCTGATGTACCGATAACACCAATTCTACCGTTTTTTGTAGCAGCAACCGCAGCACGACACGCAGGCTCTAAAACGCCAATAATATCGGTGTCGACCTCATCCTGAATATGTGGCAGAGCAGCACTGCTGGCGGTTCCGCATGCAATGATTATATATTTTATGTCAAAGCTCTTAAGCAGGTTTATATCCTGCCGTACATACTTGACAATGGTTTGTGGGCTTCTTGTTCCGTAAGGAACTCTTCCTGTATCGCCAAAGTATATGATATTTTCATTTGGCATAAGATCCATTACCTTTTTAACGCAGGTAAGTCCGCCAAGTCCTGAATCGAAAATTCCTATGGCTCTGTTATCCATAAAATCCTCCAAATTACTTTAATAATCCGTAGTTTATCAGCTTGTCAAGAAGCTCGGTGATTGGTATACCGCTTTGTGACCATAGCTTTGGATACATGCTGATAGAGGTAAATCCAGGCAAGGTGTTTATCTCGTTCAGCTTAATTTCGCCTGTTTCTCTGTCGACAAAAAAATCAACTCGCGAGAGCCCCTTGCACTCACAAATTTTATATGCTTTGATTGCATATCGCCTTATTTTGTCAGCAGTAGAATCGTCTATCGGCGCTGGCATAAGAAGTTTGGAAACGCCGTTTTTATATTTATCATCATAATCATAAAATTCTGCGCCAGAGACAATCTCTCCAAGAATTGGTGCACATATAGGATTTTCGTTGCCCATAACTGCGCTCTCGATTTCTCTTGCGTTAACCGCCTCTTCTACAAGCACCTTATAGTCATGCTCAAACGCAAGGGCAAGGCCGCTCTCAAGTTCGCTGCGGTTTGTTGCTTTGCTTATGCCGACAGAAGAGCCTGCGTTTGAAGGCTTGATAAAGCAGGGGTATCCGAGTTTTTCTTCAACCTCATTTATTTTTGATTTATCCCACGATCCGTCATCGTCAAGGCGAAACTCTACCCAATCAGCCTGAGGAATACCTGCTTCTTTGAACATAATCTTTGCAATACATTTGTCCATACAGATTGCGCTACCGATTACTCCGGGGCCTACATATGGAATGTTTGCCAGTTCAAACAAGCCCTGTATGGTACCATCCTCGCCGTTTTTGCCGTGCATAGCGGGGATTGCGGCATCAAGCTTAATCTTCCTTATGCCGTCATTTGCAAAGAGTATTATTCCATGGTCGTCTCTGCTTGGCGAGATGTGTGCAGGACAAAGTTCGTCTGCAATTTCATCAAACCTTGCAATCTCTGATGTGGCGCGGTCAAAGTAGCGCCATGCTCCGTCTCTTGTAATACCTATCATATGTATATTGTATTTGCTCTTGTCAAGGGAATCAATAATAGTGGTAGCCGAGATAAGCGAAACCTCATGCTCGCTTGAGGCACCACCAAAGATTACGCAGATGTTGAGTTTCTCCATTGTAAAATCACTGCCTTTCTGCAAAGATATAAAACATCATTATATATTGTACATCTAATGAAAGAAAAAATCAATATGTATAAATAATAAATATGTGTTAAAAATACATTAAATGATTGTCAACTCCCTGAAACATAGATAAGCATGTAAAAGAAAGGAAACATATTATGAAGAATAAAGCGCTGAAAATAATAACCTTGTCCGCATCTGGAATTTTTATAGTTCTGGTACTCTATATTGGATATGTGCTTAATTTGACAAGCGGTATAAAAGACAATGTTTTAAGACTTCATGTTGTTGCAAACAGCGACGATGCCGATGACCAGAGGGTAAAACTTTCCGTGCGTGACAGAATCATAGCGGAATTCTCAGAGGTTTTTGATTCCTGTACATCGCAGGCAGAGTCAATAGAGATTGCAACAGAGTACGAAGAGAAAATACAGAAAGTAGCAGAGGATGAACTTGAAAAACAAGGGCATCGGGAGTCCGTGTCGGTAGAAATCGGCAAGAGCTATTTTCCGACAAAGGATTATAAGAATATATCTTTGCCGCGTGGCACATATACAGCTGTAAATATAAAAATTGGCAGAGCAAAAGGACAAAACTGGTGGTGTGTAATGTATCCCCCGCTTTGCATCGACAAAGGAACCGTTCTAATGACTGACAAATCAAGAGAGACGCTGATGAACAGTCTCTCAAAGGAAGAATATGAACTTATAACAAAAGGCGGGGGCAATATAGAGATAAGATTTCGCGTGGCAGAGATTTTGGGCACAATATTTTAAGCGCGTCATAAATTGTGTCAATAATGCCAAGGCGGCATATACTGAAATGAGGCAGTAAAGTTCCCCCTTATGACCGATGAGGAGAACAAAAATAAGAGGTTAGAAAGGAAATAGCAGATATGCTGGCAAATTATGACGCAATAGCCTACATAAACGGCGGAAGAGACTACCCTGGTATAATGGGTACAGTTGGATTTAAAAAAGCAGGGGAAGGAACATGGGTAGACGCTGACATAAAAGGTCTGCCCGAATTTATGCAAGAGACTGAGGATGCGCCACAGATTGGTCCGTTTGGATTTCATATTCATGAAATGCCCTGTCAGAGCGAGAATTTTGAAAAAAGTGGGAGTCATTGGAACAAAAAAGGCGCACCACATGGTAATCACACGGGCGATTTACCCGTTCTTTTTTCAAACGGCGGCAGGGCAAAAATGCTTGTCTATACCGATAAATTTACGCCCGATGAGGCAATCGGCAAATCAGTAATGATTCATTTGTCGCCTGATGATTATAAAACCCAGCCATCAGGAGGCAGCGAAGAGAGAATAGCCTGCGGCACGATAGAAAAAGCTAATGATATGTAATATCAAAAATAAAAACACTTGACGATAAGGATAATATGCATTATAATTGAATAACAGAGGCGTACACCGATACGGCGTACGCCTTTTGGCTTAAATGGAGAATTATCCCAGATATCAGGGATGATGGATAGATTTGGAGGTTTGTTTATGAGCGGAAGCTACATTCCAAAGGGGTACAAGGCCTCGCTTGGACTATATGACACCAATGCGGCGATAGAGCTTATCAGAAAAACTTTTGTAGATAATTTTGCAAAAGCACTTAATCTGCGTAGGGTGACGGCACCGCTTTTCGTAAGCACTGATAGTGGACTCAATGATAACCTCAGCGGAGTTGAAAGAGCGGTCTCTTTTGACATCCCTGATGTTGGGATAGAGGCGCAGGTGGTACATTCGCTTGCAAAGTGGAAGCGAATGGCGCTTAAAAAGTATGACTTTCATATGGGCAAAGGTCTCTATACCGATATGAACGCAATCCGCAGAGATGAAGAACTTGACAATATTCACTCTGTATATGTTGACCAGTGGGACTGGTGCAAGGTTATATCAAAAGAGCAGAGGACAAAAGAGTATCTTAAGGAGACGGTTCGGCAGATTGTGGATGCCCTTTGCGACACGCTTGAAGAGGTAAAGAGTATATATCCTGAAATTAAAACCCAGCTTTGCAGAGAGGTGACATTTGTTACAACGCAAGAGCTTGAGGATATGTATCCTGATAAAACAAGCAAGGAGAGAGAAAATCTCTTTGCAAAAGAGCACAAGACGATATTTATAATGCAGATTGGTGGAAAGCTGAAGTCGGGCAAAAAGCACGACGGACGCGCCCCTGATTATGATGACTGGAAGCTAAACGGTGATATCCTGGTATGGAACGAGGTTCTGGAAAGTGCGCTTGAGATTTCCTCTATGGGAATCCGTGTTGACGAAAAGTCGATGGCAGAGCAGCTTGAGGCTGCGGGCTGTAATGACCGCAGAGAATTGCCGTTTCACAAGGCGCTCCTTGCAGGAGAGTTACCGCTTACCATTGGGGGCGGCATAGGACAGTCAAGAGTTTGTATGCTGTTGCTGGGCAAGGCCCACATCGGAGAGGTACAAAGCTCCATCTGGGACGAAGAAACCTTAAAAATTTGCCGTGAAGCAGGGGTTGAGATTTTATAAAGACAAATAAAAAGCGCATCACACTGTGATGCGCTTTTTGTGTTTGTAACTACTCTCCGATTGTAAATGTTTCGCCGGCTTCGAGCGCAACGCTCTGACCGTTAATGATGCAGTATACTGTCATGGTTGAGTTGTTTGTAACTGTTGTGCCGGTTCTATCTAAAAGCTTGGTTGCTTCTACATAGTCGCGTATTTCGGCGTTTGTTGCAAACCATACATCGTCATCATAAAGCTTCTTCATGACGCCTTCCATTATCTCCCAACCATTTTCGCCAGGGTGGGTGTTACCATAATCGTTAATATCTGCTGAGTGGCCCCATGTAAAGAAGCACTTCATATCTCCTGTGTTATCAAGAGCAACAAATTTATCTACCCATACAGGTGCGGTAGCTACGCCGTAGAGAGAGTTGAGGTAACGACAGGTTGGAACCCAACTGTACCAGTCTGTCGGGATGTCAAATGTACCCGTTTCTTTTGCGCGTGTATACTTGATTCCCAAATCGCTCAGGCGTGGCACAAGTGTATCAAAATCGTCACGGTCCTGACCATATCCGTTTGGCCATGCAATACCGACTATATCGTTGCCGAACCATCCTTCAAGTTTAACAATGCTTTCGCCAATATCATCGATTAAAGCATCTGGAGACATATAAGCAGCATTATCCGATGTAGCATCTGTATCAAAGTGAGTCTTTGAATGAGTTGCGATTTCGTGGCCCTTGTTTATATATGCTCTCTGCACATAATCAATCCAGTCTGTCGCAGCAAGAGCATCCGCGTCTCCTGCGGCTTTTGCTTTAGCAATCTGACTGTCTATTCTTGCATCAAGTTCAGAGGTAGAGTTAATTTGTGTGTAAAAGTTAAATGTGCCCTTTATACCATACTTTTCAAACAAGTCAAGAAGCATGTACTCCTGCCATGTACCATCGTCTGTGTTAAAGACAGCAGATTTGGTTGTATAGCCCTCGTAAAGAGGAACAACCATTTCAATTTCAGATGCAGAATATGGAACATACTCTACAGGGTCGCACAAAGGTGCACCCGGGGTGCCATCCCAGATGTAGAACTTCAAGGTTGTGTCATCTGTAGAATCTATATCTATAGAAGCTACGACCTCGTCTGATCCGACAACAGTCTGAGGCTCAATGGCAATCTTGGTAAGATAGCCGTCTGCGTCATACTGTGCAAGGATTGCTGTTACTTCCATCCCACCGTTGAAAACACCAATTTTTTGTTTAACTGTGGCGGTGCCTATGCCAAATTTGTCGTTATCGGCATCGTTATATCCGTTTGTATATATAGTAGGCTCGCCAATTAGCTCGTGAGTTGCTATGCCGGGAGTATAACGATCAATAACGCTGTTGCCGCACAGAATCTGAATGGTTGAATCCGCCGCAATCTCTGCGTTGTCTGCAAGTACATTACCTGATGGGTCAACTGCGTTTATGCTGTAGGTTGATGCATTAAGTGTAACAGCGTTGCGGAAGTCGGCAACCGTTTTACCACCCCATCCGTGAACACGAATTCCGTCAAATGTAACATCTGACTCTGTGATATATGGATACACGAGGTTGCCAGTGTATACGGCGATGTCGTCATAATAGGCGATTGTGCCGGCTGTGTTTATAGGTGAGTTAATCTCAAGGTTTATATAGTGTTTGGTTGTGTCAAGCCTGGTTGCAGTAAATTCGGCCTGTTCAACTCCGTTTATAAAGGTTCTTGTCTTTGATGTTTTGGGATTGTGGAATAACACAAGTTTGTTCCACTCGCCTACATTAAACTTCGCACTGGTAATAGTATCACACAACGCCCTGTTGCCTATATAAAACTTAATGTTTTCGGCTAAACTTGTCGGATAAACAGAGGCTGTTACAACAAATGGTGTTGTATAAGCATCTGCAAAATTATTTGCAATTTTTGTATAGTGATTTGTTGCATCAACGCTGCGTGCGTCGACTTGCAGAGATGCATCGCTGATGTGTTTGCCGCCCCATCCGTATACAACATCTGTGGAAGAATATGTGGGGGTGAAATTAAGATTCAGATTATTGTACGCTTCGCTGAAGGTTTCGACTGCCGGAGGCACAGCTGCCTCTGCAGAGTATTCTTCAATAACGATGTTGTTGAAGGTTATCTTGATTTTGTCGCCGGCTGCGATGATAGCGTCACCTGTTTTGGGCGCCTCGTCCGAGCCATATACCGCAACAGAATAACCCGAGAGCGTAAGATTATTTGTCAAAGTGACAACAGTGTCGCCTGCAACATCATATATCTTTTTATCAACAACAGTGTATGATGAGGCATCCTCAATCGTCGGGAAGATAGCAAGGCCAGAATAAAAGGCAATATCATCAAGATAAAAGCTCTCGCCAATTGACGATGTTATATCCTGACTGCTTACTATTTTAATTACATCGCCGCTGATAGCAGCCGCTGTAGTGGAAGTAGCATAAAGAGTGCCGTTTACATAAACCTCTGAGGAAGAAGAAGCAGAATTGTAAACAAGACCGATTCTGTTCCACTTGTTCAAATTAAACGCAGAAGCCGGGATTTTATCGGTAATAGCACCGCCATCGGTCATAAACTGAAGACCTTGATAATTTGTGTTGGGATAAAGGTCTATGGTCGCTGAAATAACTCCTGCCTGGTCTTGAGCCGGAATTGTTATGGTGGCAGCACAATCACTGCCTGGACCTGTATATGTAAATTTGGCTGCCGCATCATCTGCTTTGCGTCCACCTACACCGTTTTCTGTGTCAACGGTTGTATTTGTTGTTATAAGCGTGTTAAGCGCAGATGCGTCTCTGTATTCTGTGCCTGCAATTATGTGGTCGATGTTGGTTTCGATATCATAGTATCCAAGTTCAATAAACTTTTCGTAAAGTTTTCTTGCGAGTAACGAGTGTCCCGTTGCATTAAAGTTTGCAGAATCTGTTGCAAGAAGTGATGCGGGAACACGCTTTTCTGATATTCTTGCGAGATCATCTTCGGTTGGAGTAATACCTGCGTCGGTGAGTGCCTGCGCACTTGTAAGGTATGCATTTGCGTTTAAAAAGTTATTTCCGTACTTTTCGGCGAGAGCATTTGTTGTTTTCTCGCCTGCAGGGTTAGCGTTGAGGTTACCGGTTTTCGTTGAAAATGAAACAGGTCCGATTACAATGTATCCGCTACCTGGTTTGGTTGCTGCAATCATACTGTCTATTACATCGATCAAATCCTGATATTCATCGTCGTTGGGGAGAGAGTGGCTTTTGTTCCATCCGCCGTACTCGCCAACATAGAAGATGTTTATATCTGCCCTCTGTGCAAGAGCGTGTCCTGCAGGAATGATTTTGGTGCCTGCAGGGACGGTGGTTGCCTCGCCTGCGGCAGTGCGTGTAAAGGCAAGAGATGTAAGTGATTCGGGTTTGTTGCCTGTTGTTGGGTTATTGCCAGTTACTGTCGTTATTGTGCCTTCTATATTGTTGATTTTTACATTGTTCCATCCGCCTGCACCATTAAGTCTTGGAACAACCTGTCCTGCCTCTGTGCCGTCTTTAAAGTATGCCGCAAAGTCCGCGCTGGTTAGTGTAACTGCGCTTTTTGAAGCAGGGATTGTTATGTCTTTCTTGAGTTTAATATCAAGACCGCCTTGAAGTGCCGCGAGGGTAATTGCGGTCTCGCCGCCTCTGCCGGCCGCCTGAGCATCAAAGCCGGTCATTTGAGAAAGCTTTGCCCAGTATGATTCGGACGGTGTAACTCCGCCGGAGCTACAGTAAGTCCTAAGATCACCCCAGCAGACGATAAGCGGTGTGTCTTCTGCAGACTGTTGCGCAGCCTCTGCCGCAAAAACAGAAAGTGCCGGAGAAATCACCGACAACATCATCAGAGCTGCTAAAAGAATAGATAAAAGTCTCTTCATAAAATTGCCTCCAAATCTTGTATATGATTTATAATTTACTTAAATTTATGTATGTCAATGATAAAGCAGGGCGATAAATAGCCTATCATAATCATACTCTGTAATTATAGCACGGTTTGGCAAAAAAGTATATGGTGTTTTGTACTAAAACAAAACAATATATTTATACAAAATTACCAAAACTATAAGGGGCGATTTGAGCGTGCATAGTATTAATGAAGGCACAAAAATAAGATGAGCCGAAAAATTAGTAAAAAAATGAAGCTAGTATTCCAAAAAAATATTGACAAGACAACGAAAATATGCTATAATTTGATAAAATTTTGAAAGGCGTTGACGAAGAGTGCGCAGGAATTGATTTCCAAGAGAGGCGATGGTTGGTGCAAATCGCTGAAAACAACCCTGTTAGCTGTAGCTTCTGAGCCGGGAGGAAGAAAGCCAAAGGCAAGTAGAACCTCTCCGTGATTGCCGCGTTAGGGCATAGGGGTTATTGGACTCCGAGAGTGGTAGCCGATGTGGCTGCAATTTGAGTGGTACCGCGGGCATACGGCTCGTCTCAAAGAATTGTATCTTTTGGGGCGGGCTTTTTTCGTCCCTGAAACGGAGGAATATATAATGCAGACAATGACCGAGATTGACTTTAAAATTAAAGAAATTGCAGAGCGTATACGCGAGCTTCGTGAGATTGTAAAGCTGACGACGGCGGAGATGGCTGACAAGACAAATATGAGCGAGACAGAGTACATAGCATGCGAAAATGGACAGCGCGACCTTAACTTTGCATTCCTTTACAGATGCGCTCTTGCGCTCAATGTTGATGTTATGGATATTGTTGAGGGCACGAGCCCTACGCTTAAGTCTTATACGCTGACGCGCCGCGGAGAGGGTCAGAAGATTGATCAGGCGCATGGAATGACTTACTTTAACCTTGCATCATCATTCCGCAGGAGAATCGCGGAGCCTCTATATGTTTGTGCTAAATACAGCGAGGAATCACAGAATCATCCAATTGAACTTGCTGCCCACAAGGGGCAGGAATGTGACCTCGTGGTTGAGGGTTTTTTAAAGGTGCAAATCGGCGATCATTCCGAGATACTCGGCCCGGGGGACAGCATCTATTATGATAGTTCTACTCCTCATGGTATGATTGCGGTAAATGGCAGCGACTGTACATTCTATGCGATAGTTTTGAATCCGACGGGAGAGGAAATACCAGAGCTTCAGCCTGCTATGAAGTCGTATTCAAAGCCTGCGAAGAAGGATACAAAGCAGAGAGTTTATAAAAAATATGTTGATGTTACAGAAAACGAGCACGGCACACCTATATCAATAAATTTTAAAAATGCAGATAAATTTAATTTTGCCTACGATGTAGTAGATGAGATTGCAAAAAATCAGCCCGACAAGACAGCGATGGTTTATGTCTCAAACGAAAAAGAGGCAACAACATTTACCTTTGGCGAGATGAAAAAGCGCTCAAACCGTGCTGCAAACTACTTTAAGTCACTTGGCATCAAAAAAGGTGACAAGGTTATGCTTGTTCTTGGCAGACATTATCAGTTCTGGTATGCGATGCTTGGCCTTCATAAAATCGGTGCTATTGCGATTCCCGCGATGAATCAGCTTTTAGAGCATGATTTTGAATATCGTTTCAATGCAGCAGGAGTCAGCACCATTATTTGTACAGCCAAAGGCGATGTTGCAAATCAGGTTGACATTGCGGCGGAAAAATGCCCTCAGGTTGTTAACAAGATTATGGTTGGTGGAAAAAAGGACGGCTGGAGAGATTTTGACGAGGAGTATACTCTCTTTAGTACACATTGTGACAGAACCGATGATACCGCCTGCGGTGATGAGACATTGCTTATGTTCTTTACATCAGGCACAACGGGATATCCCAAAATTGCAGTTCACAGTCACAAGTATCCGCTTGGACACTTCCATACTGCAAAATATTGGCACAATGTTGACCCTGATGGACTTCATTTTACAATATCAGACACAGGATGGGCAAAGGCTATGTGGGGCAAGTTCTACGGACAGTGGCTTTGCGAGGCGGCAACATTTGTATATGACTTTGAAAGGTTTAATGCAGAGGATATTCTGCCTATGTTCAAAGAATATAATATTACAACATTCTGTGCTCCGCCGACGATGCTTCGTATGATGGTAAAAGAGGATATATCAAAGTATGATATGTCATCTGTAAAGCATATGACAACTGCGGGCGAGGCATTAAACCCCGAGATTTACAGACAATTTGAAAAGGCAACAGGCCTCCAGATTTTAGAAGGCTTCGGTCAGACCGAGAGCACAATGCTTATAGGAAACCTCACCGGTGCCGACCATAAAATCGGCTCTATGGGTAAGCCTGCACCGATATACGATATCAAGCTTATAGACTCTGACGGAAACCCCGTAAAGACAGGTCAGTCAGGTGAGATTGTTGTTAATGTTGCAGACGGTGCGCCTTGTGGCCTCTTCAGAGAGTATTACAGAGATGAAGAAAAAACAAAAGAGGTTTGGCACGACGGATATTATCATACAGGCGATGTGGCATGGTGTGATGAGGATGGATTTTATTGGTATGTGGGCAGAGCCGATGATGTTATCAAATCATCAGGCTACCGCATAGGTCCATTTGAGATTGAGAGCGTTATTATGGAGCTTCCTTATGTACTCGAATGTGGAGTTTCTGCGGCGCCTGATGAGGTAAGAGGTCAGGTTGTAAAGGCGAGTATCGTTCTTGTAAAGGGAACCGAGCCTACAGAAGAACTCAAGAAAGAAATTCAGAACTATGTAAAAGAGCATACAGCCCCCTATAAATATCCGAGAATTGTTGTGTTTAAGGATGAACTCCCCAAGACAACAACAGGTAAAATACAGAGAAACAAGCTGTAAAAGTAAAGACAGAAAAGAGGTGGCGCATGAACAACAAGCGAATAACAATTGTGTCGGGACATTACGGCAGTGGCAAGACCAATATTGCGGTCAACTTTGCCCTTGGACTTAAAGAAAAATATGACAATGTTGCAATAGCCGATATTGATATTGTAAATCCGTATTTCCGTACAAAAGACAGCGAGGAGTTGTTGAGAGAAAAAGGAATACGCCTGATTTGTTCAGAATATGCCAACACAAATGTAGATATACCGGCGCTTCCGCAAGATATGTATGCGGTGACGGATGATAGGTCAATCCGAGCGGTGCTTGATGTTGGCGGCGACGAGAGGGGTGCGCTTGCACTTGGAAGAATATCACATCTTATTGTTGAGGAGAACAATTATGAGATGATATATGTGGTAAACAAGTACAGACCGCTCACCTCGGATGTTGACTCTGCAATAGAAGTCATGCGTGAGATTGAGGCGGCATGTAGAATAAAGTTTACCTCAATCATCAACAATTCAAATCTCGGCAAAGAAACCGCCCCGGAGGATGTTTTAAAAACAACAGGGTATGCCGATGAAATATCCGCAAAAGCAGGGATACCTCTTGTGTACACAACGGTAGAGCAATCATTGTATCTGCCGCTTGAGAATAAAATAAAAAATCTGTACCCGTTGTCGATACAGAAGAATTTAGTAAAGGAGTGCTTGTAGATGGCAGTATTAACTTTCGAAGTTGACAAATGTAAAGGTTGCGGCCTGTGTGTAAAAGCATGCCCCAAAGGCGTGCTCGCGCTTGCGGCAGACAAGATTAATAAAAAGGGACATCACCCCGTAGAGGAGATAAATCCTGACGCATGCATCGGATGCGCGTTTTGTGCAACAATGTGTCCTGATTGCGTTATTAAGGTAGAAAGGTGAGTGAGAAAAAATGGCAGAAAAAGTTTTAATGAAAGGTAACGAAGCAATCGCTGAAGCGGCGATTATGGCAGGATGCCGTCATTACTTTGGTTATCCCATCACACCACAGACAGAGATTGCTGCATACATGGCAAAGAGAATGCCTAAAATTGGCGGCGTATTTCTTCAGGCGGAGAGCGAGATTGCCGCAATCAATATGGTATATGGCGTAGCGTCTACAGGTAAGAGGGTTATGACATCATCTTCAAGCCCAGGTGTATCACTTAAGGGCGAGGGTCTTTCATACCTTGCAGGTGCAGACTTGCCATCACTTATCGTAAATGTTCAGCGTGGTGGTCCGGGTCTTGGAGGAATTCAGCCGTCTCAGTCTGACTATTTTCAGGCTACAAAGGGCGGCGCGCACGGTGACTTCCATATGATAGTTTTAGCGCCCGAGTCGGTTCAGGAGATGGCAGACCTTACAGTAAAGGGTTTTGACCTTGCAGATAAGTATCGTATGACATCAATGATTTTAGCCGATGGAACAATGGGACAGATGATGGAGGCAGTTTCTCTTGACTATGATACTCCAGAGCCAATTGAAAAGCCATGGGCAACAACAGGCACAGAGATGAAGAGACCGCACAACATCGTAAACTCTCTCTTCCTTGCACCTGAAGAACTTGAAAAGACAAACTTTGAAAGATATGACCGCTATGAAATCATTAAAGAGAATGAGGTTATGTACGAAGAATATATGATGGAGGACGCAGAAATCTGCGTTGCGGCATTTGGTATTGCTGCCAGAGTTGCAAAGAGTGCCATCAACGAGGCAAGAGCAAAGGGTATCAAGGTTGGTATGATAAGACCTATTACTCTCTGGCCTTTCCCCGAAAAGCAGTTTAAGGCAGCGGCAGAGAAAGTACATACATTTATTTCTGTTGAGCTTTCTATGGGACAGATGATAGAGGATGTAAAACTTGCGACAGGCGGCGCAAAGGTAGAGCTTTGCAACCGTACAGGCGGTATGATTCCATCGCCTGAGCAGGTTCTTGCATCAATCGAGGCGGCAAATAAAAACGGAGGTGACAAATAATGGTAGTATTTGAAAAACCAAAGGCACTTGCAGATGTATCTATGCACTATTGCCCTGGATGTACTCATGGTATTGTACACCGCCTTGTGGCAGAGGTTATAGATGAACTCGGCATCGAGGGCAAGACAATAGGTATTGCTCCTGTTGGATGCTCGGTTATGGCATACAACTATTTTAACTGCGATATGATAGAGGCAGCACATGGACGCGCTCCGGCAGTTGCAACAGGCGTTAAGCGTTCGCTTCCTGAAAACATTGTATTTACATATCAGGGCGACGGTGACCTTGCATCAATTGGTATGGCAGAGACTGTTCACTCTGCTGCAAGAAACGAGAATATTACTATAATATTTATCAACAATGCGATTTACGGAATGACAGGCGGACAGATGGCACCGACATCACTTCCGGGTCAGGTTACACAGACATCTCCATACGGCAGAGACACAGACCTTTGCGGATTTCCTATCAAGGTTTGTGAGATGCTCTCTCAGCTTGATGGCCCTGAGTATTTAGAGCGTGTTGCCGTAAACAATGTAAAGAATGTAAAAAATGCTAAAAAGGCTATAAAGAAGGCTTTTGAAAATCAGGTGCAGGGCAAGGGATTCTCTCTTGTAGAGGTTGTATCTACATGTCCTACAAACTGGGGATTAACTCCAGAAAAGGCACTTGAGTGGGTTGACGAAAAGATGATTCCTTATTATCCTCTTGGGGTATACAAGGATAGATCAGGCGATAAATAAGGAGGGGTTTTGATGAGTACAACACAGTATTTGATTGCAGGCTTTGGCGGTCAGGGAATATTGTTTTCTGGCAAGTTCCTTGCGTACAAAGGCCTCACCGAAGGCAAGCAGGTAAGCTGGCTTCCGTCATACGGCCCTGAAATGAGAGGCGGTACTGCAAGCTGCAGCGTTATTATCAGCGATGCACCTGTTGGATCTCCTATAGTTTCAAAGCCTGATGTTTTGATTGCGATGAATCTACCTTCTCTTGATAAGTATGAGGAGAGCGTGGCTCCCGGTGGTACAATATTTGTAGATTCTACTCTTGTTGAGAGAGAAGTAAAGAGAGACGATGTAAATGTATTTTACATTCCCGCAACCAAACTTGCATCCGAAAACGGATATGCAACACTTGCGAATATGATTATTATGGGTAAGGTTTTGGGAGAAAGCGGAATGTTTAATTCAGACGAGGATATTCTCCCCGGTCTTAAAAAGGTTATTTCTGCAAAGCGTGCAGATATGATGGATACAAACATTGCAGCTATGAGTCTTGGCAGAGATTATAAATAAGAGAAGAGGAAAGATAATGGAAATTTCAATTACAAAAAATCCAAACCCTGCTCAAAAGCCTACCGGAGAGCTAGGATTTGGTAAGATTTTCACAGACCATATGTTTATTATGGACTACTCTAAAGAAGAGGGATGGCATAATGCAAGAATAGTGCCATTTGGTCCCTTTGCGATTCACCCTGCATCAACAGTTTTGCACTATGGTTCTGAAATTTTTGAGGGACTTAAAGCATATCGCAAGGCTGACGGCAAAATTCAGATGTTCAGACCGATTGAGAATATCAGAAGAATGAACTCATCTGCAGAGCGTCTCTGTTTGCCACAGATTCCTGAAGATCTGGCTATGGAAGTGCTTACGAAGTTTGTTGAGTTTGAAAAAGATTGGACACCATATGACGAGGGAACATCTCTCTACATTCGTCCATTTATGTTTGGAAATGACGAGACTCTTGGCGTGCACGCAGTAAAGAATGCTACATTTATGATTATCACATCACCTGTTGGCAGCTACTACAAAGAGGGTATAAATCCCGTTAAGATTATGATTGAGGATCAGGATGTTCGTGCGGTACGCGGCGGCACAGGCTATGCAAAGTGCGGCGGTAACTACGCAGCAAGTAACAGAGCGGGCGAGAGAGCAGAACAGCAGGGATATTCTCAGGTTCTCTGGCTTGACGGCGTTGAGCGCAAGTACATAGAAGAAGTTGGAGCTATGAATGTAATGTTTAAAATTGACGGTGAGATTGTTACACCTGAACTTACCGGCTCAATTCTTCCTGGTATCACAAGAAAGTCATGTCTTGAGCTTTTAAAGAGCGAAGGATACAAGGTATCAGAGAGACTCATCAGCATTGACGAGCTTGGAGAGGCGCTTGCAAACGGAAAACTCGAAGAGGCTTGGGGTTGTGGTACAGCGGCAGTTGTTTCGCCAATTGGAGAGCTTTGCTACAAGGGTACAAAGTATACAATCAACAATGGCGAAATCGGTGAGGTAACTCAGCACCTTTATGATACCTTGACAGGAATTCAGTGGGGTAAAGTTGAGGATAAGTTTGACTGGACATATCCTATTGACTAATGGGTATAATATCTAAATGATGGAATCGTCATTTAGATATTTGCGCAGATACTTTATACAGGGAAGTGGTACAGATGAAGATTGCGATTTGTGGCTATGGTAACCTCGGCAGAGGTATTGAGGCGGCGATAAGACAGAATGACGATATGGAGCTTACAGGGGTTTACACAAGAAGAAACCCCGAGAGCGTCAGGATTATGACAGATGGGGTAGAGGTTTTTCATATCGACGAGATGATAAACCACAAGGATGAAATAGATGTGCTTATAATCTGTGGCGGCAGCGCAACAGATTTACCCAAGATGACTCCCAAACTTGCGGAGAACTTTAATGTGATTGACAGCTTTGATACCCACGCCGATATAGCAAGGCATTTTGATACAGTTGACAAAGCTGCAAAAAAGGGCGGTAATATTGCACTCATATCTGCCGGTTGGGACCCGGGAATGTTTTCCCTCAACAGACTCTATTCATCTGCGATTCTGCCCGATGGTAAGGATTACACATTCTGGGGCAAGGGCGTAAGTCAGGGGCATTCTGATGCAATCCGCAGAATTGACGGCGTAGCAGATGCAAGACAGTACACCGTCCCGATTGATGCGGCGCTTAAAGCAGTGCGCAGCGGTGAAAATCCAGACCTATCTACACGCGACAAGCACCTTCGTGAGTGCTATGTTGTGGCAGAGGAGGGCGCAGACAAAGAGAGAATAGAGCGCGAGATTAAGACGATGCCCAATTATTTTGCAGACTATGAGACAACAGTTACTTTTATAACTCAGGAAGAGCTTGAAAAAAACCATTCGGGAATTCCGCACGGCGGGTTTGTTATCCGCACAGGAGTGACGGGCTTTGACAGAGAGAACAAGCACATAGTTGAGTATAGTTTAAAGCTTGACTCAAACCCTGAGTTTACTGCAAGCGTGATTGTAGCATACGCAAGGGCGATATACAGAATGAGGCAGCGCGGAGATATTGGCTGCAAGACGGTGTTTGATGTGGCGCCGGCAGATATTTCGCCTATGTCTTATGGTGAGCTTCTTGGCCACCTACTGTAAATAGATTTGTTAGAAGTGGGCGGGTGACATCATCCGCCCTTGTTTTAAATTGGCAAATGCCAAAGTAGAGAGCGGTGACATAATAATGATAGATGAAAAATATTTTGTTATAGATTCCCATTGTCATATATATCCCGAGAAAATTGCAGAAAAAGCAGTCGGCGGAACGGACGGCTTTTATGATACCAAATCTTTTGGCAGGGGAACCGTAAAGGACCTTATAAGTCTTGGGACGGCTGCAGGCGTTGACCATTTTGTTGTGCAGTCGGTAGCAACCACTCCTGCACAGGTTAAGAGCATAAATGAGTTTATTGCAAGAGAGGTAAACGAGAATCCTGACATACTGACAGGTCTTGGAACTTTGCACCCTGACAGCAGCGATATTGAGGGGGATGTAAATCACCTGAGAGAGCTTGGGCTTAAGGGAATAAAACTGCATCCTGATATTCAGGATTTTAAGATTGATGATTATAGAAATTTAAAGATATATGAGCTTTGCGAGAAACATTCTCTGCCAATCCTGATGCATACAGGTGACAATCGCTACGATCGTTCAAACCCTAACAGATTATATCCGATACTTAAGATATATGAGGGATTGACGCTGATAGGAGCGCACTTTGGCGGATGGTCTATATGGGAGGAAGCAAGTGAAAAGCTCAGCGATCTTGACAATTTGTATGTTGACTGCTCATCAAGCTTTAATTATATAACCCCCGAGGTTGCTAAAAAGATAATTTGCACCTATGGGACAGACAGAGTAATGTTTGCGACAGATTATCCAATGTGGGATCCACAGAGGGAAATTGATTTATTTATGAATTTAGGGTTTTCGGAAGAAGATAACAGAAAAATGTTTGGTGAAAACGCGAGAAAATTATTTGGTATAGAATAATTCCTATTATATAAATAGGGATTTATGATATATAAGTTATGGAGAGAAAAAATGAGTATGTTATCAGGTATAGAGCCTAAGAATGTATTTGGGTATTTCAAAGAGATTTGCGCCATTCCCCACGGATCAGGAGATATGGAGAAAATATCTCGCTATTGTATGAATTTTGCGAAAGAGCATGGTTTAAAGGCGATTTGTGATGATGCGAAAAATGTGGTGATATACAAAAATGGTACAACGGGTTACGAGAACGCTGAACCGATTATTCTGCAGGGGCATCTTGATATGGTGTGCCAGAAGGCTGATGAATCAGACTTTGATTTTGAAAAGGACGGAATTGAGGCGTTTGCCGAGGATGGATTTTTAAAGGCAAGAGGCACAACCCTTGGTGCTGATAACGGAATTGCAGTAGCTATGATTTTGGCAATTATGGCAAGTGATGATATTGTGCACCCTCCTATTGAAGCGGTGTTTACCACCGATGAGGAGATTGGTATGATAGGGGCAGGAAAGCTTGACACGGCTGTCTTAAAAGGCAAAAAGATGATTAATCTTGATGCCGAGGAAGAGGGTTTTGTGACAGTATCCTGTGCGGGAGGCAGTGATTTTAGAAATTATATTCCCGTTGAGAGAAGAAAAGTGAAGGGCACACGAGTTGTGGTAAAAATCAAGGACTTAAAGGGCGGACATTCAGGCGTTGAGATTGACAAGGGCAGAGTGAATGCAAATATCTTAATGGGCAGAGTTCTGGGCCATGCAAATAGAACCTTGAATTTTGATGTAATCAGAATAAACGGCGGTAACAAAGGAAACGCAATTCCGCGCAGTTGCGAGGTAGAAGTGGTTACCGATAAGGCGGATGGATTTGCTCAGGAGATGACAAAATATCTATCTCTTATCAAAAGAGAGATAGACAAACGAGAGCCAGATTTCTCATTTGATTTGCAAAAGTGCGAGGTGGGAGAATTTGATGTACTTGCAGACGAGTGTAGAGATAAAGTAATATATATGCTCTTGATGAGCCCTGACGGAGTTGTAAAAATGAGTGCCGAGATTGAGGGACTTGTAGAGACCTCGCTTAACCTTGGGGTTGTAGAAACAAAAGAGGACGAGATTGTTATGCTCTATGCACTAAGAAGCAATAAAGCGACGGCTCTTGATGCCCTGAATGAAAAGCTGACGGTGTTTGCAAA
>JAZLDW010000005.1:0-11857 GCA_045614945.1 Clostridia bacterium | reverse complement strand
TAGGGGGTTTTTTTATGGTAAAAAGTTTCACATTAGCTAAATTGAAAACACTTATGAGTGAAGATTACATTTTATTTCATTGTTTTAGGGAAGAACTTGATAGTAAAGAGTATGATTATCCCAATGTATATAAGAATGATGTGATTACCTTTAGATATAGCAATGATCTTCCTGTTGCGTCTCTTTACGACGGAGAAGATGGTACAACAATAAAGGTAATACTTTATAATCTTCCAAAAATGCATGAGGATGTAAAAGAAATAATCTCTCGTGCAAACTTAGACTTGGATCATCTAAGTAAGTTTAGTGTAGAAGAAGATAAAATTGTTTACATACAATCAGATTGGTTTGATGAAGATATTAATTATAGTGATGATGTCTTTAGGTTTATTCATATTATGTTGGATGAGTTCAAAAACAATGTAGAGGTGTTTAAAACACTCATAGAAGATGTTGATAAACTCTTCGGGAAAGAAGATTAGTAGTAATTAAGAATTGGTATGGTACAACTTTATAGTGTTGTATATTAGGTTGGTTGACGGTGATGGTGGTCTGTTAGCAAATGGTTAGCAGTTTATATATACGAACTATAAATAAGCCTTTATAGGCATTTTCCGGTGTGCCGTAAGTTTCGCTTCCGGCACACCACTTTTAAGAAAATATTTTAATTTATAGTTTAGGGGATGAAAAGATGTTTAATTTAGAAAGTGGTAATTTAGGTATAGGTAATGGTAATAAAGTTCTGTTAACGGAACAGGATGTAGCAAAAAGATTGGGTGTTCCCAAAAAAGATATTCAGGCAATGATAACGGCGGGAATATTACCTGCTATTGCATTGCCAGATAGAAATTTGATTTCTTCCGTTGCCGTAGATAATCTGATCGGTAAAAAAGATACCGCTGATTCTGGGCAACTTTGGCATGGATATCCGGTTTCAAACGCGTTATACTATCATCAAGAAAATGAGATGGTAGATAGCGAGGAAGAAATTATGAGAGAGTACAAAGGTAATATTTCTGTTTTAAGTGATGGTAGGTATATGGTTCAGATCAATCTTGGAAAAGGACCTGATGGTAAAAGAAAACGTGATAGCAAGAGCTTTAAAACAAGACCTGACGCTGAACGCTATCTGACACAAAGATTGAATGAATTAAACGGTGTGTTCCAACAGCAAACTGAGATTAGTTCAACCGTTTTAGCATTGGATGAAGAAAGTTCAAATTATACAGATCTAACCTTTGAAGAATATACACTGATGGTATTAAATCGTGGTATTGGTAAAGCCGTATCAAGAACCATCGACGGTTATCGTATATCCGTAGGTCCTGTTCTGCCATATATAGGAAATATAAAAATGGTAGATGTTGATCGCGACAGACTCATCAATACCTTTAATAAACTCTCGTATAAGTATGGTAAGGTATCGTTAAAAAAAGCTTTCAACACAACCAAAATGATTATGGAAGATGCATATTATGACGGTAAAATTCCCAAGAACCCATTTGTAAGGTTGAAGGCACCTGAAAGCAAGGTGGAGATAGAATATTACAGAGACGCATATACCGATGAAGAGATAGCTTTGATTTTTGAAAAGGCAAAGGAATATTGTAATAAAATACTATATCCAATGCTGGCCGTTCTGGAATGTAGCGGAATGCGCCCGGGAGAAATGAGAGCTCTCGAATGGGCCAATATTAATCTCGAAAGTAAAACAGCATACATAAAGCATGCTGCTATAACAAGGTATGAGACTATTACAAACTTAAAGAAAAAACCAAAATCTTATGAGGTGATTGGTCCAACAAAAAGTGCTTCTGGTGTCAGAATGGTAAAACTTTCAAATGTGGCAGTTCAGGCTTTGATTGATTGGCGCAAAGAACTTGACACGATGCCGAAGGTTATGAGAGACAGCAAGTATGTATTCCCAAGCCAAGAGGGTTCTTTCAGAACAGAAAGTTCTAATAAATGCTTGGTTCAGCGCTTTGTAAAAAAGGCAGGACTTCAAGATATGCACTTTATGTTGTATCGTTTCAGACATACACTATGTACAAGAATGTTCTTGGCTGGGTTATCAATAAATGTAGTACAACAGATGCTCGGAGATAGTACTTCGAATGTCGTAACAAAGATATACAATCATATGACACAAGAACAGTCGCTTGAAGCGTGTAGTGGTTACTACGCAGAAAGAGATAAAAAGGACTTGGAGATACATAATTAACATTTATAACAAGAAAGTCAATGATACAATTTTTACATATTGATCATTGACTTTTACTGTTATTTTTGATATAATTTTCGGCAGGTGAAAAGCTTGATGGCGAGTAACGTAATTTTTGCCAAAAAGCAGTAAGTTTGGGGCAAAAAGATGGGCAACGAATGGCAACGTGGCAACGAATGAAAAAGCCTTAAAGTCCTTATAAATCAAGGCTTTCAAGGATGTCGTACGACTTTCGTAATCAAAAGGTCACGTGTTCGAGTCACGCCACCAGCTCCAGAAAAAAGACAGATTTCGACAGAAATCTGTCTTTTTTTTGCTAAATTCGTCTGACGGCTTGTAGGGAGCATTCACGAACCACTCCTGCGATGTACTTTTTGCACACTTTATTCCATTATCCGAATTTTTCTGCTCCGCCATTTGCCAAATACTCGGTGTATAAACCCTCAAAACTCTTGACTTTTTTACACAAAAAGTGTAAAATAACAAGATATACTATTGCTAATTTTTGACCGGAGGAATGGTAATGAATAATATCGATAACGCGGCAAACAAACAACTTGCCAATCTTTTGTTTCCGCACATAGACAAGACGCCGGAGGATTACGAAAAAATATATCCCCAAAGAGACCTGCCAAGCGGTGCAAAGGTTACCCGTATAGGTCCAAGTCCTACAGGCTTTGTGCACCTTGGCAACCTTTATAACGCCATAATAGGAGAGCGTCTTGCTCACCAGAGCGGCGGCGTTTTCTTTTTGCGCGTTGAAGACACCGATGCAAAGAGAGAGGTCGAAGGCGCAGTTGAGCTGGTTCTCTCTTCTATGGCATACTTTGGCATAAACTTCGATGAGGGTGTTACCGAGAACGACGGCACAAAGGGCGCTTATGGCCCATATCGCCAGAGACTCCGCAAGGACATATATCAGACAATTGCAAAAAGACTTGTCGAGATGGGATATGCATACCCCTGCTTCTGCAGCGAGGAGCAGCTTACCGAAATGCGTGAAAAACAGATTTCCAAAAAGCTTAACTTTGGTTATTATGGAGAGTGGGCAGTATGCCGCAACCTCTCATATGACGATATAAAGACACGCATCGAAAACGGAGAGGAATATGTTCTTCGTTTTCGCTCAAACGGAAACGAAGAGAACCACATAGAAGTCTACGACGCAATCAGAGGCACTCTTAATCTGCAGGAGAATTATCAGGATTTTGTCCTTCTAAAATCAGACGGCATCCCAACCTACCACTTCGCACATGTTGTTGATGACCACTTTATGCGCACAACTCATGTAGTGCGCGGCGAGGAATGGCTCTCTACCCTGCCTATGCATGTGCAGGTTTTTGATGCGCTTGGCTGGGAGAGACCAATATTTTGTCACACAACCGTACTGATGAAGATGGACGGAGATACAAAGCGCAAACTTTCAAAGCGCAAGGACCCCGAGCTTGGTCTTGGATATTATCGAACAGAGGGGTACCTGCCCGAAGCAGTATGGGAGTATCTTCTTACCGTTCTCAACTCAAACTTTGAGGAATGGCGCATAGAAAACCCCGACAAAAATATTGATGACTTTGATTTTACAACCGAGAAAATGAGCACATCCGGCGCTCTCTTTGATATGATGAAGTTTGACGATATCAGCCGCGAGATTATATTCCGCATGTCTCCTGATGAGATATACGATAAGATGTCGGCATGGCTTCTTGAAAACAATAAAGAGTTTTATGACCTATTTACTCAGGACAGCGAACTTACAAAGAAGGCTATAAATGTCGGTAGAGACGCACAAAGACCAAGAAAAGATTTGACAAGCTGGCGGCAGGCGGCGGAATTCCTATCAATTTACTATGATAAGAGTCTTAAAATGGTAGATGACTTCCCCGAAAATGTAAGCGCAGCTGACAGAGCAGAAATTATAGACAGATATCTTTCTGGGTATAATCATAATGATGATAATTCCGAGTGGTTCCAGAAAATCCGTGACATTACAGAGGATATGGGTTATGCCGCAAAGCCGAAGGATTACAAAAAAAATCCCGAAATGTACAAGGGTAGCATAACCGATGTCAGCAACGTTATCCGCGTTGCGCTGACGGGCAAAACAAATTCCCCTGATTTGTGGGAGATATGCCACATAATCGGCGAGGATTCAATGCGTCGCCGTATTGAATCTGCAAAAAACTAAGGAGGCAACAATTTATGGGTGACGGCAAAGATTATCGCAGCGAAAAACCGAATATATTTGATTTGGAAAGACCTAAGTTTCCAAAAAGAGCAATTGTAACGGGCGGTATGCCCTACGGCAACAAAAAGCTTCACTTTGGTCACATCGGCGGAATGTTTGTGCACGCTGATGCAATGGCAAGGTTTTTGCGCGACCGAATCGGTTCAGAAAATGTAATATTTGTGTCGGGTACAGACTGTTATGGTTCACCAATTGCAGAGAGTTATCGTAAGCTTTGTGAAGATGGTTATGTCGGCACAATTGAAGACTTTGTGCGCGAAAACCACGAGAGCCAGAAGCAAACACTCGAAAAATACGAAATAAGTCTCGACCTTTTTGGTGCGTCCGGTCTTGGCGAGACGGCAGAGATCCACAAAGAACTCAGCCGTGAGCTTATGGAAAAATGGTACGAAAACGGTTATCTTGAAAAACTTGTAACATCACAGTTTTATGATACAAAAGCGGGGCAGTTCTTGAACGGCAGACAGGTTGTAGGCAAATGTCCTGTCGAAAACTGTACCTCTGACAAGGGATATGCTGACGAATGCTCTATGGGACACCAGTATATGCCCGAAGAACTTATCGACCCCAAAAGCACATTGACAGGAGATACCCCCGAGATGCGCGATGTTGCAAACTGGTATGTTGATTTAACAAAGTTCAAATCCCTTCTAGAGCAGTATGTTGAAGATATCTCTAACAAAGAGAATGTCCGTCCTCTTGTTGCAAACACAATCAGAGAGTTTATGACTCCGCCACTTGTGTATGTAAAGAATGAATTTTCAGAGGATTATGAAAAGATAAAGTCTTCTCTGCCGCCGCACACCCTCGACACCGCGGCAAACAAGACATCTTTTTCAATAGAATTTAAAAATCTTGATGACAGAGACAAAGCAAGAGCTATTCTTGCAGAGAACAACATCCGCTTCCGCGCGGGTAAGACACTTGTTCCATTCAGACTGACAGGAAACATCGAGTGGGGTGTGCCGGCTCCTGTGATTGAGGGCGAGGAAGGCTTGACCATATGGGTATGGCCGGAATCCCTATGGGCGCCAATCTCCTTTACAAAGGCGTATTTAAAATCTATTGGCAAAGACGAGGATGAGTGGAAAAATTACTGGTGTTCAAGCGAGGCTGAGGTTTTTCAGTTCATCGGTCAGGACAACATATATTTTTACGGAATCGCCGAGCCAGCACTCTTTATGGCGTTGCAGTCAGGAGAAGTTACGGCGCGTCCCGAAAATGGCGAAATTAAAATGCCGACACTTGTTGCAAACAATCATATTTTGTTCCTCAACAAAAAAGCAAGTAGCAGCGGCGCAGTAAAGCCGCCCATGGCAGAAGATTTGCTCGAGCATTATCTTCCTGAGCATCTTCGTGCACACTTTTTGGGCCTTGGCCTTGGTTTAAAGAGCGTAAGCTTCCAGCCAAAGCCACTTAATCCAACCGCAAACGAGAATGATGCCGACCCTGTTATGAAAGAGGGCAAACTCCTCTCCAATGTATTTAACCGTGTTGCTCGCTCGTGTTTTTATACCGCGCAGAAGTATTTAGACGGCAACCTGCCTCTTGGCGACCTTGACGAAGAAGTAGTCAAAGAGGGCAAGGAGACAATTCTTAAATACGAGAGAGCAATGTATAAATTTGAGTTCCATACTTGTATGAGCCTAATGGACACATATATCAGAAACGCCAACAAATATTGGGCAAAGAACATTGCAGAAGCAGACAAAGCAGACGATAATGAACTGCGTGCAAAAGTTGTAAGAAACGCATTTCACATGGTAAGGGTTGCTGCTGTTCTTATGCACCCGATTGCACCACAAGGTTGCGAGATGCTTCGCGAGTATCTCTGCCTTGGCGAAGATTTCTGGGATTGGAACAGGATTTTTGATACGCTTAACGATTTTTGCAAGGGCGAAACCAAGCATAAACTTAAGTTCCTGGAGCCAAGAGTTGACTTTTTCCCGATGTATGCAGAATAAATAAGAACCCGATCCGATATCGCAATCAAAGATTGCGGTCGGGTACCCCGGGACCTTGTTGTATCAACAATAAAAAGAGCAACAACCCAAACGGATTGTTGCTCTTTAAAATAATTGACTTTTTTGTAAGTTTGACATTATTTGCTTGAAAATTTACTAAAACAAAACTATAATTATAGTTATATTATAGAAGAAATGAGACAAAAACATGAAGAAATTATTATCTCTTATAAAAGGTAAATATCTTATAATGACCATCCTGACCCCTCTTTTGATAATTGGAGAGGTTATAATGGAAACTACAATTCCACGCATCATGGCAGACCTTGTCGATGAAGGCATTATGCACAGTGATATCGGCTATGTTATAAGAGGTGGGGCCTTAATGATTTTTATGTCTCTTATCTCTCTATGCTTTGGCGCGTGCGCAGGCAGGACTGTCTCTATTGCAAGCATGGGCTTTGCGGCAGAGGTGCGAAAAAAGATGTTTGAAAAAATTCAGGATTTTTCTTTTTCTAATATAGATAAATTCAGTACATCCTCTCTTGTGACAAGGATGACAACTGACACATCAAACCTTCAACACGCCTTTATGATGGCAATACGCACTATGTTCAGGGCTCCTGTTATGCTTGTCTCTGCGTCGATTATGGCATTTAGCCTCAACGCTCGACTTGCCTCGATTTTTCTCTTTGCAGTGCCCGCCCTTGCGGCGTTTTTATTCTTTATTATGACAAACGCTCATCCAAGATTTCAAAAAATGCTTAAAAAATATGATAAGCTGAATTCTAAAATTCAGGAAAATCTGATTGCAGTCAGGGTTGTTAAGGCGTTTGTCAGGGGAGAGTTTGAGAAAGAAGGCTTTAATCAGACAGCCAAGGAAGCAAGAGAAGCGCAGGTACGAGCAGAAAGGCTTGTTATTTTAAATATGCCGGTTATGCAGATGGTTGTCTATACCTGCACAATTTTAGTTCTTTGGTTTGGTGGCGGACTTATTATAAATGGTTCGATGCAAACAGGAGGCCTTATAAGCTTTATTACTTATATTAACCAAATTCTTATGTCGCTTATGATGATTTCAATGTCACTTATGATGATTGTAATATCAAAGGCCTCCATAACAAGAATTGTGGAAATTCTCAACGAAACCCCCGACATCCCCGACAGCGGAAATGCGTGCAACAAAGTGTTAAATGGCTCAATAATTTTTGATAATGTATCGTTTAGTTATAGCAATGATTTGACAAGTTGTACCCTGTCAGGAATCAACCTTGAAATAAAGCCTGGTGAAACAGTAGGAATTATTGGTGCAACAGGCAGCGCCAAGTCAACCCTCGTAAATTTAATCCCAAGATTTTACGATGTCACAGAGGGTTGTCTGAAAATCGGCGGCATAGATGTAAGGGACTATACACATAAAGAACTGCGCTCCGCAATTGGTATAGTTTTGCAGAAAAATATACTCTTTAGCGGAACCATCAAGGAAAACTTAAGATGGGGAAATCACGACGCAACTGACGAAGAAATAACGGCGGCGTGTATAGCTGCGCAGGCAGATGATTTTATCCGCAGTTTTCCTGACGGATATAACACTGACCTAAGCCAGGGTGGTGTAAATGTTTCCGGCGGACAGAAACAGAGACTTTGTATCGCAAGAGCTCTTTTAAAAAAACCAAAGATTTTAATTCTTGATGATAGCACAAGCGCGGTCGATACAGAAACTGACCGCAAAATCCGCACAGCCTTTGGCAAGGGATTTTCAGATACCACCACGATTATTATTGCACAGCGAATATCTTCTGTCTGCGAAGCAGAAAAGATAGTTGTGCTTGACAACGGCCGCATTGATGCGGTAGGCACTCACGACGAACTTCTGGCAAATTGTGAGATCTATAAAGAAGTATACGAATCTCAACAAAAGGGGGTGGCATAAATGCCTCCGGGACCAAAACCTCCTGCTATAAGAAAGCCGAAAAACGCAAAGGCCACAATTGGCAGGATTATTAAATATCTCTCAAAATACAAATGGCATCTTATTCTTGTGGCTTTTTTTGTTATTATTAGTTCAATCTCCTCTGTTGTCGGCACCTACTTTATAAAGCCTATTATTGACGATTATGTTGTACCCTTTATAGGGCAGCAAAACCCTGATCTTAGCCAGTTTTTAAAGACAATTCTGTTGCTTGCGGCAATCTATCTGGCAGGCGGCGCGGCCGCCTATACCTATAGCAGAATCATGGTAACCGTTGCCTCTGATTCGCTTTGCAGAATGAGGATGGATATGTTTGCCCGTATGCAGAAACTGCCCATAAGATACTTTGACTCTCACACACATGGCGATGTGATGAGCCACTACACCAACGATATTGACACCCTAAGAAATATGCTTTCTCAAAGTGTTCCGCAACTTATATCGTCTGTCGTGACGGTTGTCAGCATATTTATTGCAATGCTTACTTTAAGTATACCACTTACTTTTTTAGTAATTGTTCTTCTCTTTATTATATTTAAAGTAATAAAGGTTGTCGGCAGTAAAAGTTCTGCCTTCTATCGCAATCAACAAAAGAAGCTTGGCGCTGTCAACGGCTATATAGAGGAAATGATAGAGGGGCAAAAGATTGTCAAAGCCTTTTGCCACGAGAAGGAAAGCAAGGAAGAGTTTGAGATAATTAACGAAGAGCTTCGTGGCGCCGCAACCGATGCAAATACGTTTGCAAACGTCCTGATGCCAATAATGAACAATTTATCGTATTTTCATTATGCATTGACCGCAATTGTTGGCTCAACTTTCACTATTTTGTCAGAGCAGAGAGAAATGGGACTTTTCTCACTTGGACTTGGTGCTCTGTTTTCGTTTCTGCAGTACACACGCAGTTTCTCAAGACCACTGACAGAAATCTCGCAGCAGTTTAACACAATTTTAAACGCACTTGCAGGCGCAGAAAGAATATTTACACTACTTGATGAAGAGGTTGAGGTTGATGATGGCTATGTAACCCTTGTCAATGCAGCCATCGACAGCCAGGGTAATATAACAGAATCGGATAAACACACAGGCATCTGGGCGTGGAAGCACCCCCATAGCGACGGTTCCGTCACATATACACAACTTCGGGGGATGGTAGAATTTGAAAATGTAGAGTTTGGCTATACCCCCGGAAACCCTGTGCTAAAAGGTATCTCTCTTTATGCAAAACCGGGACAGAAAATAGCGTTTGTTGGTTCTACGGGTGCCGGCAAAACTACTATAACCAACCTAATTAATAGGTTTTACGAT
The DNA here is from genome assembly GCA_045614945.1 of Clostridia bacterium. Taxonomy (GTDB): domain Bacteria; phylum Bacillota; class Clostridia; order Monoglobales; family Monoglobaceae; genus UMGS1820. The sequence continues at coordinate 2,150 of JAZLDW010000005.1, read as the reverse complement.
GTTCCCGACGGAAAGATACGGTATGATGGTATAAATATAAACAAAATAAAGAAGGATGACCTCAGGCGTTCACTTTCTATGGTTCTTCAGGATACTCATCTGTTTACAGGCACTGTGATGGAAAACATCCGCTACGGAAATCTGTCAGCAACCGACGAAGAGGTTATAAACGCCGCTAAACTTGCCAACGCGCATTGGTTTATATCTCACCTTCCGCAAGGCTATGATACTATGCTGACAGGCGACGGCAACAATTTAAGTCAGGGACAGAGACAACTTCTCTCTATTGCAAGGGCAGCGATTGCCGACCCACCCGTTCTTATTCTTGATGAGGCCACAAGCTCTATTGACACAAGAACAGAAGCTCTTATAGAAAAGGGCATGGACCGCCTTATGGAAGGCAGAACTGTCTTTGTAATTGCTCACAGACTATCTACTGTCAGAAATTCTCATGCCATTATGGTTTTAGATAACGGACAGATCATAGAGCGTGGCAATCACGAGCAGTTGATTGAACAGAAGGGAAAATATTATCAACTCTACACCGGAATGTTCGAACTAAGCTAAAAAAAGACACCGGCTGGTGTCTTTTTTATTGAAAGAGCCCAATGGTTTAGATTTTACTTTTTTAGTGAAGTGTCTCCACGCTCCGCATGGCGTCTTTCTGTCGAAAAAAGCACCAATCTTGTATCAAGATTGGTGCTTTTTCTGGTGGAGGGAGATGGATTCGAACCATCGAAGCAAGAAGCAACAGATTTACAGTCTGCCCCCTTTGGCCACTCGGGAACCCCTCCAAATATTTAATTAAAACTTGCAACTATGATATAATATCACATACTTGTCCTTTTGTCAAGAGATTTTTTCTATTTATTTTAAAATATCAGGCTTTTTATTGTCTGTCTATCACAAAAATTAGGCATAAAAGATATAATTATTCTTTTATGCCTTTAAAACGGTAGTTTTATATGCTCATATAGCAGTATGTAGAGTAGAGCATATATCAATGTTGAATTATCTTCCGGACTTTCCTCGCTACCTCCGTCAAGTAAAACAATAATAAGCGCTATTATCAGCAAGTCCTCCGCAGATAAAAGCCCCAGAATCTTGCCGTTTTCAGGGTTATATACAGACTGTGGAATAAGCTTTGTAATAGGGTGCGGCTTTTTTCTTGTCTCTTCTTGCTTTGCATTTAAAGACGGATTTTGTTTCTGTGGCGTGCAACTCTTCTTTGCACCTTGCCCATTTTGATGGTTGCTCTTGCTTGAATTTGCATTTTGTGAACATCTGTTTTGTTGACTCTTCTGTTCCGCGCCCCGCGGCGCCGATGATTGTAAACATTCGACGCTTTGCGCAGGACGGCTATTGTTTTGTGCCGGTTCATAGCGTCTGTACATTTTCTACACTCCTTCAATTTTCCTGAAAGCCTCGATTGCTCTGCCGATTCCCAAAAATTTTACCGCATTGTCCACTTTTTCGCGTTTTTCGGGACGCAACAGCGGTTTAAGAGCCAATAATAGCGCCGTCTGTCTTCCTGATTCGGGATTGTTCATCTGCGACATTACCTGCTGTAGCTTAAACATAAGTTGAAGGTTGTCAGGGTTCATTCCGCCCATCGTCCCCTGCGGCGCATGTTCTTCCCCATCTGCGCCAAGCGCAGACAAAATGCTTTGTATTTGTTGGCGATTGGAACTGTCGCTCATAAACTCTCCAAGCATCTCTGCAAGATTTGAGAAATCCATTTCGTCAGACATTTAGCTCCCCCTCTTCCTTATTTTTTGAAAATTTCGTTTAGCTTTTTCATAAGTTCAGGATTGTTTACAAGTTTCTGAGCAATATCCGGATTCTTCTGAAGTTCCCTTTGCAAGTCCGAGGTCGTAAGGTTGTTTAGCTTCTGATTAAGAGCTCCCTTATCAGCACTCTTTATTGCGGCCTCTGCCTGCCTCATTTGTTCAGGTGACAGAAAAGCATTCATTTTTCCGAGTGCGCTTGAGAGCATTTGCGGAGTTAAGTTTTTAAGCATATCTTCAATATTCATATATTCTCTCCTCTCTAATTTGTGATGCACAGCATCTGTGCACCTACATCGCTACTTATAATTTATGCAGAGTAAATAAATTTAGTGACAATTTTAATAAAATATGTTATGATAG
>JAZLDW010000004.1:0-4483 GCA_045614945.1 Clostridia bacterium | reverse complement strand
ACAAAGAAGTTTGAAGACTATGGCAAACTCTCTCATCAGCCTGTTGAAGACCTTGAGAGCGGTGCCCGTATCGATGTAAACGAAGACAAAGAAGATCCACTTGATTTTGCTCTGTGGAAGAAACAAAAAGAGGGCGAGCCTGCGTGGGAGAGCCCTTGGGGGCTTGGAAGACCGGGATGGCATATAGAGTGTAGCGCTATGGCAAACAAGTATCTTGGCAAGTCTATTGATATTCACAGCGGCGGTCAGGATCTTATATTTCCGCATCACGAGAACGAGATTGCCCAGAGTGAGGCGGCAAACTGCTGCCAGTTTGCAAACTATTGGCTTCATAATGGATACATCAATGTAAACAATCAGAAGATGTCAAAATCGCTTGGCAACTTCTTTACTGTAAGAGATGTAGCAAAAGAGTATGATTATGAGGTTATCCGTTTCTTTATGCTCTCGGCTCACTATCGTAGCCCGATTAACTTCAGTCAGGATTTGATGGAAGCATCAAAGTCTGCGCTTGGTAGAATTTACACCTGTCTTGAGACTCTTGATTTTCTTGCAAAGGCTGACAACAACAGAGATTTGAGTGAGGAAGAAAAAACAGTGCTTAGCGGAATTGAAAAGCACAAACAGAGGTTTATTGCGGCGATGGATGATGATATCAACACAGCCGATGCGATTTCTGCAATATTTGAACTCGTTGCCGATGTAAACAAGGTAATAACTCAAAATCCGCCAAAGTCCCTCTGTGAGACTTGTGCAAAAGAAATAAGAGATTTAGGTGCCGTTCTTGGTTTGCTTGGCAAGGGTGATGAGAGTGTCCCTGCCGAAATCGAGACAATTCTCAGCGAGAGAGCAGAGGCGCGTGCACAGAAAGACTGGGCAAAGTCCGATGAACTCCGCGATAAACTCAAAGAACTCGGCTTTGTCGTAAAAGATACCCCACAGGGACAGCAACTGACAAGGGTATAAAACTTTAACTATGGATAATACTAAAATAATCGAAGAAGTAATTAAATATTCAGGAGCGGCAGAGGGGCAATCCGTTGGATACTCTGCTCTGACTCTTGCGTATATCGGCGACTGCGTATACGAGATGTATGTCAGGAGCCACCTGATAAAAGATGCAAACCATAAGGTCAATGACCTCCACAGGGCGGCAACGAAGTTTGTATGTGCCAAGGCACAGGCTGAGTTTTATCATAGAGTTAAGGAAATCCTAACAGAAGAGGAAGGCGCCGCTTTCAGACGGGGTAGAAACGCAAAATCACATCCGCCAAAGAATGCAGATGTGATTGACTATAAGATTGCCACAGGAGTTGAGGCGATGCTTGGATATCTGTGTGTAAAAGGCGAGGTTTCAAGGATTTCTGAACTTATGAAGCATCTGTTTGAATAATAATTTTACATATCGCAAATCACCTTTGGTGATTTGCGATATGTAATAAAATATCTGTACATATTAAATCTTGGAGGATGGGTATGTACAGAGATAAAATAAAAAATAAAACAGGGCTTGTTCCCGAACTTTTACAACTTACTATCGGTGCGGCGCTTATGGGGTGTGCGCTCTCCATTTTTCTTGTGCCTTTTAAGATTGCGCCCGGTGGGGTGAGTGGCCTTGCCACAGTACTTCATTATTTGATTGGCATAAATGTCAGCACACTTTTGATGCTTATAAACGTGCCTATATTTCTGCTTGGACTGATACACTTTGATAAGAGATTTCTTTTTCGCTCGATATATGGCACTATTGCGCTTGCGGTGTTTACAGAGGTTTTTTCGTACTTTAGTATACCAAATCGAGATATATTGCTTGCTTGCGTGTTTGGTGGTGCCATACTTGGAAGCGGGATCGCACTTGCTCTCGGGTCGGGCGGTACAACGGGCGGTGCAGATATAATCGTGCTTGTTCTGCGTAAGTTTCTTCCGTCACTGTCGGTTGGCAGATTATTTATGACTCTTGATGGGTTTATAATCATTATTGCAGGTGCAACTCTTGGCGGTTGGGACACAGTGCTTTATTCGTCGGTGGCGTTGTTTATCAGCGGATATGTAACCGACTCTATACTCGAGGGCGCAAAGACGGCTCGGCTTGTGTATATAATTTCAGAAAAAGAAGAGGAAGTCACACAAAGAATATATGACGAGATGAACAGAGGTGTCACTGGGCTTAGTTCTGTGTCTATGTACACAGGCAGAGAGAAAAAGACGCTGATGTGCGTAATCCGCAAAGGTGAACTGATACGCCTTAAAAAGCTTATCTATAAGACAGACCCTGACGCGTTTGTCATAATCTCGGAGGCAAGAGAGGTTATGGGCAACGGGTTTAACGGATATAACTAGGTATAAAATCAGGCGCAACCCCGTCTAAAACATACAAACAGAGGAGAATCTAAAATGAATTCAGACAAAATCAAAGAACTGAAACTGCATGCGGCAAATGTCAGAAAAATGGCGCTTGAAGCGGTTTATAGTGCTAATGCCGGCCATCCTGGTGGCTCGCTTTCTATTGCGGATATACTTACATATCTATATATGGAAGAGATGAATGTAAACCCTGATGAGCCGCAGTGGGCAGACCGCGACAGATTTGTTCTTTCAAAGGGACATTGTTCCCCTGCGCTATATGGAGCTCTTGCGGAGAGGGGGTTTATTCCCAAAGAAGACATAAAGACTTTCAGACATGCAGAGAGTTATCTTCAGGGACATCCTGATATGAAGGGTGTGCCGGGCGTTGATATGTCAACAGGCTCTCTCGGTCAGGGCATTAGTGCCGCTTGTGGCATGGCAAAGGCGGCAAAACTTGATGGCAAGGAGTATCGCGTGTATGCGGCGCTTGGCGATGGCGAGTGCGAGGAAGGTCAGGTATGGGAGGCTGCCATGTTTGCCGCTCATTATGAGCTTGATAACCTTACAGCTTTTCTTGATTTCAATGGATTGCAGATAGATGGTGACATAACAAAGGTTATGAACCCGACACCTTTTGACAAGAAGTTTGAGGCGTTTGGCTGGAATGTTATCACTATTGATGCTCATGATTTTGAGCAGATAGAAGATGCAGTTGCAAAGGCAAAGACAGCAAAAGGAAAGCCTACATTGATCCTTGCAAAAAGCACAAAGGGTAAGGGTGTATCCTTTATGGAGAACAAAGCAGAATGGCACGGCGCAGCGCCCAATCAGGAGCAGTACGAGACTGCAATAGCAGAACTTGATGCGTATATAAAAGAAATCGGAGGTGAGGCATAATGGCATACGAAATAGGAAGCAAAGTAGCGACAAGAGAGGCGTACGGTAAGGCGCTTGTTGAGTTTGGCGCAGACGAGAAAATTGTTGTGCTCGATGCCGACCTTTCAAAGTCTACAAAGACAGACGGATTTAAGTCTACATATCCTGACCGCTTTATCAATATGGGTATTGCAGAGGGTAATATGATGGCGACAGCGGCAGGTCTTGCGTCTTGCGGAAAGATTGTTTTTGCAAGTTCATTTGCGATGTTTGCAGCGGGCAGAGCTTTTGAACAGATCAGAAACTCAATCGGTTATCCGAGGTTGAATGTAAAAATCGGTGCAACCCACGCGGGTATTTCTGTCGGCGAGGATGGCGCATCACATCAGTGCCTTGAGGATATAGGAATTATGAGAACAATTCCCGGCATGGTTATTCTAAACCCTGCCGATGCAGTAGAATCAAGACTTGCAGTAAAAGCGGCGATAGAATATGAAGGGCCTGTATATCTGCGCTTTGGCAGACTTGCTGTACCTACAGTGTTTGGTGATGATTATAAGTTTGAAATTGGTAAGGGTGTAGAGCTTGAGACAGGAACAGATGTAACCTTGATTGGTACAGGTCTTATGGTGCCTGAAACATTAGAGGCGAGAAAAATTCTTGCTGAGCAGGGCATAAGCGCAAGGGTTATAAATATGGCTACCATCAAGCCTATAGACAAGGATATTATCATAAAAGCTGCAAAAGAGACAGGCGCGATTGTAACAGCGGAAGAACATAACATAATTGGCGGTCTCGGTTCTGCAGTTGCGGAAGTACTTGTTGAGAACTGTCCCGTACCGATGCAGAGAGTCGGCACAGAGGATGTCTACGGCAAGAGCGGTAAGCCCGCGGCACTTCTTGAAATGTACGGTCTTGACGCAAAGACAATTGCAGAAAAAGCAAAAGCGGCAATCGCAAAGAAGAACGCATAAATTTAAGATAAAAAAGCGGCAGGGAATACCCTGCCGCTTTTTTGTGTGAGGCAACGGACGGATAATATCCGCCCCTACAAATATGTAAATGTGTGCAATCACGTAGGGCAGGGGCTTGCTCCTGCCGAATATTTGCCTCTGCAAATTTAGGCGTAAAACAACGAAATATCTTGGCAAAATCATTGACGGAAAGCGAGTTTAGTGCTATAATATATAAGTTAAAATGGAATTATATTTAAAGACGGAGCGTGATTGTGTGAAATACGATAGAAACACCCATACACCTG
>JAZLDW010000003.1:0-2547 GCA_045614945.1 Clostridia bacterium | reverse complement strand
CAAACCTTGACCACTTCCCAAATCACATACGACTGCACCATCTTTGATTTTATGCCCCATTAAAAGTTCTTCTTCTAATTTTAACGGATTAGGTCCCATTATTTTCTTCATTAAGTCAGGGGTTTGATATTTTTCGCTTTTTATATAATTCATTAGAATTTTTCCTTTCTTTCAAGTCCACAAGCGGAGCAATACAGCATTACAAGTCCTGCACTTAATAATGCACCTCCAACGATATCAGTAAACCAATGCACACCCGAAACAAGTCTGCCAATTACCATAAAAACAATAAATGTGGTAATCACAGACGCAACCAACCGTTTGAGAATACCGTTCTTGATACGGGCATTAAACTGCATTATAGCAGTCGGCATTACGCACATTACGAGCATTGTTGTTGACGATGGATAAGATGCTTCTAAATATCCGTTAATGAGTATTGGTCTGTAATTTATAACAAACGTTTCAAAGAGGATATATGCCACCATCACGACAATATAAAATCCGCCAAGAACAAGGATACTGTAATCAACTCGCAGGATGTGCTTTCTTTTAATCCACTCACAAAGTCCGAGGATGCCAAATCCCATCGCAAACATAAGCGGCACCAGACCCAGCCAATCCGTGATAGTATATAGGGTCATATTCACACCTGTAAGGTTATGCACGAACTGGTTAATCATTGCAAACCCAACGGTTGATTCTCTCGGGCCGATTGCTTGCACATCAATAAATTGGATTGCCAATGTCCATAACAAAAATGCCACAAGCAGACATATTGCAAATAACAAGTTTCTTCTGTGTTCTTTTTTCATTTTGTTAAACCTCTCTTTTTTGTATTTGGCTCTCGCCTAAACACATTTTAAGAGAAGGTATGAGCAATCACAAGAAACGGGGTGTCACAACGATGATACTTTTCGTATCATTGCCATTTAATAAGCATTAACACCTTTATTGCCAAGAAGATAAATAGAAAGATGGCAGCATACGGTTGTGAACTAATGATAAAGAGAAGTGCCCCGATTGCATTTAATAATAATGACACTTTGCTTTTGTTTCTCACCCAAAATACTTGGTTGCAATTTTGCAGAGCAAGGGTCAAAATCCCCAATACTATAATTCCAATTACAGCAACAAAATAAGCCGCCCTCAAATAGGGTGCAATTTCATTAAGGGAGAAAATGGATACTTCCTGTAACATTCCATCTACTTTCTGTCCAAAGAACGGCAGGAAGAAGAACATTGCGATACTGCAATCGAGCAACCCAAATACCAAGTCACGAAAATGTTTTTCTTTTTGCTTGGTATCTTCTTCTGCAATGGTCAGCAATTCATCACCAGATAGCAGTTCATCAATTGTTATCCCGAAAAACTTTGCAATTGCTTTCAAAGAATCTATATTAGGGTACCCTCTGCCTGACTCCCATTTTGAAATTGCAGTTCGGGACACAAAAAGAGCCTCTGCAAGTTCTTCTTGGGTAAGCCCTTTTTGCTTTCGCAGTTCCTGTAATTTTTCGTTAAATTCCATAATATCTGCTCTTTCTAAAAAAACTAATGTGCGGCAAATTCTTATTTATCGAACTGCTTTATCTTTTTATGTAACTGTTGGATATGCTTTTCCGTATAGAGCATGTAATCACCGCACATTTTACAATCGGTTTTATCCAATTCCACATACAACACATCCGTAGGTTTATGCCGGAATTGTTTTTTGAATTTATACCACAATGACCGTTTACTGTTCAATAGCAAACCTACATTGTGCCATTTACCTTTGTGCATTATCTGTACGTCAATTTTTTCCTCATAATCTTTTTTGAATGAGTATCGGACCGCATCAAAGCAGTTGCTTTCCTTTGCCAAAATATAAAAGTGCAAATCTCTTAATAGCGATGGATAGGTTCGTAAAACGCGAGCTGTTACACTTTCAATATTACATAATTCAACGCAATCATTATATGTAACTTCTACCTTATTGTCTGGAATATAGGCAAAATACGGCTGGCGAAAATACTCATCTAACAAATCATCTGGCGACGGAACATCATCATACACATAGAGCAAACCATAAAACACAAGCGCAATCGGTGGTAATAACATATTCTCTACTTGGTTATCTACAACTCTTTTTTCGCCCTTGTATTCATAGTGTTTAACTTTATTCTCTATTTGTGCAGATGATAAAGTTAATTCTTTTGTTTGACGAATATGGTCATTATACATTTCAACATTCAGTATCATAACACACACCCATTATCTAAATCTGACTTGCAAACACAGTTTGATTTTATATTCGTCGTTCTCTTTGTAAACACTCATATAGTGAAATTTGCTTGTACTGGGTTTATCAAAATAGGTGTAATCGAGCAGATAATTTTCAAACTCGGTACGGTTGTACAAATGATAGCACACTACCGAACCATCATTTTTTACAGTAATATAACCGCCGTTTGCGTCTTCGTTACCCAACCAATCAGTTCGCTCTGGTGTTAAACCCAATGCCCACGCACAAAGTAGTTTTTTGTATTTGTACGTGTACATTTCAAG
>JAZLDW010000002.1:0-4960 GCA_045614945.1 Clostridia bacterium | reverse complement strand
CGCATAAGTGCATTTGCACTTTCTCTGCTCGTGTCTTCCACTAAGTTTATACACCCTTCTGGCAATCCTGCTTTATAGCCAGCTTCCTGCATAACTTTTGTGATTGCGAGGTTCGAATTTATTGCCTCTTTTCCACCACGGAGAATAACTGAGTTTCCCGCCTTAATGCACAACCCCGCTGCATCCGCAGTAACGTTTGGTCTTGCCTCGTATATAATACCTATAACCCCAAGCGGAACACGAACTTTTGAAATTTCAAGTCCATTTGGTCTGATAGATTTGCTGACCACTTCGCCTATTGGGTCGGATAATTCAGCTATCTCCTCTATCCCTTTTGCCATTGATTCTATGCGCGCATCGTTTAGCATCAATCTATCTATTAAACCTTCTCGCATATTTTTTTCTTTTGCCGCATCAATATCTTTTTGGTTTTCAGCAATGATATACTCTGTCTGATTGCGCAACGCACTTGCAATAGCATACAATGCAGTATTTTTTTCCTGTGAAGACAGTTTTGCAAGTTCATAAGATGCTTCTTTTGCTTTTTTTCCTTTTTCTATTAACTCCTGCATATGTATCCCCCTTTATTTATCACTTAGAAATTCTTTTATTCGTTCAACATATCCTTGACCAATACTCCTGCCTATTTGATATACTCTCTCAAGTTCGTTCGGGTCCTTTTCTCCATGTTTGATATTCAATGGCTCTGATGGTCTTATAATAAGTGTAGTCCCTCGTTTTTCTGCTTCTTTTATGTAGTTTAACTGTTGGTTGTACATAATATGTCTGTTTTCCAGCGCGCAAATAAACTCAGGATATTTTTTATAAATAATTTTAAACAATGGAAGAAATTTATTTGATTCTTTGACAAATTCTTCGGGTTGTGTCGTAATTACAACATTTTTTTCGTAACCGATCTTTTCAAAATATTCAAGAGGTATTGAGTCAGATGTTCCTCCATCTGAATACTTACCTCCATCAATCTCAACAAATTTCGAAAGTAGTGGCATAGAGGCTGACGCTCTCATCCATAAAAGGTCATAGGCATCACAACTTGGCAACTTACGATATACAGGCATACCTGTCATCACATCTGTTGCTACAACATAAAACTCCATAGGATTTTCCATATATGTTTTTGTATCAAATACATCAAGTTTATTGGGCAGCTCATTATAGTCAAACTCTGCATTATAGAAATTACCCGTTTTGAGCCACGAGGACCATCCGCAATATCTCTTGTCTGCACAATATTTTTTGTTATATCTTATCGTTCTGCCGATTTGTCTTGATTTATAATTACACCCAAAACAAGCACCGGCAGAAACACCGATTGCTCCATCAAATTCAATGTTGTTCTCCATCAATACGTCTGTTACCCCGGCGGTAAACATTCCACGCATTGCTCCACCTTCCATTACAAGACCCTTCTTCATCATGCATCACCATATATAAGATATTTTATATTAATTCTACCACACTCTTACCTATATGTGCAATATATTTAAAAAAAATTCCGGAAATTTAATTTCCGGAATTTTTGTTTATTAATTATAATTTCTTCTCTTGTTCTTCCTGAACATCTTCAAAAACAGAGAGCATAGGCTTGATGTCCTTACCTTTAAGTTTTCTGTCAACATAATTCTTGGTTATCTTAACAACAAGACCTGAAAGAGCAAGAACACCAATAAGGTTAGGCACCATCATAAGACCATTGAATGTGTCTGAAATATCCCACGCAAGAGATGATGTCAACAACGCACCACACAATATCATTATAAGATGAATAACCTTGTAGAGTTTAGTTGATTTTGTTCCAAACATATATTCCCATGCTTTTGTACCGTAATGATCCCAACCAAGTACGGTTGTAAAAGCAAAGAGTAGAATTGCAACAGCAATAAATCTCTCACCCCAGATACCAAAAATACCACCAAAAGCCTTAGCAACAAGGTTTGCATCGTCTGCACCCGCAGCAAGAACACCGGTATCAAGATTAAGCACACCTGATGTAAGTACAACCAACGCTGTCATAGTACAAACTACCATAGTATCAGCAAATACTTCAAATATACCCCAAAGTCCCTGACGAACAGGCTCTACAACATTAGAGTTAGAATGAACCATTACAGATGAACCAAGACCTGCCTCGTTTGAGAATACGCCACGCTTACAACCAAGAGTAACAATCTGTTTAACCGCAATACCTGTAACACCACCCCATACAGCAGGAGCTGTAAATGCATACTTAAATATTGCACTAAACGCTGCGCCAACCTGAGCGTAGTTGATTCCAATAATAACAAGGCTGCCGAGAACAAAGAATACAACCATTATAGGTACAACCTTTTCTGCAAAGTTTGCTATTCTCTTAAGTCCACCAAGAATTATAAGAGCTGCAATAACCACAAGAACAATACCAATTATAAGATGATACATTGATATCTCGCCATACAATATATTAGATGAGAGTGCCGGAACATTAAACGCAGATACAACGTTTACAACGATTTTGTTAATCTGTCCCATTGCACCAATACCAAATGATGCAAGGATTGCAAATATTGAGAACAAGATTGCAAGAATTTTACCTATCCACTTACAGTTTTTGTACTTTCCAAGACCATCCTGAAGATAGTACATTGCACCACCTGACCACTCGCCGTCAACGTTCTTTCTTCTGTAGTATATACCAAGAACATTTTCGGAATAATTAGTCATCATACCAAAGAAAGCCGCAACCCACATCCAGAAGACAGCACCCGGACCACCGCCAACAATCGCAGCTGCAACACCGGCGATATTACCTACACCGATAGTTGCTGCAAGAGCAGTACAGAGCGCCTGAAACTGAGAAATAGACTTTCCCTTTACATGACCTGAAACGTCCTTCTTAAAAAGGCTACCCAAAGTCTCTGCAAACCAGTGACCAATTTTGGTAATCTGAAAAACACCTGTTATAATGGTCATAATAACACCTGTTGCAAGCAACAAATAAAGACCATTGTTCCAAACAAAACCGTTAATGACATCGTTAAAGTCAGTTAACCAAACAAAAAAGTTATCCATAAAAACTCCTTCTTTCCTGCCTTGTGAAGTTTTTTGGATAACATACCGAATATTCAGAAACAAATAAAAGCGGAGTTTTTGCACACAAAAACTCCGCAGATATTGCAAGACAAATCGTCTCCGTCCTTTTGCCTGAGAGATTAACCATAACATGGTTTTACACCTTCGGCATCCTTTTGCCATTTATATTTGGCGGACTTCTCCGGAGTGCTATCCGACTGCAGTCATCGCCTCGCGGCACCTGAGAGCGTTACTCCTTCGGCAAGATATACATCTTTCTCCTGCATTCTTCACTTAGCTTATTATTTTTTTATACATAATAATATTTTTTTCTTCATTTGTCAATGGATTTTGTCAAAAATATAAAAAATTATCATAATATAATCATTATTTTATTTATATACTTTTATCTATTGTATAAAAATACCTAAAATTGGAGTATTTTTGAAATTTTACCTTGCATAATTATTTTTTTATGCTATAATTATGTAGGACATATTTCAGATTACCATATATTTAATAATCTGATTTAGTAAATTATGAAAATATTACATTTTTCACTATATGTGAAGCGAAAGGAGCAGACATATGAAGTATTCAAGCGAAGTAGAAAAGATGTGTCCCCTTGCAAAGGGCGCATATCACGGTCCTGCCCCCATTCCTCAGGAGGGAAAATGGACACAAGTAAAAGAAGTTAGTGACATTTCAGGCCTTACACACGGTATTGGCTGGTGCGCGCCTCAACAGGGCACATGTAAACTTACTCTCAATGTTAAAGAGGGCATCATTGAAGAAGCTCTCGTTGAGACAATCGGTTGTAGCGGAATGACACATTCAGCTGCTATGGCATCAGAAATTTTGGTTGGTAAAACTCTTCTCGAAGCGCTCAACACAGACCTTGTTTGTGACGCTATCAATACAGCTATGAGAGAGCTTTTCCTCCAGATAGTTTATGGTCGTACACAGACTGCATTCTCAGAGGATGGTCTCCCTGTTGGCGCAGGTCTTGAGGACCTTGGTAAGGGTCTCCGCAGCCAGGTTGGTACAACATATGCTACAAAAGCAAAGGGTCCAAGATATCTTGAACTTGCAGAAGGCTACATAACAAAGCTTGCAGTTGACAAAGAGGGTCAGACTATTGGTTATAAGTTTGTTCACCTTGGCAAGATGATGGAAATGATCGGCAAAGGTATGGATGCAAACGAGGCACTTGAAAAGGCAAGCGGACAGTACGGTAGAGTTGATGATGCAGATAAGCTCATCGACCCCAGACACGAATAAGGAGGGTTAATATTATGGCATTATTTGAAAGTTATGAAAGAAGAATTGACCAAATCAATGCAGAACTTAAGAAACACGGAATCTCCTCTATTGAAGAAGCAAAGCAGATATGTGATGACAAAGGCATTGATGTATATAACATGGTAAAAGAAATTCAGCCAATATGTTTTGAAAATGCTTGCTGGGCATACATTGTAGGCGCAGCAATTGCAATCAAAGATGGTTGTACTGTTGCAGCAGATGCTGCAGAAAAAATTGGTCTTGGACTTCAGTCGTTCTGTATCCCCGGTTCTGTTGCAGACGACAGAAAAGTTGGTATCGGTCACGGTAACCTCGGTGCAAGACTTCTCAGAGAAGAAACAAAGTGTTTTGCTTTCCTTGCAGGTCATGAGTCATTTGCAGCAGCTGAGGGTGCTATCGGTCTTGCAAAGAGTGCAAACAAAGCAAGAAAAGAAGACCTCCGCGTAATCCTTAACGGTCTTGGCAAGGATGCAGCACAGATTATTTCAAGAATCAACGGCTTTACTTATGTACAGACTCAGTTCGATTACTTTACAGGCGAGGTTAAGGTTGTTAAAGAAACTGCATACTCAAACGGTGAGCGTTCAAA
>JAZLDW010000001.1:0-14829 GCA_045614945.1 Clostridia bacterium | reverse complement strand
GACTTTACAAGAGCAAAGAACATCTTCTCATTTCCTACCGATACAGTAGGGTTTTCGCCAACTTTCAGATTAACAACGCTTGACGCTACCTTTGGCTGCGGAATAAAACAATGCGGTTCCGCCTTGCAAATCACTTTTGGTTCTGCGTAATACTGAACCGCCACCGATAGTGCACCATACTCCTTGCCTCCGCACTGTGCGCACATTCTGTCTGCCACCTCTTTTTGCACCATCAATGTCATAGAAGCAACCGGGAGGTGATTTTCAAGAAGCGCCATGACAATAGGAGTAGTTATGTAGTACGGTAAATTTGCTATAACATGAAAGGGTTTATTTTTAAACTCTTCATTAACGAGCTTTTTCAAATCTACCTTTAAAATATCCTCATTTATAAGCTTAAAATTTTCAAACTCTCCCATAGATTCTTCTAATACAGGAAGCAGCGCCTTGTCAATCTCGACGGCTACACATTTTGCACCGCTTTGCGCCAAAAGACGCGTAAGAGTTCCTGCCCCTGGTCCGATTTCAAGTACGCAATCGTCACAGGTAAGTTCTGTCGCTGATACTATCCTATTGAGCACATTGTCGTCAATCAGAAAGTTCTGTCCAAGAGATTTTGAAAACGAAAATCCATGCCTCTCAAGCAGCGCCTTGAGTTCTGATGGGTTACTGAGTTTCATATATATTCTGCCTTTCATGGAAATTTTTATACAATCTGAATTTTAAAATCAATTTATGCCAATTATATTTTGCCTCCGAATATTGTGCCGCGCCACACACTCTTAAGACTTCCTTATCATTCTGGCAAAAGGATATTTTATAATCTGCCAGAGGACACATACACCGATACTTACGCCATAAACCACCGCAGCCCGTATTCCAAACCTTGTAGTAAGCGATGTTATTCCTCTGTCCGTCATAGCAAAGTCGGTCATTACAAGCACAAGGCAGTGTATAAGATAGATGCTATAGCTTGATTTATCTACAAACGACACGGGCCTCAGCATCTTGCCGCCGGCGCCTGCAAACAGTTGCGATACCATATAAAAGAACAAAATCGCCGATATGCAATACATTATGTGCACAAAATCAAGCCAAGGCAAAGACCTGCCAATCGTTGACAGGACAAGCCTAATATTCAGGGCTGCACAGAGTAAAAAAGCAAGCGTTATGCTTGTCTTGTTGTTCTTCAGGTAATTCTGAAACTCTCCGTAATGCATACCAATAATACACCCTGCTGTCCAGTATATCTGATATCTTAAAAAACAGTTGTCAAGATTGATGTTGGGCATTGAAGGAAAAACAGTTGTCAGTATAGGCACAAGATATTGACTTGCAATAACCGTCAAAATAAGCGAGAAAGCAATGTGAACTACAGCGTTTCCTCTTTTAAACAGCACCACCCACAATGGTGCAAGCAGATCAAACTGTATAAGAATTATTACAAAATAAAAATGCGCCGACAAGTCTCCTTTTAAAATGTGCATAAAAAGATCTGATACTGAAAAATCAAAATAATCTTTGCTGCAAAAATACAAATAGTATATAATAACCCAGATTATATATGGAATCACTACACGGTAAAATCTTGAAGCGTAGTATTTTAAATAATTTATATTGTTTCTCTTATGAAGAAAAAACTTTACTCCGCTAAGGAGAATAAACCCCTGAACAACAAACGAAGAGAGTCGGTGAGCAGAAAAAACCGTTTTAAAAAAATATGTATCCTTTGGCATTTTTGTTACAATTTCTGATGCTATATGAATAAACATAACAAGCATACAAAACAAAATGTTTAAAAAGACAATATCCGTTTTTCTTCTATGAGCATTATCAGACACGGAGGCCTCTCCCCTCTGCTTAAAATTTTATATATGACCCCATTTTAAGTATCTTAAGTATACTCTAAAATACAAAAATTGTCAAGAAATGCGCCCTGTAACATATCTGTAAAAAACTTGTAAAATATTTGTTTATTTCTCTTTACAAAAACAAACTTTTGTGATATAATGTTAACTATGAAAAAAGAGGTGTTGTAAAAGTGTATATCCAGAAGGAATTGGTGAAAATCAAGTCCGACTTGTCCGACAATGTCGGAAGCAAGGTCAGATTGCGTTCAAAGCATGGCAGAAAGCAGTTTGTTGTCAGAGAAGGTGTAATCGAAAGCATTTATCCGAGCATCTTTATTGTAAAGCTTGACAATCAGGATACATTCTCTCCAGTTGAGAGACGCGTATCATATAGCTATGCCGATGTTTTGACCAAATCGGTTGAACTTGTTATTTGTGATCCGGACGCAGACAACGACGCTAACGCATAATAATACCAGCAGGGTTTTGTGAGCATATTTGCTTATGGAGTCCTGCATTTTTTTGTTTAGAATTAGACTATTAATGCGCGCACGACTATTGCCGACAGAATAATGCCTGTCAAATCTGCAGACAGGGCAGACGGCAAGGTGTGACGCGTGTTTTTTATTCCCACAGCCCCAAAATACACTGCTATTGTATAGAAAGTTGTCTCTGTCGAGCCCATCATAACCGAGGCAATCTTGCCCTCAATTGAGTCTGGCCCAAGATTTTTAAACAAATCCGTTATTATAGCAAGTGATGCACTGCCTGAAATAGGGCGCAAAAGTGCAAGAGGAAGAATCTCACCCGGAATTTTGATTTTTGAGAGGATAGGTGACATAAATTTTGTAAGAAGCTCAAGCGCACCGCTCTCTCTAAACATACTTATTGCCACCATAAGACCAACAAGCGGCGCAATAATGCCGGTCATACTTTTTGCTCCCTCTTTTGCTCCTTCGGTAAAACAATCATATACACCCACGCGCTTTATCATACCATATACAACAAATATACCAATAAATAAAGGCATCATATATACTGAAATATACTTAATCAAAGCCGTCGTCTCCTCTCGAGTAGTTTTGCAACACCTACACCTACAAAAATTGCGCAAATACTAACAATCCACACAGGAACTATTACCTCTCCCGGATTTTGCGAGCCAAAACTTTGTCGCAATGATATAAGCGTTACAGGCAAAAGCTGAATCGACGCAGTGTTTATGACGACAAACATACACATCTCATTAGTGGCTATATGTTTCTTTCGATTTATTTTGTCAAGTTCTTTTATCGCCTTTATCCCCAGCGGAGTTGCAGCGTTTCCCATTCCTAAAAGATTTGCCACTATGTTCATAACAATTGCTGAGTGCGCAGGGCTGTCTTGCTCTAATTTTGGAAACATTATCCTTGTAATCGGCCGCAAAATTTTTGAAAATACATCAACTATGCCTGCCCTCTCTCCTATTTTTGCAATTCCTGTCCACAGACACATTATTCCAAGCAAAGAAATACAATTTTCTATTGCAGCTGCTGCACCCGTTGCCGCTGCCGCTGCAGTTTGTTCAATTCTTCCTGTAAAAAGAGAGACAACCAGAGATATTACAATCATTGCCCCCCATATATAATTTAGCATATATACCACCGATATAATAATATTCGGTAATTTAAAGATAAATTCTCGATTATAACAACAATGTTTCACACCATTAAAAAGAGTGCAAGCGTTGCTTGCACTCTTTTTAAAATATTCCTCTTTTTTCTACTGCTTTGTACTGTCTCAAAAGCTCTAAATTATCAAGTGCCTTGCCTGTTCCCTTTGCAACGCACTCTTGCGCATCCTCAGCAATCACCGTTTTTATACCCGTCTCATTTTGTATAAGTCTGCTCATGCCATGAATAAGAGAACCACCACCCGTCATTATGATTCCTCTTGAGCTTATATCTCCTACAAGCTCCGGCGGGGTATTTTCAAGAATATTTTTTACTGCCTCAACAATCTCTGCCGCTGTCTCGGAAAGAGCTTCATACATCTCATCAGATGTTACCTGCAATGTTTTAGGAAGCCCCGACACCAAACTTCTTCCTCTTATATCCATAGCAAGAAGCTTATCCCTCTTTAAGACACACCCAATTTTTATTTTAAGCTCTTCAGCTGTACGCTCTCCAACTAATATATTATACTTTCTGCGTATGTATTTAATTATTGCTTCGTCGAATGTATCGCCCGCAACCTTAATAGACTCGCTGTGTACTACTCCTCCGAGAGAAATAACCGCAATATCACTTGTTCCACCACCGATATCAACAACCATACTACCGCAGGGCTGTGAAATATCTATGCCAACTCCAATAGCCGCCGCAAGCGGTTCTTCAATAAGGTCAACTCTGCCGGCTCCCGCCTGCATGCTTGCATCAATTACCGCTCTTTCTTCTACTTCGGTCACTCCGCTTGGAACACATATAACCACACGCGGCTTAAAAAGTGCAGAAAGTATTCCGCCTTTTGTTGCTCTTTGTATAAAGTATTTAAGCATGCGCTCTGTTACAGTATAATCAGAAATTACTCCCTCTCTTAACGGGCGCACCGCTACAATGTTTCCCGGGGTTCTACCAAGCATCTGCTGTGCTTCAAGTCCAACAGAAATCAATCTGTTTGTATTTTTATCAATAGCAACAACAGATGGTTCTTTTGCAATTATCCCCCTGCCTTTTACATAAACCAAAATTGAGGCAGTACCTAAATCTATACCTATATCTTGTCCAAACATAATTTTCTCCTCTTGTATCTCTTCTTTATGTCATATATCTTTTATATTACAGTTTTGTTACAAATATGTTACAAAAAATATATTACATCATAATTTTCTTTATGTCAAGGCGCATTATGTAAAAACACCTCGATTTTTACTTTTAAATTGTATTTTTATAAGTATTATAACATACTTTCCAAATTTTTACAAGTCATTTATATTTATCAATTATAATCCATATCATCCATGCCATTCCTACATACCCGAAAAAAGAATATAAATCTGATACAAGAGCCGAAAATCCATACATTGCAGGAGGAATAGCCGCAAGACATATTATTGCCGAAAAAATTATACGATCAGAAGAATTTTTAATTTTATTTTCAAAATAAGACATTAAACCAAAACCACACGAGACCGCCGTAGTACATATTGACATAAACAAAACAGCAGTATAAACTTTTTTACAAGTCTTTCCGCAAAGCGCCGCAAGTTCCATCATAGGTATATCCTTATCCCATAATGCAGCAAAATTTATACCTTGAATTTTCCACACGCAAATTAAAAGAAGACCTATAATAAATCCACCCATAATAGAAGAAATCGATATTTCCCGCTTGTTCATATCCTTTGCAAGAGGTACCAATACAGATCCTGCATTTATTGTATTATAGGCGCAATAGCATATTGCAGACATTGTTATTTCTCCTCTTGCAACATCAGATGCAGAAAAAGTTAAAGCATCTCCAAAAACAGCGCAACAAAAAGATACATATAAAATTCCACAAATCATTAAAGGAACTAATATAGTATTTATTAAAACTATTCCCTTTAAATCAAAACTTAAAACAATAAAACAGACAAGTCCCATTAAAACTGCACCAAAAAATTTTGGACATAACGACAAGTTATCTACAAGAGCCCCTGAGCCTGAAAACATAACAAATAAAGAACAAAACATATAAATAAACATAAAAATTTTTATGTGTTTTGATAATTTCCCTGCAACGGAATCTATGTAAGAAGAAAAATCGCAAATTCCTTCCTGGGAGGCTTTTGAAATAATTATATATGCTATACAAATAAATAAAAAAGAGGCTATTAAAATTCCCATAAAACTGGTATTTGATTTTGAGTTAAAATATTCTAAAATTTCTCTGCCAGATGCAAACCCTGCACCAATTAACAAACCTATATAAACAAAAACCGTTTTAAGTATTTTTTTCATATCTACAACTCCGTACTTTTTTATTTTATCTATATAAATAATACAAGCATAGATATTCATTTTATTTTTATAAACATTTTTCCTGTTTATAAAATGTTAGGTATTTGTGGATTAAATTTTTAAAAATCTACTTTTAATTTTTACTGTTGATAAATGTTAGTTAAATAAACATAAACAAATATCTGTGCAAAACATAAAATTATCATTTTTATTGAGCTTATTTATAAAATTAACAATATAAACACCCCCAACAACAACCACAACAACTATTAATAATATATATTATATAATATATAAAAGAAAAAACTTTACTGATAAAAAATAATATGATATACTTATAAAAAAGAAGGTGAAAATATGTTAAAAAAAATTTATTTTAAATATGCAATCTGGTGCACTTGTGCACTTTTAATTTCATTATTAATAACATTTTTATTTTTTCTATATGGAAAGACAGGATTATTTTTTCCTGATATAAACCAGATAAAAAACGAATTTTTTTCATATTCTAATACCTTTTTATATTGTATAATAACTGTTATTTGTATTGCTTTAATTCTTGCTTTTTTCTTATCCAGAAAAGTTACTGTGCCTGTAAAGAGGATAACAAAAAGGGCAGAAGGACTTGAAAAGGGAGAACTTTATGAAAATTTTGATGATATAAAAATAAGTGAGTTTAATGAGCTTTTGCGTGCTATAAATCATATGGGTTTTGTTATGGCAGGAAGCATAAAACAAATGAATATTGATAAGCACAAGCTTGAAGTTATAATAGAACATATAAATAACGGAATTATTACTTTTGATATAAATCAAAATCCTATACAGATAAATTCTGCTGCAAAAAAAATTCTTAAACTTACAAGAAAAGACAAAAATATGAAGTTTGATAAGTTTTTTCAAAATTTAGGTGTAGAAATTTGTATGGCAGAATTTTCATACATAGAAAATTCAAAAATAATAGAAAAAGAAATAAAAAAAGACGACGGATATATAAAAGTTTGGTTTATACCATTTAAAATTGATAATGATAAAACTGCTGGTATAGTTTGTGTTTTTGAAGATGTAACAGATCAGTTTAATCTTATGGAAGCAATGAAGAAATTTGTTGCAGATGTATCACATGAGTTGAGAACTCCTATTACTGTTATAAGTTCTTATACAGAAACAGTTTTAAACAGCTACCTTGACGATAAGGCTATGGCTTCAAATCTTTTAAATATAGTGTATGAAGAATCAGGAAAAATGACAGAGCTTATTCAGAATTTACTTGATATAAGTAAATATGAAATGAATGCAATGCCAAAAAGTAATGAGCCTTTCTCAATAGATGAAATGATTGTTTCTCTGGTAAATACATTTAAGCTTGAAGCAGAAAAAAAAGAGCTTAAACTTACATACAACAGAATGACTGATTTACCAATGTTTAAAGGAACAAAAAATGATATTGAAAGGGCAGTTAAGAATATTATTTCTAATTCTATTAAATACACATCAAGGGGAGATAAAATAACAATATTTTCGGGTAAGCTTCATAATGAGATATATATAAAGATAGAGGATACAGGATGGGGAATCCCGGAGAATAAGCTTGGACATATTTTTGAGAGATTTTACAGGGTTGAAGAAGAATCAAGAAGTAGAGACAGAGGTGGAACAGGCCTTGGATTATCTATTGCAAAAGAAATTATAGAAAATTATAATGGTAAAATAAAAATAGAGAGTGAATATACAAAATATACAAGAGTTACCATAACATTGCCAATCCCTAAAGAATAAAAAAAAACGCCGAAAGGCGTTTTTTTATTATTCCGGAACTATTGCGTCAGATGGCATACACCAACTGTTTCTTGGTGATAGAGAAACACAACCAACCATTGGTCCATCTGGCAGACAAGAGCGTTTAAATTGATTATTATAAAATCTTCGTATAAATATATCATACCATTTTACTATGATTTCTTTTTTATAAATGTCTTTAAAAGCAATTTCTGCGATTCTTATTATTTTTTCTTTTGAAAAACCATATCTTATAGTGTAATATATAAAGAAATCATGAAGTTCATAAGGTCCTACGATATTCTCGGTTTGCTGAGAAGTATTACCATTTTCGTCAGGCGGTAAAAGTTCAGGACTTACAGGAGTGTTTACTATATCTAATAATATATTTTTAAGACTTTCATCGCTTGTTGATGCAACATATTTAATAATATATCTCATTAATGTTTTTGGAATAGATGAATTTACGCCATACATAGACATATGGTCGCCGTTATATGTTGCAAAACCAAGAGCAAGCTCTGATAAATCTCCAGTGCCTATTACAATTCCGCTGTTTTTGTTTGCAACATCCATTAAAATTTGTGTTCTTTCTCTTGCTTGAGAATTTTCATATGTTACATCATGACAATTTATATCTGCTCCAATATCGGATAAATGGTTTATAACAGAATTTTTTATATTTATTTCAAGTAATGTTGCATCAAGATGATTAACTAACTCTTTTGCATTATTATATGTTCTGTCAGTTGTACCAAAGCTGGGCATTGTAATAGCTATAATATTTTTTCTGGGTATATTTAAAATATCAAAAGTTTTTGCGGTAACTAAAAGGGCAAGGGTAGAATCAAGTCCGCCAGAAATTCCTATTACAACTTTTTTTGTTCCTATATGAGAAAGTCTCTTTTTTAAACCAAAACACTGAATATTTAAAATTTCTTCACATCTTTTATCAAGAATATCTTTGTCTTCGGGAATAAAAGGTGTTGATGAAAAATATCTGTTAAGAGTAATTTCTTTTATTTTTGTATCAAAATATAAATTCCTATAAGAATTGTCGGAATTATTATAAAAGAGAGTACTACTTTTTCTTTCCTGCAGTATTTTTTGTAAATCAACCTCTGCATAAGTTATTCCTGTTGAAAATGGTTTAGAATCTGATATAATTTTACCGTTTTCTGCTATTATTCTTTTTCCCGAAAAAACCATATCTGTTGTAGATTCTCCTTCTCCTGCGCAGGAATATACATAAGCGGAGCAGTTTTTTTCAGATTGTACTTCTATAAACTTTTTTATTTTTTCATTTATTCCTGCAATTTCTGATTTTGCAGAAAGATTAACAACTATAGTTGCGCCGTTTGTACAATGTCGCACACTTGGAGATGATGCTTCAAATAAATCTTCACATATTTCTGCAGCAACTGAAAATTCCTCATAATTATTCGCTTTAAATATAAGTTTTGGACCGATTGGAACATGTTTTTTTCCAAATAAAACGGTTGTGTTTTCATTAAGCTTGTCAAAATATCTGCTTTCACACAAACCCCCATGGTTGACAAGTGAATCTTTAGTTGCAAAGCCTAAAATTTCGCCGTTTTTTACAAAAGCTGCACAATTATAGAGCTTGCCCTGATAATTTACAGGTAAACCAACAACAGATAAAATATCAAGATCTGAAACATCTTTTGCAAGTTTTAAAAGACAATTTTCAGCGCGCTTTATAAGATTTATCTGTAAAAACAAATCTCCGCATGTATAAGAGGTAAGTCCCAATTGTGGAAAAACAATTAAATTTGCACCATTTTTTGCTGCCTCTTTTATACATTTGATAGTTTTTTCTGTGTTAAATTCAACATTGGCAACTTTTACTTCCGGCGTTGCAGATGCTACTTTTATAAAACCGTCATACATAATAATCCTTCCCTTCAAAAAAAGTTTAGAATTTTCTATTTTTCTATTGCTAACACATACTGGCCTTTTTCATTGTATTCATAAAGAACAACTTCTTTTATTTTACCTTTTAAGTTACTGCTGCACTTTAGTCTAACATCCATATAATTTTCAGTAAAACCACACCAAAGTCCATCTTTTTGCTGTTCAAAAAGAACAGGAAAAGATTTGCCTATAAACCCTTGGTAAAAACGACTTTTAAGGTTTTTTGCAACACCGAGCATTATATGAGAACGGCGGGATTTTTCTTCTTCAGTCACTTTGTTGTCAAGTTTTGCAGCGGCTGTTCCTTCTCTTACAGAGTATGGAAATATATGCATTTGTGAAAACCCTATTTCCTCGCAAAAATTTTTAGATTCCTCAAAGTCTTCTATTGTTTCACCAGGGAAGCCAACAATCAGATCCGTTGTAATCGCGGCATCTTTAAAGGCTTGTCTAAGATTTAAAACTGCATTTTTAAATTCTGTAGTTGTGTAATTTCTTCTCATTGTTTTCAGGGTTTTGTCACAACCGCTTTGCAAAGACATGTGAAACTGTGGACAAAGTTTTGAAAGTGTAGATGCGCGTTCTGTAAAATTTTTTGTAACAACTATAGGTTCAAGAGAACCAAGCCGAAGCCTGAAATCTCCCGGAATTGAACATACTTTCTCAATTACATCAATAAGGCTGATATTAGTTTTCAAATCCTTGCCGTAGGAACCGATATGTATACCGGTAAGTACGAGCTCTATGTATCCATCATTTATAAGGGTTGTGGCTTCTTCTATTATTTTGTCAATATTTCTTGAGCGTACAGGACCTCTTGCGTACGGAATTTTACAATAGGAGCAAAAGTTATTACAGCCGTCCTCTATTTTTATTTCTGCACGAATTCTTCTCTGTCTATGAACAATGCCAAGTTCCTCATAGTCCTTAACCTTTAATATATCCTCAACCTTGCATATCTTTTTACCTTTTTCAGCTTCTTCGCATAAAAAAACTATCTTACTCCGATGCTTGTTACCTATGATAACATCTGCATTTTCTTTTATGATTCTGTCAGGTTCAGTCTGTGACAAGCATCCTGTGACGGCAATTGTGGCATTTGGATTTTCCTTGCGCGCTTTATGTATCATTTTAATACTTTTTGACGCGCCTGTGCCTGTAACGGTACAGGTGTTTATAATATAAATATCGGCAACACCTTTTGAGATGACTTTATATCCTGAATCTTCAAAGAGCTGGGCCATGGCTTCGCTCTCGTATGAGTTTGTTTTACAACCCAGAGTTATGAATTTAACCGTCACTTATTCCACCACCCTTGCTTTGTGATTTTTAAAGGTAAAAAATTTATTAAGTAAATCGCAGTTTTGGTATTTTGGTTTCGGGCGAATATATGTATATGCCTCTGTAAATTATCATCCCAAACAAGGAAATAACAATAGTTTATTATGTCTTATAAGTATTGCATAAATTTGTTTAAATAAATCTATGAAATTATTATATAATTTTTAATTGACTAATGCAAGAAAAAATTGTATAATTTAATAGGATAAATATAATTTTTTTTAGGAGGTTAGTATAATGACAGAATTTTCAGTAATACTTAGTTCAATTAACGATGTTAAAAACTTTGTAAATGTTGTTACAAAGTATGATTATGAAATAGACCTTACATCAGGTCGCTATGTTGTTGATGCAAAATCAATCATGGGTATCTTTAGCCTTGATTTGACAAAACCCATCAAGGTAGAAGCACACGGCGAGGATTGCACCTCACTTTTAGATGAGCTTAGCCCATACATTCAGAAATAAAAAACTAAATAAAGTCCCTGCATAGATTTATGTAGGGATTTGTCGTGTAAAAATAAATTTTTGTGCGGGGTATCCTATGTACAATGAATTTATGAAAAAAGCAATAGATGAAGCAAAAAGCGCGTCCGAGGCGGGCGAAGTTCCAGTTGGCGCAGTTGTTGTCAAAGACAATAAAATTATTTCTTCGGCACATAATTTATGTGAGAGTGAAAATAATCCTTTGCGGCATGCAGAAATTGTTGCGATAGAACGCGCGATTTTAGCGCTTGGCACTGCGAGACTTGCAGATTGTGATTTATATGTCACGCTTGAACCCTGCACAATGTGTTGCGGGGCAATATCTCATGCAAGATTCAGGCGTGTCTATTTTGGCGCTTATGACAAAATCGGCGGATGTGCCGTATCAAATCTGGGTTGCTTTTTATCAGGTTCCCATTTGCATAATGTCGAGTGTTATTGCGGCATTATGGAGGAGGAATGCTCCGCTCTGCTTTCAGAATTTTTTGCAGAATTGAGGCAGAACAAAACAAACAGTAAATAAATTAAAACAATATATATTTGGAGGTACATTATGTCAAAGAAGTTCGTATACCTTTTTAAAGAAGGTGACGCATCAATGAGAGAGCTTCTCGGCGGTAAAGGTGCAAACCTCGCTGAGATGACAAAAATCGGTCTTCCTGTTCCTCAGGGCTTTACTGTTTCAACAGAAGCTTGTACACAGTACTATGAGGATGGTCGTAAAATTAACGAGGCTATTCAGGCTGAAATAATGGAAAACATCACAAAGATGGAAGAAATCTGCGGCAAGAAGTTTGGTGATAAAGAAAATCCACTCCTCGTATCTGTTCGTAGTGGTGCAAGAGCATCAATGCCTGGTATGATGGACACCATCTTAAACCTTGGTCTTAATGAGGATGTTGTTGAGGCTATGTCTGCAAAGTCTGGCAATCCAAGATGGGCATGGGACTGCTACAGAAGATTTATCCAAATGTATTCTGATGTAGTTATGGAAGTTGGTAAGAAGTACTTTGAGCAGCTTATCGACGAAATGAAAGAATCAAAGGGAGTTACTCAGGATATCGAGCTTACTGCGGATGATCTTAAGGTACTTGCTGGTCAGTTCAAGGCTGAGTACAAAAACAAGATTGGTAAGGACTTCCCAACTGACCCGAAGGAACAGCTTATGGGCGCAGTAGAGGCCGTTTTCCGTTCATGGGACAACCCCAGAGCAAATGTTTATCGTCGTGACAACGATATTCCTTATTCATGGGGAACCGCTGTTAACGTACAGATGATGGCATTTGGTAATATGGGTGATGACTGTGGTACAGGCGTTGCCTTCACTCGTGACCCAGCTACTGGTGACAGAGGCCTTATGGGTGAGTTCCTTGTAAACGCACAGGGCGAGGACGTTGTTGCGGGTGTTCGTACACCTATGCCTATCGCTGAGATGGCAGAGAAGTTCCCTGAAGCATTTGAAGAATTCAACAAGGTATGTGCAATCCTTGAAGACCACTACAGAGACATGCAGGATATGGAGTTCACTGTTGAGAACAGAAAACTCTATATGCTTCAGACAAGAAACGGTAAGAGAACTGCAAAGGCTGCTCTTAAGATCGCTTGTGACCTTGTTGATGAAGGTATGATCGATAAGAAGAAGGCTGTTGCTATGATCGACCCAAGAAACCTCGATACACTTCTTCACCCACAGTTTGATGCAAAGGCTCTTAAGGCTGCAACTCCTGCAGGCAGAGGTCTTGGCGCATCTCCAGGTGCTGCATGCGGTAAGGTTGTATTTACAGCTGAAGATGCAGAGGCTTGGAACAATAGAGGCGAGAAGGTTATCCTTGTTCGTCTTGAGACATCACCTGAGGATATCACAGGCATGAAAGCTTCTCAGGGTATCCTGACAGTTCGTGGTGGTATGACATCTCACGCAGCCGTTGTTGCTCGTGGTATGGGTACTTGCTGTGTATCAGGTTGTGGCGAGATCAATATGGACGAAGAAAACAAAAAGTTCACACTTGCAGGTAAGACATATAGCGAGGGCGACTTTATTTCAATTGATGGTTCAACAGGTAACATCTATGACGGAATTATCCCAACTGTTGACGCTGAAATCGCTGGTGAGTTCGGCAGAATCATGGAGTGGGCTGACGAGTTCAGAACTCTCAAGGTTCGTACAAACGCTGATACTCCTGCGGATGCAAAGAAAGCAAGAGAGCTTGGTGCAGAGGGTATTGGTCTGTGCCGTACAGAGCATATGTTCTTTGAAGCTGAGAGAATAGCTGCATTCCGCGAAATGATTTGTGCAGACACAGTTGAAGAGAGAGAAGCTGCACTTGAGAAGATTCTTCCTTATCAGCAGAGCGATTTTGAAGCACTTTACGAAGCGCTTGAAGGAAATCCTGTTACAATCAGATTCCTTGATCCTCCTCTCCACGAATTCGTTCCAACTGAGGAAGCTGACATTGAAGCACTCGCAAAAGCACAGGGTAAGAGCGTTGAGGATATCAAGGCTATTATCACAGGTCTCCACGAGTTCAACCCAATGATGGGACACCGTGGTTGCCGTCTTGCAGTAACATATCCTGAGATTGCAAAGATGCAGACAAAGGCTGTTATTCGCGCGGCAATCAATGTTAAAAAGGCACATGCTGACTGGAACATTGTTCCTGAAATTATGATTCCGCTTCCTGGCGATCTCAAGGAGTTCAAGTATGTAAAGAACTTTGTTGTAGAGACTGCAGATGCAGAAATCGCAGCAGCTGGTGTTGAGCTTGAATATGAAGTTGGTACAATGATGGAAATTCCAAGAGCTTGTCTCACAGCAGACGAGATTGCAAAAGAAGCAGAGTTCTTCTGTTTTGGTACAAACGACCTTACACAGATGACATATGGTTTCTCAAGAGACGATGCAGGTAAGTTCCTTGATGCTTACTATGATGCAAAGATCTTTGAGAACGACCCATTTGCAAAGCTTGACCAGACAGGTGTTGGTAAGCTTATGGAAATGGCTATACAGCTTGGTAAGCCTGTTAACTCACAGTTTCATGTAGGTATCTGCGGTGAGCACGGCGGCGACCCTGTATCAGTTGAGTTCTGCCACAAGATTGGACTTGATTATGTATCATGTTCACCTTTCCGTGTTCCGATTGCAAGACTTGCAGCGGCTCAGGCAGCTATCAACAACTAATTTAAATAACAAAACCGCTGTGAAAAGGCAAACCGCCTTATAACACAATAGGCAAAACAAAATAAAATTACGACCTTGTAGAAGAAATTCTATGAGGTCGTTTTTTGCGCTTAAACCTTGCAAAATAGCGATGAAACAGAGATTTCAGGGATATTTACGCCAAAAAATTGGTATTTTTTGTAGTTCTGACGGAAAGTAATAAAAAAAGGGCGATTTTATATCGCCCTTTTAATTTATAATAATTTTATTAGAGATAGCCGAGTTGTGCTTTTTGTTGCAG